>DGSY01000097.1 GCA_002394125.1 Ruminococcus sp. UBA4350
GGCTGGAGACGGCCCGGGAAAATAGTTCAATGCCGGCACCGAAACCCAGAGTTTTATGACTCTGGGTTTTATTTTTTTATTTCAATTTTTCCTGTTTTTTCCTTGATTTTTACCGCGCTATGTGGTATAATATATTGAGATGGGGTATCGCCAAGCGGTAAGGCACCAGACTTTGACTCTGGTATTCGTAGGTTCAAATCCTGCTACCCCAATCTGACGGCCAGTGAACCGGTTGCTCTGCAATCGGTTTTCTGTCCGCCGCAGAAGTATTTGCTTTTGCAGGCAGTGAAATCATTTTTTGGAGCTGAAAAAATTTCATGACTGTTCAAAACGCTGCGGCTGTTGCCGCGCCCCCAAAGCCTTCTGTTACGCCGGTCACACCGGCTGTTCCGCAGTCTGTTCCGGTTCCCGCGCAGCCCGATGCAGAGCAGGCCGCTACGCCAAAGACGCGCAAATTCGTCATCAAGGAAAAGGAAAAGGTCAAAAAGCTGTTCGTGATCGCGGCTGCATCCGTTGTCCTTCTGCTGATCGCCTGCTTTTCACTCTGGTATTACAGCTATTCTCATTTTAATATGTTCGGCAAGCCGATCGACATTTATGCAGAGGAAGTGGATTTTAACGGCCGCGAGATCCCCGATCTCGATTCGCTGAAGTCTTATCTGCGGCGCTTCAAAAATCTGAAGGTCGCGAATCTCGGTTCCTATGCGGTCGAGGCCGAGCAGTCGATCGCGTTCCGGCAGGCGTTCCCGGATACCGAGCTGATCTACAATACCGTTGTCAATATCGACGGCAGAAATTACCGCACTGATATCGAGACACTCGACGTTTCCGGATGCGGCATCCGTGATACGAAAGCCTTTATCGAAAAGCTCGGATATCTGCCGAATCTCAAAACGGTCATTTTCGGTGAGCAGGCAATTCCGGAGACGGAGAAAAATATTCTCATCAATGCGTATCCGGAGATCGACTTCGAGGTGCTTGGCACCTACGAGATCTACGGCAAGCAGGTGCTTGAAAATGTCGAAACACTGGATCTGCGGGATGTGAAGCTGGATGCGGCGCTGTTCGATCAGCTTGCACTGCTTCCGCAGCTCAAGGAGGTTGACCTCCACAATCAGCCGCTCTCGATCGCTGACCGCATCGCGCTGACCAATGAATTCCCGGAGGTTTCCTTCGGCTGGACGGTCAAGTATGACGGCGAGGAATATGATTCCGCGATCCCTGAGCTGGATCTCACCGGCAAAAAGCTCACGGAGGACGATCTTCCGGCGCTCAAGGAGGCGATCGAACAGTTCCCGCTGCTCGAAAAGGTCATCCTTTGCGACTGCGGCCTTTCCAATGACCGCCTGACGCAGTTCCAGAAGGAGATCGGCGATAAGGTGCGCGTCGTCTGGCGTGTCTATATCGGTTCGCAGTGGTCGCTGCGGACAGATGCCGTTGCATTCTCCGTTCTGATCGTTAATTACAAGCACATTCGCATGACCTCGGATAATCTCGAGGTGCTGAAATATTGCCCCGATCTGCTGGCACTTGACCTCGGTCATCAGGCGCTCACCGATATCTCCCCGATCGCGGAATATCTCCCCGATCTGCGCCTGCTCATCATCGCTGACAACCGCGTTTACGACCTCTCTCCGCTGGAGAAGCTCAAGCATCTGCATTATCTGGAGATCTTCGTGAACCGCGTTTCTGACATTTCGCCGCTCGCAAAGCTGCATGAGCTGGTCGATGTCAATATCAGCTATAATGCGATCTCGGATGTCACGCCGCTGCTGAATTCTCCGATGATGCAGCGGATCTGGCTGGAATCGACCTATGTCGGCTATAAGGGACTCTCGCAGCTGCGCGAGGCGTATCCGGATGCGAAGATCGTGAATGTCGGCTCCGGCTCTGTCGATCAGGGCTGGCGCTGGGGCAATCCGCGATACGAGCAGATGATGGATATGTGGTTCCACGACTACTACGGAGATGAATTCCAGAAATACGATGATCTCGCGGTCGAGCTCGGCCTGCGGGACGACGAATAAATTTGCCTACCAGTTTCTCTCCATACAGCGCGGGTGCGCATCGCTATCTTTGCGGCGGTGCGCACCCTGCGCGTTTTATAGGGAAAATGCTGATTCTACCGCGATCTCCCGTTCATTCTCCGAAATGCAGAATCCGCGTATCTGCGTGTATTTCAGCAGTAGAATCCGCTCGACTGCCGGTATACCGGATATAAATAAAAGTAGGTTGCATTTTTCGCTCTGATCGGGTATCATAATAATACAGAAATCTGAAAGGAGCGTGGCGATTATGACACGGGCAAAGCGGACACCGCTGCGGGAGCGGATCCTGCCGGATTATACGCACGGCGAAGAACTGATGAATATGATAACGCATATTGTCGGCGGCGCGGCAGGGCTGCTGATCCTGATCGGCAGCATTCTGATCGGCGCGAAGCACCGCGATCCGTGGGCGATCGTGAGCGGATCGGTCTACGGCGTTCTGACCTGCGCACTCTTTGTGATATCAAGCGTCTATCACGGCCTGCCGGACGGCATGGGCAAGCGCGTCATGCAGGTGCTTGACCACTGCACGATCTATTGTATGATCGCCGGTACCTATACGCCGGTGCTACTCGTCGGAATCCGGAAACTCTCGCCGGCTGCGGCGTGGATCGTCTTCGGCATTGAATGGGGCTGTGCAGCGGCAGCGGCGGCGCTGACCGCGATCGACCTGAAAAAATACAAGCGCATGAGCATGATCTGTTATCTCGCAATGGGCTGGGCGATCGTTGCGATCCTCAGACCGACCGTGACGGTCATGACAACCGCCGGATTCCTCTGGCTGCTTGCGGGCGGCATCTGCTATACAGTAGGCGCGGTGCTGTACGGGCTCGGCAAGAAGCACCGGTATATGCACAGCATCTTTCATCTGTTCGTGAATTTCGGCAGCATTTTGCAGGCCGTCGCGATCCTGCGCTATGTGCTTTGAGCAAAGCATTTTTTCTGACAAAAAACCGACCGCTTGGAGATGCGGTCGGTTTTCGTTTATTCTGTTTCTATTTCAACCTTCGGCGGAAGCGTTACGGTGATCTGATACATTTTGTCATCGCCGCTGTAATAGATCGTGAAGCCTGTGCCGAACAGATCGGACAGTCCGTTCAGCACATCCGGCGTGCCGAAAAATGTCATCGCTTCCTGATAGGATGTCTCGTCTGCGAACATCATTTCCACATAGGTATCATCCGCGTTTCTGCGCAGCAGCTCCAGCACCGTTTCTTCATCGAATTGCCCGAAGTAGGTGTCCGTCTGCTGATAATAATTCAGCTCCATCGAATCGCAGACCGGCGGCGCGGGCTGGTCGCTGTCCACAGTATGATTCCGGCTGATGATCTCATCCGGAACGAAGCAGTATGCGTGACGGTACGGTGCATTGGTTTCCTTGTGAATGCCGTCTGCCGGAGTATCGTCATCCCATGTGACATCGACCCAGTAATAGCTGCCGTCCAGCCTGATATAATTCCATGAATGCGATTCGCCGTCGCCTGTGCCGCTCACGCGGCCGCATTCCAGTCCGAGCAGCTGTGCGAGATACTGATATGCAGCAGCATATCCCGAACAGACTGCGGAATGATTGACCAGCGGGCCGTAGGGCGTATTGTATGCTGCACCGGCATTGGATTCATTGGCCGCATTCATCTCATTGTTGACTCTTGCACCCTCAAAGTCATATTCCACATTGTCCGCAAGATAATCGTGGATATAGAGCGCTTTTTCCCAGTCTGACCAGCTTTCGGGAATGCTCGCGGTCACGCCGAGGGCAGCCGCTTTCATATCCGAATACCAGCCGATGATCTCGTCCATATCGTCGGAGATCATGTGGAATGTGAATTCCGTCCTGTCCGGATAGATCGTGTAATCCGTATTGTCGATCCAGAAGATCTCCGGATGCTCCTGCCGGATCTGCTCGTAGATGCGGTGAATCTGCTCCTGACTGGCCGCTGCGGGATGCGTGCAGACGATACGGAAATTCTGCATTGCCGCAAGCAGGGAATCGCAGAGCGCCTGATCCGGATCCTTCGGCGGCTCTGTTTCCGTGACAGGCGGCGCAGTCTCAGGCGGAGCAGTCGTTACGGCAGGTTCCGTGACGGATTCCGCCGTATCGGATCCGGATTCTTCCCCGCCGAAATGCAGTGAGACAGAGCAGCCGGTGAGCAGCGGCAGCAGAGCGGCGGCAAGAAGAAACGCTGTTTTTCGCTTCATCTGAGGTCTCCTTCTGTTTATGTGATGCTCCAGTCCAGCAGCCGCAGCAGATCGGTATTGAGCAGCTGCATTTCATGATTCCGCATCGGGTAGCCGCCGGTCAGCAGCGCCTGAATATAGAGGATTTCTAAGCAGCAGTGCAGCTTTTCGCTGTCAGCGGTCTGCATGAGCCGCTGAATGAGCGGATTGTCCGTATTGAGATAGAGCCTTGCGGCGGCATCCTGATGATACTCCTCGGCAAAGGCATCGAGCATCCCGCGGAACAGATCGGCGGACTGCTCCATGGAGTGCCGGATATCCCGCAGCAGCAGCGCCTCCTCATTGACGGTATACAGCACCGGCAGCTCGGTCGGCGAGAAGCGTTTCAGCGCGGCGGCGCAGTCGTAGTCCGCGAGCAGCTCATTGCATTCCGCCAGCAGACGCAGCGCGGAGGCAGGGTCCTTGAGCTTCGGGTCATCGAGCATCGCGTCAATGCGCTCCGGCTTCATGCGGATGACGGAAATATCCGGCCGCAGGAGCGTCATGCGCTCCAGCAGCTGCGCGACATAGGTATAGCCCGCATTGACGAGCAGCGTATTTCTCGCGCAGGAGATCGCCGCGACCTGCCGGTATTCGTCGATATACGGCGTATAGCAGACCGGCATTTCGGCGGAGAGCAGATCGCTGCCGGTATAGGTGCCGAATGATGTTTCAAAGGTGAGATAGGGGAAGAACGCACAGTAAAGGTCGTCATCCTCCACGGCAACAGACTGCACGGCGAGCCGGTGGATGCGGACAATGCGCTGCAAAAGCGGATCGCGTTTTTCCGCAAGCTGTCGCAGATAGCGGACGATGCAGTCAGAGAGCTCCTCCCGTGCCCGCAGGAGCGTGTCATTCTCATAGAAATCCTCACGCGAGGCAGTCGGCTGGAGCCCGTCCGTATTGATGAAGCAGCGCAGGAAGAATGCCCATTTCGGCAGCAGCTTTGCGCCGTCCTCGGTCAGCAGCATATTTTTCAGATAGATGCGGTGATGCGATTTTGCGGTCGGGGCGGTCTCATTGGAGAGGATATAGGCGGCGCCAGAAAAGAGTCCGCTCGGCGAATCCAGCGGGATGACGCCGAGAAACTGTGTTCCGAACAGCGTTTCGCCCAGTTCCATGATCTGCGCATACTGCGAATCGCCCTTCGGAAACGGCGGATTGAGCCGTGTGACGGCGCCGTCCTGTTCGAGCAGGATCGGCTCCGGCAGCGGGAGCCCGTAGTACTGCACGAGCTGTGTCAGCTTTTCCGCATTGAAATAGCCCTCGGCATCCTTCTTCGGTGAGAGCAGGATGCGCGTACCGGCAGCGGGCAGGGGCGCACATGGCGTGATCGTATATGTACCGTCCGGTCTGCCGCACCATTCGAGCGACTGCTCCGGCGTCTGCACGGAGCGCGTCTGCACGCGGATCACATCCGAGACGAGGAAGCAGGAGAGCAGACCGATGCCGAAGCGTCCGATGTAATCCTGCTGTACCGCACCGGAGGAAAGATCGTGCTTGGAGGACTGCCCGATCACCGCGAGAAATCTGTGAATCTCGTCTTCGGTGAGACCGGTGCCGGTATCGGTAAAGCAGAGCTGCGGACGGCCGTTTTCCTCGGAGAGGATCAGCCGGATCTCGTTCTGCCCGCCGGCCTGCGGATATTTGAGGCGCTTGGCCGCGATCGCATCGACGGCGTTTTGCAGCAGCTCACGGACAAAGACATCCGGCGAGCTGTAAAGGTGATTGGAGAGAATGTCGATCATGCCGCCGAGATTGACCTGAAAGACAAAGGAATCGGCCGGCTTTTGCGGTTCGATCGGCATAGGATCTGCCTCCTTTCGGGAGCGTTTTTTGTTCGCACCTGTTTTACTTATTATACATTCTATTCGTCAGATTGTCAAGCCGCAGACAGCGAGGGAGGATATCCGCAGGCAGATATCCTCCCTCATCCGGTATTCGTTTACTGCAAAGCACCGGCAAAATAGCTGGCCGGATCAATATAGCGGTCATTCTGCATGACCTCAAAATGCAGATGCGTTTCCTCTGCGCTCTCCGCTTCATTCGTATCGCCGACAGCGCCCAGTACGGTTCCGCGCGGGATCACGGCACCCGCCTGCACATTCAGTCCCTCGTTCAGGCCGCAGTAGCGGGTCACGGTGCCGTTCTCATGGAGCATGGTCACGACAATGCCCCAGAGCGCTTCTCTGCCCGCAAATGTGACCGTTCCGTCCTCCGCCGCGACGACCTCCGTGCCGAGCGAGACCGCAATGTCCACGCCGTTATGCGTTGACCAGATGCCGGTGGTCGGCGACTTGATCAGCTCGCCCTGACTGAACGGCAGAATGACCTTTCCGTCAACGGGCAGGATCGGCTGCTCGACCGGCGCTTCGGTCACGGCAGGCGCCGGCGCGGGCGGCTCTGTCTCTGCCGGTGTCGTATGCCGCAGGATCGCGGCGGCTTCCTCGGCCTCCTGCGGCTGCGGGGCAGTGGTATAGACCGGCCGCGTGATGGTCACGGGGGGCTGTGTCTGCGCTGCCGGCGGCGCGGTGGTCTGCTTCGGCTGCGCGGTCTCCTGTGCGATGCTGCTCTGCGGGACAGTGGGCGGCATCAGCTTCCCTGCCTGTGAATAGGCATACCAGCAGGCTGCGCCCACCATCGCGATACTTAGTGAGAGGGCTGCATAAAAGCCCTTGCCGTTCATGCCGGCGCGTGTAGATTTTTTCATAGATATCGCCTTTCTTTCATTGGTTGAAGCCTCGTCACCCGATCGGCTTTCAGGGGTATTATGTACGCAAACCGGTGAAATATGCATTTTGAGGGAAATTCTATTTTTGAGAGGCGAAAAAAGAGTATCCGGTGAAAACCGAATACTCTTGTATCTGATATCTGTTCAGATCATTCTGTTTCCCATGCGCGGAACTTGACCGGCGTGCCGTCCTGTACGGCAATGCTGACCTCATATTCATAGTCATATGTTTCAAATTCCAGCTCATAGACATAAATGCCGCTGCTGCGGTCAATTTTTGCTTTGGTAAAATTGACATTCTTTTCGTCACTGAGACCGGACAGCTTCAGCGCTGTATCCCTTGCGGCGAGCATTCCGACCGCATCGGAGATATCCGCCGAGACCGGATGCACATCGACATTGCTGACCGCCCCGCTGACCGCATTCAGCTCAACGAGATACTGTGTGCCGTCATCCATTGTGAATGCGACTGTATACAGCTCGCCGTCCTGCCTGACCTTTGTGAAGATCATCTCCGAAACGCTCTGTCCGCTGACGCGTGCGACGGCCAGCTCCTTTGCCTTTTCCGCAGAGATGATGCGCCCCTGCACGGTGTCGCCGAGCCGTTCCTTTTTGTATTTGAGCAGTACCGCGGTCTGCGCATCGAGCTGCACGGAATGCACGATCCCGCTGCGGTCGAGCAGCTCAAAGCGGATCTCATCGTCATAGGCGCCGTGCGACAGCTTTTCCTTCAGCACGATGACATCATGCAGCGAGAATGCTTCTGCGGCTGTTTTCCGCAGGGATTCCGCACTTTGCAGTTTCTCCGTCCGCAGCTCCACTGCCGCGTCGGTATCCTGCAAATCCGAGACCTCGCCGCTTTTTGCATCTGCGATACAGGAATACAGCTTGCTCCCGTCCGTGAACTGCAATTCATAGAACGGCGGATCGGCGGCGGTCTTGAGTTTCGTGCTGAGGAAAACCGCCTGCTCCGACGGAATGCCGGCCGCATCTGCCGCTTTTTCCTGTGCGCTGCCGATATAGAGATAATCCGATGCGAAGATCTCAGCAACCTCGTTCTGCGAAAGCGGCTCCGGCTGGCGCTGCGCTTCGGAGAGTCTGTCCGCCGCGATCCGGAAAATCAGTGCCGCGCTGAGAACGGTGATGCCGACGGCTGCGGCAGCAATGCACCAGACCGGAACGGAGATTGTTTTCCGCTTTTTTTCTGCGGCGCTTCGCCGGACGATCTGCGTCCCGCTGTCCGATCCCGGCTCTGCGGTTTCCTCTGCGGCGGCATCTGCGAGTGCAGCGGCGAGTGCTTCAGCGTCGGCCTCCTGCCATGTCAGCGCTTTGGCGGATTCCGCGAGCTGTTCCCGCGGGACTGCATCGCCGCTCTGTAAGAATTGCAGCTGACGGTAGGCTTTTTCGGTATTGCGCTGCTGTTCATCGGCGGTCAGGCCGCGGGCAGCAGCGGCATCAGCGGGATCGCAGCCGCAGAGGTCGAGTGCAAGGCTGATGCGGCTGCCTGCCGGCAGGCGCAGGACAGGACGCAGCGCATCCGGTACGGAATCCTCCGGCAGTGCATCGGGGTCGAGGCGCTCCGGCGCACGGGTCAGGCTGATCCGCAGCAGATGCAGGAGCACGGAATCCGCCCACTGCTCCGGCGAACGGCGCTTTGCAGCGACGATGGATTCAATGACAGCGGCTCTGCTCTCTGCGGGATCGCCGAGCATGAGCAGTGCGGCCGGATAAAGCTGTTCTGCGATTTGCATGGCATCTGCATCGTGTTCCATCAGCACACCTCCTCCCGTTTTTTATATTATACAGGATTCGCCGCCGTCTGTCAAGCGGGCAGGCGGGGAGCCCCACGGCAATCGCTTACGAGATCATTTAATAAAATACAGGGTATCTTTTTAAGGGAAAATCACTTTTTTCCCCTTGGGAATCTCAAATTTGGATATCAGATTTCCAAAAAGATATGTATTTTTAATGAATAACGCATTCGATTTTATGTGTGGATTTCGTAAGCGATTGCCGTGCCCCGCATTGCGGGAGTGGATGAATCGGGGAGTTATAGATATGG
>DGSY01000179.1 GCA_002394125.1 Ruminococcus sp. UBA4350
CAACGGCATGATGGCGCTGCCGAATCTTTACTGCCTGCTGCGGCTTTCCGGAATGCTGCGGGAATACAGATAGACATTGACTTTTGCGCCGGATTATGATATATTATTATTGCGGCAGCGAATTATCTGTAAAACGGTATTGACGCGGCGTTCGGTTCGTCGCTGTTAAGGCGCTGGCCGCGCCTATTGTTTGGTCTGGATAAATCTGATTCTGTTCCCGTTTACTTCCGGAGAACTTTAGATCATGGCTCCGGCACTGCCGGCGATGAAAGGATGTGCAAATATGGATTATGATGTTATGATCGTCGGCGCGGGGCCGGGCGGAATCTTCACGGCATATGAGCTTTTGCAGCGTGACAGCAGCCTGCGGATCGGCGTATTTGAATGCGGCAATCCGCTCGATCAGCGGAAATGTCCGATCGACGGCAAAAAGATCAAGAGCTGCATCGGCTGTAAGACCTGCGCGATCATGAACGGCTTCGGCGGCGCCGGCGCGTTCTCGGACGGCAAATACAATATCACCAATCAGTTCGGCGGAACGCTGTATGAATACATCGGCAAGCAGGAGGCGCTGGAGCTGATGCGCTATGTCGATGCGATCAATCTCGCGCACGGCGGCAGCGGCACTAAGCTCTATTCGACCGCGAATACCGCGATCAAGAAGAAATGCTTCGAGAATGACCTGCATCTGCTGGATGCGCAGGTGCGGCATCTCGGCACGGATAAGAATTACATCGTGCTGCAAGGGCTCTATGACGAGCTGAAATCGCGTGTCGATTTTCATTTCCGCACGGAGATCCATTCGGTCGAGCGGCTGGATGACGGCTATGCGCTGATTGCCGGAGAGCGGCGTTTCACCGGCAGAAACTGCGTGATCTCGGTCGGACGCAGCGGCAGTAAATGGATGGAATCCGTCTGCGATGCGCTCGATATCCCGACGAAATCGAACCGTGTGGACATCGGCGTGCGCGTGGAGCTGCCTGCGGCGGTCTTTTCGCATCTGACCGATGAGCTTTATGAGAGCAAGATTGTTTACCGGACAAAGCAGTTCGAGGATCTGGTGCGGACATTCTGCATGAATCCGCACGGCGTAGTCGTCAACGAGAACACGAACGGCATTGTGACGGTCAACGGCCACAGCTATGAGGATCCGGCGCTGCATACCGACAATACGAATTTCGCGCTGCTGGTGAGCAAGCATTTCTCCGAGCCGTTCCGTGACAGCAACGGCTACGGCGAATCCATTGCGCGGCTCTCGAATATGCTGGGCGGCGGCGTTATGGTGCAGCGCTTCGGCGATCTGATCCGCGGCCGACGCAGCAATGCGCATCGCATCAGTGAGAGCTTTGTCGTGCCGACACTTCAGGCGCAGCCCGGCGATCTCAGCCTTGTGATCCCGAAGCGCATTCTGGACGGCATCATCGAAATGATCTATGCGCTCGACAAGATCGCGCCCGGCACGGCGAATGACGATACGCTGCTTTACGGCGTCGAGGTCAAATTCTACAATATGGAGGTCGAGATCGACAGCCGTCTGCAAACGAAATATCCAGGACTGTATGTCATCGGCGACTGCTCCGGCGTGACGCATTCGCTCTCGCACGCATCGGCCTCCGGCGTGTATGTTGCACGGCAGATCACCGCATAAAAAAAACAGGCTCTCCCGCATGAACGGGGGAGCCTGCTGCTTTGTCAGACAATGCCGTATATCTGGTTGATGAACTGGAAAATGCAAACAGCTGCCGCAAAAAGAATGCCGAGATTGATAAAGATGACAGAGAGATGCGTGCGCTTCGGCAGCGGCGTGACGGGCGGTTCGATCTTGAAATGCTTGCGGCGCACGATCAGCGTGATCAGGCCGGCGAAAGCCAGACCGTAGTTGACAGCAGCCATGATGAGCAGCGGCTTCATTTCGCCGAGGAGTCCATTGAGCTGCTGGTTGGCTTCATCCATCGCCTGACCGGAGAGGAGGGATTGCTGAAGCGTATCCATTGCCGCCTGAAGCGATTCCATGAGCGCATTGTTGTCGATCCTTTTGTTGACGAGCATCGGGACAGCAGTGCCGAAGAAATTCAGAAGCATATGCAGAAGGATCGTATATTGGATCTTTCCGGTCGATGTGTAGACATACGCAAACAGAAAACCGATCAGTGTTGCATAGAAAAACTGCGTGAAGTTTCCGTGAAACAGTCCGAAGAGCAGTCCGGAAATGATGATCGCTGTACGGTTTCCGTAGCGGTGGATGCGGTCGATCAGCAGTTTGCGGAACAGAAGCTCCTCAACGACAGGCGCACAGCAGACTGCGATGAAGCAGAACAGGAGCGGCTGTTCACCTAATATGCCCTCCTGCAAAAATGTCGCAGAGGTGTTGACACCGAGAATGACAGACAAGACTGCATTCACAATGATGCCGATGAAGTTTCCGGCGATCGCCAGAAACTGGCAGATGAAGAAGTAGAGCATGATCCGCACGGGACTGAGTGAATGCTTGTCCGGCGGCATTTTGGGAACGAGCCGCGCCGCGAGGACGCAGCAGGGGAATGCGATCAGATACATCGGCATGAACCCGACGATATACTGAAGCGCGACGGACTGGGAGGTGTCGATCAGCTTTTGCAGGATAAAGATCACGATAAAATCGACAATGAACAGCAGGGCAGGGAGGAAGAACGCGGAGGAATAAGCGCGGCGCGCAGCCGGAGCGGGATTCTCTGCCGGCGGGAGCTGTTCAGGGAGCTGTGTTTCATTTGTATTCATAGTATTCTCCGTTTGGCAAGAAAAGCAGCGGCGAAGCGGCCGCTGCCTTTCAGTTTCATTGTTCTGAAATCAGTATTACTTCTTCGGGTCAATGATGAGACCGCCGGTCTTCGGGTCGATGCCGCGGGAACGCAGCTGCTTCTCAAATTCCTTATTGATCTTATCGACCTTCTTGCGGCGCTTTGCCTCTGCTGCGGAAATCGGACCGGTCTCCTCAGGCTTCGGCGCAGCAGGCTTCTTCGGTGCGGACTTTTTGGCCTTCTTCGGCGGGATCTTGTACTCGGTGAAGTTGATCGCCTTGCCCTCATCCTTCTTGCGCTTGGAAGGATCCTCGATGCCCATGCTGGCCATCAGCTCATCCATATCCATGACCGGAGCGGCTGCGCCGTTTCCGAGGACCTGCGCCTGCGCGCGTACCTGATGCGACGGCTGCTCCGGGGGCGAGCTGTAAACCGGCTCATTGATCGGAATCGGGTTGCCGAGTGCATCGTATTTCTGGAACAGCTGTCTGCCGTCTGCACTGTAGCCGACGAAAAGCGGTGTCGGCGAAGTATCCTGCTGCTTCGGTGCAGAGGGGACGGAATAGAGGCTGTTATGCTGCGGCTGATAAACGGGCTGCTGCGGGACATTGATCGTCGGGACAGCCGGAACGGGGATCTGCGGAATCGGCTGCTGCGGCACTGTCATCTGCGGGACAGGCGGGACATTCAGTGTCGGAACCGGCTGCTGCGGCACTGTCATCTGCGGAACCGGCGGCACATTCAGTGTCGGGACTGTCTGCTGCGGCATTGCCATCTGCGGGACAGGCGGTACATCCAGTGTCGGAACTGTCTGCTGCGGCATGGCTATCGGAGAAACGCCCGGATACTGTGCAGCGGGTGCGCTGGTCGGAACGGTCGCGATATCCGGCAGCGGCTCCGGCATGACAGGTGTCGGCGGTGCTGCGGGCTTCGGCTGACCCTGACCCGGCATCAGAAGCAGATCGTCGAGGGATTCAAGGGTGAACGGTTCAGGTGCGGGCTTGGAGACCGGCGGAACAGCTGGCGCAGCCGGCTGCGGAATCACATCAAGGATCTCGGTTTCGGAAATCGCAGATTCAGCAGCAGATTTTGCTTCGTCGATCTCTGCTTCAATGTGCGGAGCATCGAGACCGAGTGCCTCCATCGGGGAGAGCTGCGGTGTGCTGACAGGCGGATTGACGGAAAACTGTGCGAGGATATCATCCGTGACAGCAGCATTGCCGATCGCAGGCGGCGTGTCCGGCGACGGAATCGAGGATGCTGCGGGATCGGCAGGCGCAGAGAAATGCGCGAGCAGATCCTCCGGATCGGCAGCCGGCGCACGCTTCGGCGCGGTGCTGGGCAGATCCGTCGGAACGGTCGGAATCGCAAACTGCGACAGCACATCGTCATTCTGCGGCTGTGCAGGCGGGATCGTCACGGGAATTGTCGGGGTATTGAACTGCGGAACACCGGCCGGCGCAGCGGTCGGGACAGTCGGGATCGCAAACTGCGCAAGCACATCATCCACATCGGCAGGAGCCGGAGCGGGTGCCGGAGCAGGCGGAGCGGTCGGGATGACGCCCGGTGCAGAGGTCGGGACAGTCGGGATCGCAAACTGCGCAAGCACATCGTCATTTGCAGCAGATGCCGGAGCGGTTGCAGGAGCCGGTGCAGGCGGAGCAATCGGAATCACGCCCGTCGCAGAGGTCGGAACGGTCGGGATCGCAAACTGCGCAAGCACATCGTCATTTGCCGCAGGCGCCGGAGCGGGTGCGGGAGCCGGTGCAGGCGGCGCGATCGGAATCGCGCCCGGCACAGAGGTCGGAACGGTCGGGATCGCAAACTGCGCAAGCACATCGTCATTCGCCGCAGGTGCCGGAGCAGGTGCGGGAGCCGGTGCAGGCGGAGCGATCGGAATCGCGCCCGGCACAGAGGTCGGAACGGTCGGGATCGCAAACTGGGAGAGTGCATCGTTTACAGCTGCGGCTGCGGGTGCCGGAGCGGGCATCGCCGGAACCGGCGCCGGAGACGGGGTCGGAGCCTCGATCGGCGTCTGATGCTGCTGCTCCTGCATATTTCTCCGCATCGAGGGCGGAATATAGCCGCCGGAGGATGCCGGTCTGGAGCTGACCTGCGGAACAGGCGGAACCTCGACCGCGCCGCCGTGCTGATGCTTGGCAGCCGCACGCTCACGCTTTAAGCGCCGCTGCTCCTCCTTGAGCTGAGCCGCCATCTCGCGGTTCGATTCCTTGATGAGCTTTTTTGCGATGATCGTCTTACACTTTTCACAGGTGATCTGGATCACATCGCTCAGCTCGCCGGCAGCGGCAAACTGTCCGATGTTTTCGGGCTTGGTCAGATTGATACCGCAGGCTGTTTTCTTGCTGTTTTCTGTCGCATGAACAACCTTCGGACTGCCCTTCGTGGTGGTAATTAAGTCAACGTGCATGAAATCCCTACCTCCGATATGTATATAAATTTCTACGTTTACCATTATACTACATTTCAGAAAAAAAATCAACACTTTTGCGAAGATAGGTGAAATTTTGTTTAGTTTTTTGTGCATTACGGAAAAGACGCGTATACTTTTTGGCATTCCTGACAGTTTTTTTCCGGAATCGGCAGGGTTCACACAAAAAGTCTGTCTGCGGATGTGCAGAATCGCTGTATCAGGCGATCGGAAAAGACAGCAGCCCGACACAATTCAACATCTGGAGCTGTTCAATTCCGGATTCCGCGAGCGCGCTCGGCAGCAGGAAAATGACCATCGCTGTCATGCGGGCTTTTTCGGGTGTCCGGCTGAACCGGCTGACGGCATAGATGCCCGCGGCGATCACCAGCGCAATCAGATACCGCACAAAGAGATAGCCGATCAGGATTCCGCGCATAGAAACGGAAAACGGCAAATCACGGAACAGCGCCAGGCTCTGCGCGGGGGCATCCAGCATGGCGAATTCTGCATCGGTGAAGAAATGCGCGAGATAAACCCCGTGGAGCCCGAAGGATGCGATCAGTGTCAGCAGCAGGATCCAGCCGGCCTTTGCGGTCAGCAGACCGGCTCTGCCGTTTCGGGTACTGCGCAGCAGCATCGCGGTATCATAGCGGTTGTCGTAGGCTGCGATGCCGGAGAATGTGAAGATCATCCAGAGCAGCAGCACCATGCTGCACCGGTGCTCGGCGGCGGAATCCTGAAAGAATATCATATAGGCATTCTGCTGGATGAACCACGCCGGCCGGCCGGTCTCCCTTGTATATTTCGCAAGCATGAGCATGGTGTTCAGCAGATTCTTGTAGAGATACAGCTCGCTTTCCGATTTCATGATGCCCTGCTTGATCCGGTCGATATCGCGCGGGGCGGCTTTCCGCAGATAGGCCTTTGCCAGTGCGACCTTTGCGTTTTTCAGCGATTTCATCTCGCCGATAACGATATAAGCTGTCCGCTCGATATTCTCCTTTGTGACCTCGCCGGAATACTGCGAATAAAAGCGCTCCGTGTCTGAATTGACCGGCACATAGACATGAATTTCCTTCCAGAGCGAGAATCCCATAACGCCCGCTGCCAGCAGGACAAACAGTCCCTTCTGTGCGATCATCAGCTTCCAGCCCTCCATGCCGAACAGTGAATGCACAGGCAGATGCCGTGTGAGGAAGCGATGCAGTCGGTCACTGAGATCCGCGAGCTTCTCGCCGGTCTTTGCAGGATATGCATGACCGATTCGCAGCAGGCAGAGCAGTACGGCGACTGTCAGCAGGATGATGCAGAAGACAAGCGTATTCAGCAGAAATCCCGCCGGATAGCCGAACCAGTTGAGATTGCAGTACTGCGTAAAAAAGATATCTGCATCAAGCGCCGCAAAGACATTGAGGAATTTGAGATGATTCACGCCGGCAGTCGGGACGATGAGCCGGAACAGCAGGAACGATGCGCCGATCCAGATGCCGGAGATCAACCAGCCGAGGATCACATGGAACCGCGACAGCACCAGCCAGATCAGCAGCGCGAGAATGACCGCCGCCAGCGTTTTCAGGCAGCCCGCCGCGAGCAGATAGCCGCCGACCGTGATGCGGTGAACGCAGACCTGATATTCCGGTATCGACTGTAAGGCGCGTGTCAGTCCGGGATCGCCGTAGAAGATGCAGGTATAGAGGATATTGCCGCCGTAGAGCAGCAGCACCGATGCCGCAGCATTGAGCGCGACTGCGGCGATGCGCCATGCACAGAGCGGAACGCGTCCCTGCCGCGTCGAGCGGGTGAGGTCGCCGGCGGCGGAATCTGCATCCGCCAGCAGCTCCAGCACCAGCAGGATCGGCGCGATCAGCAGCAGATAATCCGTGATCGGATAGTCAGCGACCGCAAGGGTCCCGCGGCTTTCGCCGGCTGTCAGCGTGATGCCCTCCAGCCTGCTGTAATCGGCGGCAGTCTTTTTGAGATTGCGGTCGATGAATCCGCTCTGTTTGGTCAGGCCGCTGAGGATCGACTGCGCTGCCGCCTGCTCTTCAACATATTTCAGATAATCGGGATAATCCTTTTCGAGATACTGCTGAAGCTTTTGGTTCTCGCGGCTTTTGGCTGACGCAGCGGACTGCATTCCGGTGCTGTATTTTGCGATCGACTGCTCCTGCTTGTCGCGGCAGTAGCCGGAAAAGAGCGCGAGATTGATGACCGCCGCCATGATGAGTATGACGAGCCGCTTCGGGGAAAGCAGCAGCCTTGCAAGCTCAGCCATATTGCCGGTCTCCTTTGAGATAGAGGTGACACACATCCTCCAGCGTCAGATTGTCATAGACCGGCACGCAGCCCTCCGGCAGCGGATCCGCCGCGACACGCAGGACAAATCCGCTCCTGCGCTGTGCGATCTCGCCGTTCGGATACTGCTCCTGCAAGAGCCGGATCTCGCCGTATGTGCCGGAGAATTCCCCGATCTTTCCCTCGGCATTCGCGAGCATTCCCTGCGGGGTATCGAATGCGATCAGCTTGCCGCCGCGGATGAGCAGCACATTCTTCGCGATGCAGGCGATATCGCTGACCACATGGGTCGCGAGCAGCACGATGCGGTCCTGTGCCAGCTCCGCAATGTCGTTCCGGATGCGGATGCGCTCCTCCGGATCAAGTCCGGCGGTCGGCTCATCGAGGATCAGCACCTGCGGCCTGCCGAGCATACTGGATGCCAGCAGAACGCGCTGCCGCATACCGCCGGAATATGTGCCGATCTTCTTATGCGCGGCGTGGGAGAGATTGACCGCTTCGAGCATCTGTTCGGTCTGCTCCTTGATGTCCTTTCGCTTCATGCCCTTGAGCGCACCCATATAATAGAGGAACCGCTTTGCGGTGAAGTCATCGTATACACCCTGTAACTGCGGCGTATAGCCGACCAGCTCGCGCCATTTCCGGCCGAGCTTTACGATATCGGTGCCGTTCCAGAGGATCTGTCCGGATGTGCGCGGCATATGATCGGTCATGAGCTTCATCAGCGTCGATTTGCCGGCACCGTTCGCACCGAGCAGGCCGGTGACGCCGGGCTCCAGCGTGAAGCTGACATTCGAGAGCGCCCAGAAGTCACCGTACTGCTTGGAAAGCTGAATGATTTCCAGTTTGTTTGCCATAGCGTCACCCCGTCACTGATAGAAAAGCCGTTCGATGCGCTGTTCACCGAAGCATTCCTCCGGCGTCATGCGGTAATGCGCAGCGAAGCTTTTCAGATAAAAATATGTGCCGTCGAAGTTGATGCCCTCACTGCCGACCGAATCAGGCGGATAATCCTTGATGATGCGCTGAATATCTTCCTCGGTGAGATCCTCTGGCTGAAGCGTAACATAATCCTTCCGCCAGAAGCCGGTCTTTTCCAGCTCCTCGATATCCTCCTTTCTGATCTTGCGCGGATCGACAAGCTCACCGTCCTTTGTCTCGTAATAGCCGTTGCTGCGGATGAATTCCATATCGAAATCCGTGATATCCTCCGGCGCGATGTGAATGATATCCTCATAGTAATAGCCGTATTTCATCAGGTAGCTGCGGATCCATTCTTCCGTATGCTCCAGCCCTTTGCATTTGCTGAGATCTATGGTTTTGATGATCTTCCCGCTGCTGTCAAATTCCGTGAAGAAAAAATAGCCTTCGGCATGATTCTGATCTCTGTAATCATCCGCTGCCCAGCTGAGATACAGGCGGCCTCCGTCTGCGATCATCGTAGCGATACGGACAGAAACGCTGCCCCGGTAGGTGTTGTAGATCATATCCTTTTCCAGCCACGGGAGCTGTTCCTTTGCCAATGCATAGAGCGAAACGAATTCGGTGTCCTCGCCGGTCTGCATATTGACGACATGGATCGTGGCCTCATCGTCGATTTCTCTGCCGCCGTAGACCTTCGGCGAAAGCGTATAATATGCCTGATCGCCGCTGACCGCATAGAGCCAGCCGTGATGCGATTTCACCGGCGCTGCAAGCTCGATTTTTCCGGTGCTGCATTCGATACGGAAGATGCCCGCACCCTTGAACGGATCGCGCCAGTCCTCCTTGAACTTATGGAAATAGACATAGTCGCCCTGTCCGCGCAGCTCAAAGCTGCATTCGCTGCCGCCGTTCGGAATGTAATCCTTTTTCAGCTCGCCGGAGGAGCAGAGCTGTGTCAGCCGGCGTGCCTTCGGCTCATAGCACCAGAGCCCCATGCCGCCGCGCATTTCCGTGCTGCTGCTGTGAAGATTGCCGTCCTCCGCAGTGATATAGTGCCTGTAATCGCATTCGATCCAGAGCTGTCCGCGGTGCGCGGTCAGATCGGCATTCAGGAGATACTGCGTATCTGCAAAATAGATCTGTGCGGCCTCTGTGACCTCTGTGCCGTCCGGCGCATAGCGGAGCAGCACCGTCGGGAACGATGTGCAGCCCTCCGGATTTTTGAGCAGCTCGATATTGCTGAGCGCGATCGCCCAGACATAGCCGTCCAGCCAGACCGGTTCGGAGATGATCGAATAATTCTTTGTGGTCGCGGTGCAGAATTCGTTGCGGTCGTGCAGGCAGTTCGGTTTTGCGCAGACAAAGACCGAATGTCCGCTGTTCGCATCGTAATATTTCAGCGCCCGCTCTGTGTCATAGGTAAACTGATTGATGCGCAGATCCTCCATTTCCTCCTGTGTCGTCCAGTCGAAGCCGGCGAGATAATAGTAGCCGCTGTCGTTCTGCGCAATGCTTTCCGCATAGGGTATGTCGGTCTGGTCGGTGAGCTGCGGAGAGAATTCCGCCGCATCCTCCTGCTTGTCGATGCGGGAATTCTGCGCATTGTCGCCGATGTGTTCCTTCTTGTAATTCCACGCGACCGCGGCAGCCGTTCCGCCGATCACGAGCAGAGCCGCTGCAAGAATGAGCAGCATCCGTCTTGTGAATTTTCTGCCCTCTTTCATATAAGCCCTCCTTTCTGCCTCCCATGCGGGAACCGGTTTCCGCTGCCTGCCGGATGCAGGCTGCGCGAGCTGTTCCTCAATGCTGCGGCGCTTGTCCTCAGACCAGCGGATCTGCCCGACGGAGCGCCGGTAATCCTGCGGCCTCATAGCAGCACCCCCGCATCCTCGATGTCCATGCGCAGCTTTTCGCGGCCGCGCCGGAGCTGGGAGCTGACGGTATTCTCCTTCCGGCCGAGCATCTCGGCGATTTCGCGGGCGGAATAGCCCTCGCAGTCATGCAGATAGACGACCGCATTGTAGGGCGGCGGGAGCGCCTTGATGAGCGCGATGATATCCCGCATCGAATCGGTCTTTTCGGCCAGCTCGGATTCCCGCACATCCTCCAGACTGATGCGGATGCGGCGTTTCAGCTTTCTGCGGAGATTGTTGCAGCGGTTGATGACGGCGCGGAGGATATAGGCTTTGAGATGCTCTTCATCATTGAAAGAGCGGGGCTTTTTGTGCAGCTCGAAGAAGACCTCCTGCGCGACATCCTCTGCGTCCTGCTGATTGCCGAGACAGCAGAACGCCGCCTGCAATGCCGTATCGCCGTATTTCCGGAACGCATAAAGCGCGATATTTTCAGTTTGCATCGTCTGTCGCCTCCTCCTGAGAAAATGCCCGCTTCCATTCGGGATGTTCGTCATTCACCAGTGATTCGATCGGGCAGTAAAGCTCAACATTCTGCGCTTCTTTGCCCTCTTTTTCCAGAAGCTCCGGAACGCCGTAGACGACATAGGACGCATAGAGATTCTCGCCGTCCGAGTAATCCGGTGTGAAGTATTCATTATAGAACAGCGATTCATATTCCGAGTAGGAGGATTGATCCTTTGTTTTCCGCCTTTCGACATAGCTCCGGTTGATGTAATCCGTGTCGATCTGCCTGACGAGATTGCCGTCATAATCCAGAATCATGATTGACCTCTGTACGCCCTCCTCCGTCGCTCTGTTCAGGGAGTTTACAGCATAGATATAGCGGTCATCCATTGCCATGATACCAAAGACACTTTTCGCTTTTTTCGGATCGTCTCCGTATTGCTCTGCGGAGAGCAGGAGCTTCTGTTCGCCGGTTTTCAGATCGACCAGCATATAGTCATCGTAGGCCGCGCTGTTTTCCTTGCGTTCATTCACGCAGATCGCGTGCGAATGGGAGATCGCGACAAAGTGATTGCCGGGGATGACGACCTCCTCCTCGCTGTCCGTGACCTCGCCGGTCACGAGCGAGATGCGGCAGAGTCCCTGCGGGCCAGACCAGTCATCAAGGCAGCGGTAAAAATACAGATAATCGCCGATGCCATAAAGTGCGCCCGGTGCTAGATTGACATGGTTGATATCCGGCTTGCCCATGCCGTCGAAGATGACCGCAGAACGGCCGGTCGAAAGCTCATAGCCCCAGAGCTGCCAGCCGCCGCTCTTGAACGAGGAGGTGTTGTGCGTGATCGGATTTTCGATTTCCTCGCCCTGCTCCTGCCGCTGCACGATGCACCAGACATAGCCGCGGTGGACGGTACACCAGCCTGTGCCGATGCCGTTTCCGAATTCGGCAAGCTCGGTGATCTCGGTGCCGTCCGCAGAATAGCGAAGAAGCACCTGCCTGCATTCATCGACGGTCATTGCAGGATTGTTATCGTCCGCCTGAAACTGTGTGTAGCGCTTTTCCGGATGCAGATATTTCGTCGTGACGGTGTAGAGACTGCCGTCGTAATAGGTCATGAACGAATTGGCATAGGTCTTGGTCGATGCGGTGCAGTATTCGCTGCCGTCATGAACGCAGTTCGGCCGCGCACAGACCGGGACTGCCTTTCCCGTCTCGCGGTCGGTATAGTACAGCGCCCGGATATCATTCATCCGTATAAATTCATTCTCGTCGTTCGGGAATCTGATTGTCCGGCGGTAGAACCAGCCGTTGTCAGTCGGGGTGATATACGGGTCGGGATTGGTTCCCCATTTCCGGAACACATCCATGCTGATCTGATCGGTCAGATTCAGCGTGATGCCGTTTTCCCATGTGATATTCCGGATATGCGGATGCTTTTTCGCATAGGCCGCGATGCCCGCGACCACGCCGCCGGTGGTCAGGACGGCTGCTGCCAGCCCGATCCACATCATCCTTCTGAAACGCTTCGATGCCATAAGCTCACCCTCCGTAACACGATGCTTGTTGTATTTGATTCTTGTGCGGCTGCGGGCTTTCTGCGGGGAGCTGATCTCCATTGCAGAAGCCGGCGCTTTCTGCCGGAGCAGCTCCTCGATCTCGGCGCGTTTCTGCGGAGACCAGCGGATCTGCCGGACGGCATTGCGGTACTGCTGCTGATTCATAGCAAGACCTCACTTTCTGCGGTATTCGGGTACCCGTTCACTCATAACACAATCCGGAGGGCAGGATCCGTGCATGAGGCGATATATTTTTATTATATAACAATAGCACGCGTGTGACTGCATACAGGAAACGGCTCCGCGTGATACGGAGCCGTGCTTGTGCGCAATGACATTATAATTCATTTTTATGATTCTGTCAACGGTCAGTGCCTTTGCCGCGCAGCCGGAATGCATCGCCGAGCTGTTCTGCGGCGGCCTGTATTGCAGCGGCGAATCTTCGTTCAAAATCAGCCTTTTCTGCATCCGTCCAGTTTTTCGGAAAGCTTGGGGAGCCGCCGGCGGCGGCCTTGTCCCAGATCGCGGCAAGCGCATAGATCTCCCTGCACAGGTCGGGGGAGAGGCCGAGCTTTTCCGGCGGGATCCGGGCGCCGAACCGCTCGAATGCGGTGCGGTTTTCGCTGAGCAGATATCCCTCCGGCGACCATGCAAAATCCAGCTTCAGCTGATAGAGCGGGATCGTATGATCTCCGTGGAACCGGCGGTATTCCTGCACGGCCGTGACAAACAGTTCATGCGGATGCATATGCTTTTCCCGTGCATATGCGAGAATATCCTCATAGACCTCCGGCAGTAACGTCAGCCGGATCTCGCGGTATTTGTTTTCATTATCCGCTTCGATCTGCTTCAGAATACTGATCTCATGGGCGACCTCCGCTTTGTAGGCTTCGAGATCCTCCGGATCGTCCAGACGGTCTGTCAGCCAGCCGCTTTGCAGGTCGATTCGGTGAAGCTGTTCATAGCCGTAATGCCGGATCAGAAAATCCCAGCCCGCAAGCGAAATGGATGCATAATAGATCTGACATTCATCGAAGATTTTTACCAGTGTATCGGGATTGGAGAGATCAGCCTCGGTATATTCCTGATAATCCGACACAGGGCCGATCGGACGGGAGAACGCGGCAAGTGCCATTGCAGATACCTCCTTTTGAAACGGGGCGGGATCCGACAGATCCTGCCGCTGTCATTTTATCTGATTATACCACGAACACGCGCCCGCTGTCAAATCGCAGCGCATCAAAAACCGGCGCCGCTTTTACAGCGGAGCCGGTTCATGCGATATTCGGTTATACGACGCTCAGCAGCTTCTTTTCAACGCGCAGCGTCACCAGCAGGAAGTATGCATCATCCGCGACGGAGAGCTTCTTTTCGTCGATCGCGTCGATCTTCTTTGACCATTCCTCGGTTTTCGAGAGCATCGTCATGTAGTCGTTCATCATGCCCATGATATCGCCCTGACCGGATGTGTACTTCTTCATGAACGCGATGTACTCGTCATAGAATGCTTCGTAGGCATCCATCGTCGCCTTGAATTCCGGCGTGACAAGCGAATAGTCGCCGTTCTGGATCATCTGCTGAATCTCGGATGCAGACGGCTCCGGCGCTGTCGTTTCGGCGGGCTCGGTGACCTCCGGCTCGGTGGTTTCGGGCGCAGCCTCTGTTTCAGGCGGCGCGGTCGTTGTGACGGGCTTTGCAGTCGTTCTGACCTCGCTCGATTCATCTTTGACGGTCTCTGTCACGGCGGGAGTCTGCTCTCTGACGGGCGGCTGCTCCGTGCTCTGGCTGCTGTTGTTCCGCGGAACAAGCAGGATCAGCAGATACACGATCCAGCCCGCCGCAATGATGCCGTATTTGACCTTGGGATTCATCGTTTTATTGCGCAGCATCAGGATCGTCAGCGGGATCGGGAAGCAGAAGATCCAGCCGAGCACCCAGAGCCATGTCCGGCGCTTTTTCGGCGGCTCCTGCGGCGGGACGGGCGGAGGAGCGGTAAATCCGGCGCGGTCGTTCATGTGATTCATCTGATAATTCCGGATCGCATTTGCCGTGATGACCGGCTGCTGACAATACCGGCAGACCGTGCAGTCCTGTGACGGATCGACCGGAAATTCGCCGCCGCAGGCCGGACATTTTGCAGGCACAAACGTACCCTGCGGATTGAACTGCTCATTCATAATAATACCTCCTTGTATTGTGATCGGGGCTTTGCTGATTCCAGTATAACACAATACAGCGGGAGGTTATAAAAATGGATTCTTTGCGATTGTTTTGCGCGCTGCGGACTGTGTACGCAAAAAATCATGCCCCCGCATGAACGAGGGCATGGTATTTCTGATTTTCTGCCGCGGATCACAGACCGAGCTGCTTTGCCAGCGTTTCCATCGGCATCGCGCCGACTGTCTTTTTGACAGCCTTGCCGTTCTCGAACAGAATGAACGCCGGAATGCTGTTGATACCGAGCTTGACAGCCGGCTCCTGTACTGCATCGACATTGACCTTGACGATTTTGAGCTTCGGATATGCCTTTGCCATATCCTCCAGAACCGGTGCCATCATCATGCAGGGGCCGCACCACGATGCCCAGAAATCCACAAGCACTTTGCCGGGAGCATTCAGAACCTCCGGTGCAAAATCCTTTTCGTTTTCGACATGAACGATATCCATTGTCAAGTCCTCCTTATTTCTCCTTGTAGTAAAGCCGGCAGTGGCAGTAGCCCTCGAATTCCGGATCAGCGATCTGATTGCGGAATTCCTCGCACATACATCGGTTTTCCTCCGTGCGCTGCAGCCGGCAGGGGCAGTAGCCCTCCTTCTTTTGCAGCCCTTCACGGATGCGGGCGACGACCTTCTCGTCTTCATTGAACCGGATCTTCATGCAGTTCACGCTCCTTTTTTCATTTTCCCTATTATGCCCCGGAATCTGTCTGTCAATGCCATTCTAGCATATTTTAGTGCCCATGTCAAGCATTATCACAAAACGTTCACACTACGCGCACAGATGTTTTAGAGAGAAAAACAAAAATTCAAAAATAGGGCTTGACAAATCGCGCATGATATGATAGAATAAGAGCACGGACAGAGGCGCGGGCTTGA
>DGSY01000024.1 GCA_002394125.1 Ruminococcus sp. UBA4350
TAGTGCTTGCCCTTCCACTGGAAGATATCGGCAGCTTCCTTGACCGGTGCAAAGAGCGGATCAGAGAAGTCGATGTAATCGTCAATCGGAACGAACATATCCTTGATCGCGCCCTTCGGGAACGCGTCGAGGTCAGAGGCCGGGAAGAAGTCGATGCCGTCGCCGCCGTTGATGGCGTTTGCGAGCTGGTCATAGCGGCTGTCCCAGTCAACAGCATGATATTCGATCACGCCGTCATAGCGGTCCTTGAACATCTGGAGCTCGATCGGTGTGGATTTGCCGGTGCCGTCCGGGTTGATATCCCAGTTTGCCATCCACTTGATCGTCTTGTTTTCGAGCTCGCCCTTGAGGTTTTCGTCATTCTTGGCGATATCGCCGACCTCCTGCGCAACAGCGGAGTCGAGCGGCTTGTCGTAGCTGGACTGCTCACCGCAGCCTGCGAGCGCGCCGCAGGTCACGGTCGCGAGCAGAAGCGCTGCAACTGCAATTCTGGACTTTCTCATCTTATTTGTTCCTCCTGAATCCAAATCAAAAAATCTCCTGTTTCGGGTCGGGAATCCGTCCGAGTTTTTGTGAGATATACGGAAATCCCACTATCATTTTATCATATTTTAGGCGAATTGTCAACAAATATTTTGTAGAATAAGCCGCAGCAAATGCGCACAGTTTCTGTTAGACTATACAAAAGCAAAGCAGAAACAGGTGAAATGTTATAGCTTTGCGAACAAATTGTAATCGGAATGACATAGATTTCCGACGCATTGTAATACGGAAAGGGACAGACATTTCTGCCTGTCCCTTCGCTATTCCGGTTTACATTTTGTGGAGCTTTGCAATGGCTCCGAGCATATGGGTAACATCGTCCGGCGTCAGACCGGCCTTGCCGTCTACATCGGAATTCGCCTTGCCGACGGTGCTGATGACTGCGGTGTCATCCTCCGCGAGATATCTCGCAAGAAGCACTGCGTCAACGACATCTGCGATGCCGTCCTCATTCGTATCACCGCGGAGACCTGTCTCGACAGGCGCAGCAGTGGTCGTGGTGCCGATTACCGGATCGGTCTCCTCCGGCTCGGTATACTTAATGCCGTCGATGATCGCATCAAAGCAGGGCTTTGCCTGATACTTCTCATCAAAGAGCAGCGGGAGCTGCGAGGCTCTCCAGCTCTGGTCATCGGTCGTGCCCCAGAAGACAACCGCCGAGATCTGATCCTTGTGCGAAGCGATCGCATCCATGATCGCGCTGTAGTATTCCGCCTGTGCCTTGAAGCCGGATTCGTCGAGGTGATTCTTGTCGATCGTGACATCCAGCTCGGTGACCTGAATATCCAGACCGGTTGCGCAGTACTTGTCCAGCGCGCTTGCGTAGACATTTGCGCTCGGATATGCATCCGGGCCGGTTCTGACGTCAAGGTGGGACTGGAGGCCGATGCCGTCGATCAGACCTTTTTCCTTCAGGTCGGTCGCCATTTTGATCACGGCATCCAGCTTGCCGGTCGCATACTCGTTGTAGTCGTTGTAATAGAGCTTGGTGCCCTTCGGCGCATACTTTCTAGCGTAGGTGAAGGCAGGCTCGATGAAGGAATTGTCGCCGAAGACCTTGACCCATGCGGAGCTGCCGTTGCCGTCCTCGTACTTGCCGGGCTGACGCGGCTTGCCGTCGTCGAGATATGCCTCATTGACAACGTCCCATGCGTAGAAGTTGACATCCGGATATTCCTCTGCCAGCGTCGCATAGACCGCCTTGATGTAATTCTCCATGCGCTTGAGCATGGTCTCCTTGTCGCACCACTTGGTCGCATCGCTGTAATCGTCGGAATAGTCCTTCATGAAGAACCATGTCGGCGTCTGGCTGTACCAGACGAGAACGTGGCCGCGGACGGGGATCTTGTGGTCGCGTGCGAAATTGAGGATCGTGCGCGCATTGCCGCTGAGCTTGATCTGCGGAACGGTATTGTCGCCGGTCTCCTCCAGATATGCCTTCGATGCGGACTGCGAGAGCAGCGCATCCGGCTTCAGCTCATTGCCGAGCGTGATCGAATTGTTGTGCTTGAGAATGAGATCCTGCGTGGACTGCGGTGCCAGCTCGGAGGCGGTCACGGCGCAGCCGATCTTGAAATAATCCGCATAAACATTCTTCAGGCTCGGAATATCCTTCTGGATCGGATAGACCGGCGCAGCGGTCAGCGAAAAATCATCTACCCACATCGGTGCGGAATCTCCTGCTTCAATATAGATCGAGACATCCTTCATTTCCTCCGAGAAGCTGAACTTCACGGCCGGGATCTCGACCCATGCATTGTCACTGTTGACGCTGGAAAGATTGTTGTAATGCTGCTCGCCGTCAGCATCGGTGAACTGCATACTGATGCGCGCCGTGTTGTACCACTTCATCTTGACCCATGCGGATGCGATGTACTGGACGCCGGGCTTGCAGCCGATCGCCTCCAGACTGACCGACGGGCCGTTCCAGCCGCTGGAGCGCTCACTGACAGACATACAGGTCTTGCCGGAATGCGCATCCTCGGTCGTGGCCTCAATGACGGAGGTATCCTCGTCGCCGCGCTTCGAGAAGGCGGAAACATCGCCGTCCTCAAAATCCGTGACGAGCAGATCGCCGTCTGCCGCGCTGATGCCGGTGAGCGGCATTGCCTGCAAAGCCATCACAGCACTGATGACAGCGGCAGCCGCCTGCTTCCATTTCTTCATAGTTACTCCCCCTGATTCAAAATCATTGCCGCATATTGCGGCAATATTATTATAGCACAATTCACTGCCGAATGCAATAGATTTTCCCATAAAGATTTCGCATAGAGGGTATAACCAAATCGCTATATTGCAGCAGAATCTGCATATTTTACAGCTTTTCAGGACATAATACCGGCAGCGGATGCAGATCACAGAGGGAGGAATACGGATGCAATGGCTGACAGAGGAAACAGGCTGGCTGCTGCCGGAGGACGGCAGCGTTCTCACGGCGGAATACCGCGATCCGGAGGCGCTGGCACGGCTCGGCGCGGGCATCGCGGCAGCTTCGGTGCGCTGTCTGATCGGGAGCGATGACAGTCCGGCGGGACGTTCCGCGGCACTGACGCTCTGCGGGAGCATTTCGGCGGCGGGCGGGAGCGCCTGTCTCGCGCCGGACTGCATCCCCGCGGCGCTGCAAACCGGTGCGGCGCTGCATCACAGCGATCTGCTTGCGGACTGCACCTGCGGGCGGATCAATCTCTATGCATACGGGCTGCTCCCGCCGACGGCCGCACAGCTTTCGGCGATCCGGCAGGGCGCGGCACATCCGGACTGGATGCCCCGGACGGAATACGGCAATCTACGCAGTGACCGCACACTGAACCGGCTCTATGCGGCCGCTCTGCGGCGGATGCTGCCGGAGGTCACGATGTTCAGGCCGGAGGTGCAGTCGCCCTCGGCGCTGCTGACGGCGCTGATGCAAACGGTTTTCACCGGCAGAAGCGGAGAGCGCCTGCTGCTGCGCTTTTCGGCGGACGGCAGACGCGCATCGGTCTATTCGGAGCGCGGCGGCTGGATATTCTACGAAAAGCTGCTGCTGATCTGCTGCCGGGCGCGGCTGCAGCGCGGTGAGGATGCAGCGCTCCCCTGCTGGGTGCCGCATATTGCGGAAAAGCTCGCGGCGGAATGCGGCCGGCGCATCCTGCGCTATGCCGCTGCACCGGACGGCAGCGATTCTGAAGCGCGGCAGCTTGCGTCGGAGCAGCGCTTCACGCTCGACGGCGGCGCGCTCTGCGCGGAGCTTCTGCGGATCTGTGCGGAGACCGGAAAATCCCCCGATGCGCTCGCGGAAAGCCTGCCGCCGGTCTATACGGTACGGCAGATTCTGCGGACGGACTGCGCCGCGGACAGGATGCTGCGGCAGACGCCCGTATTTGCGCCCGTGCAGGAGCCGGACGGTCTCCGAATCCGGCGGCGATACAGTGAAGCGCTCCTGCATCCCTCGCCGGACGGCAGGGCGGTGACGATGCTGGTCGAGGCGCAGAGTATGGAAGCTGCCGCAGAGCTGGCCGGAGAGATCACTGCGCTCTTTCAGAGCTGACGGCGCCGGCCGGAGGCTGCATTTTCTGCGGCGAAACGATAAATTCCCGAATGTCCGCGCATGAGATGTAAATTCCTCTTGCTTTTTTTTTGAAATTATGTTATACTGTGATTAGGCAACAGCCGAACAGAGTATAATATGATGAAAGGACGGGATATCAGTGCTGTTTTTGCATGAATTTGAGCGGATCGAAGCCGAAGCCTTCCTGACGCTGGCTGCGGAAATGATCGAGGAGGACGGCATCGTGACCGCGGAAGAGGATGCCCTGCTGGCGGAATATGCGAATGCACTCGGCATCTATGACTTTACCTATGACGCGGCAGCATCGGCGGCGGCCCGTGATACACTGGCGCAGCTGAATGAGGTCAGCAAGCGCAAGGTTTATATGGAGCTTTATTCCTTCGCAATCTGCGATGAGTTTGAGGATCCGGCGGAGCGCCGCGCCCTGAATGAGCTGCGCGAAGCGCTCGGTCTGGATGCGCATATCTGCCGCAAGCTGGAGGTCTGTGCGCAGGATCTGTTCAGCGTCTATGCGTCGATCGAGGACGCGCTCACCGCTGAGCCCTCGCCGATCAACGTCGAAAACTGAACGGCCGGAACACGGTATCAGTCCCCCGCGGGGTGATCCCTGTGGGGGCATTCTATATTCTGAGAACGCTACGGAAGGAAGGGAAGCTGCATGGAGGAGCATCAGCCGCGCAATGCGTTTGATATCCCGAAGGTATTCTATTTCAAGGTCGGAAATATCCATTCCGGCAGCCGGAAGCATCTGCGCTACCGCGTCGCGCCGTCGGACGGCGTGCTGCATATCGAGGTCTGGCGGCAGGATCTCTGCTATGAGATCGTCAAGGAACGCGGTCAGATCGAGGGCAGCGCGGAATATCCGGTCTCGGAGGAGGGCTTTGAGCAGATGCTTGCCTATTTGCAGGCGGAATTTGAGAAACCCGCAGACGCGGGGAAATAAGGAGCAGAGCTATGTTTGATGCAGAAAAATACATCGCAGATTATCAGGAAACGGAGCGCGGCGCAGCCCGTCTCCGCGCAATCAAAAAAGCCTATCTCGCAGCGGACGAAGCGCATGATGACGAATGGAGCTTCCGGTTCCGCTACCGCTATCTGAATGAATCCACGTTTCAGAGCGATGATGTTGACGCAATGGTGATCTTCCCGGAGCTGACCGCGCTCTATGACCGCTCGGAGCTGCTTCAGGCCGATGACGAGAATCTCCACGATCTGCTCTGGGCATTCAAGCTGGTGCTGGAAAATGCTGCGGAGTTCTATCATATCTCGATGGAGCAGATCGAGCAGTTCTTCGCAGAATTCCGCCGCAGACTGGAGCAGGGCGGCAAGTCGCTGCGCACATATTATTATATGCGCGAGAAGATGACCGAATATTTCGGTGATCCGCTGCCGGCGGACGAATACGGAAAATATGCGGATATGCCCGCAGACGATCTCAAGGACTGCACGGCCTGCGAGATCTCGCACAGTGTCCGCATGGCACTGATGCAGAATGATCCGGCAAAGGCGCGGGAGATCGGAAAGCCGATCTTTTCCGGTGAGCTGCACTGCGGCAATGTGCCGGAGAATACCTATGCCGCATGGATCGACTACGATATCCGCACGGGCAGTTACGCCGATGCGCGGAAGATCGCAAAGCGGCTGTATCCGATGGTACGGCACGAAATGGACAAGCTCTCCGAGATCGGCTCCCTGCTGCATTTCTATGCCGTCACCGACCGGCACACCGGCGTGACGATCTTCCGGAATGAGCTGCGCAATTTCCTCAGCTGCCGCAATCACTGGATGCGCTTCCAGTTTGCAGCCGGCGCCTACCGCCTGTTCGATCACATGGAGGCGGAGCATTTCGGCCTGATCCTGCCGCAGGAATTCCCGCTCTGGAATGACAGTCACAGCTATCAGCGGGATGATCTGCGCAAATATTTCTATGACGAAGCAAAAATGCTCGCAGAGAAGTTCGATGCCCGAAACGGCAATACCGTTCTGACGGACAGCCTTTCCGCCGACGATCCCGCATACGATGAAGAAGCCGTGGATATGATCCACGGGGACGCGGAGCAGACGCCCTCCGTGATCGCGGCGGTCTGCCCGACGCTGCCCGATGTGCTGACGACCGAGAGCGTCCGCAAAACGCTGGAGGAGGACGGCAGGTTTTCTGCGGTGCTGGCGCACGCGGAGGAGGAGCGCGGAATGCTCATCTTCCAGATCGCCGAAAACAATGCGGCGGAGAATATCTATCAGGTCATGCTGGTCTGCCAGCCTGTCCCGCCGATCGGGGATTTCCGTCCGGCATCGCCGATCGCGGATGATGTTGCCGATGCCGTACAGAATGCAGAGGGCGTCGTGGTCTGCGTCATGCCCTTTGAGGAGAAGCAGCCGGATCTCGCGCTGCATTTCCAGCTGAAGCTGATGAATCTGCTGTTCCCCGGCGCGGTCGCATACTTTGATTATTCGCGCCGCAAGCTGCTGCCTGCGGGCTGGGTCGCATTGCAGGCGCAGACCGATGTGCCGCCGCTCGTCGATTATCTCTATAATTTGCAGCTGCACGGCAATGACAGCTCCGATGCGCTCTGGATCAAAACGCAGGGACTGCAGTGCTGCGGTCTGCGCGAGATCGAAATTCTCGATGCGGATAAGCAGAATTATCCGCGCTACTGCGATCTGCTTTGCTTTGCGGCGGAGCGCATCCTGCTGCGCGGAGAGATGAGCGATGCACAGGAGCCGTTCTCCGTTGTGCATAAGCGGGATAATTCGCAGGTCGTCTGCACATGGGTTCCCGTTTCGGAGGCGCGCGCGGATTATCCGGATGACAATGCGGGCGGCATGAAGCTGCGCACGGAGCTGCTCGGTGACGAGGCCGGCGAGCTGGAAAGCAATGCTGTTCTGTATCTCTATGACGGCGAAGCGCCGGACGGCAGCAGCAGGCGGAAGCGGCTCGGAACGCTCACCGAGGCGGATTTCGATCAGTTCTGCTACGGCACCTATATCTCGACCGGCCGGAAGATCGCGGCACTGGCGCGGGAGCGCTACGGCATTTTTGCTGCGGCCGCCGAAAAGTTCCCGGAGAATGCGTATGTCTGCGTTCTCGTCCGGAATGACGATGAGGAGGACGAGGTCTGGGTAAAGGTCACTGCGGCGGAGGAAAAGCTGATCCGCGGCGAGCTGGCCGAGGACTGCATTGCCGGAAAGACCGGCGACCCGATCACGGCAGAGCCGGAACAGCTGACGGATTTCTCGCTGCGGCTTGACGAGAATCTCGTGATTCATCCGAACACAGCCTATATTGCGCTGGAGATCGACGCATAACAAACTATTAACGAAAAACGAGGACAGACCACGGAAAACGGTCTGTCCTCGTTTTTATATGCGATTGAAAAACGGATTATTTCACCGGAACGACCCAGCCGAACGGATCCTCCAGCTTGCCCCACTGGATGCCGGTCATGGTGTCGTAGATCTTCTGCGAGATCGGGCCGATCTTGTTGTCGTTGATCGTCATGACCTTGTCGCCCCACTTCAGGTGGCCGACCGGAGAGATGACAGCAGCTGTACCGGTGCCGAAGACCTCATCCAGCTTGCCTGCATCGTAAGCATCTGCGATCTCCTGAATGGTGATGCGGCGCTCGGAAACCTTCATGCCCCAGCTCTTGGTCAGCTCCAGCACGGACTTTCTGGTGATGCCCGGCAGGATCGAGCCCTGAAGTGCCGGCGTGACGATCTCACCGTCGA
>DGSY01000196.1 GCA_002394125.1 Ruminococcus sp. UBA4350
ATTCCTAAAGTTCTCCGGACACGAACGGAAGCAGAATAATACGAAGCCCAGACCGTAAAATAGGCGCGAACAGCGCCGTAACAGCGACGCAACCGGTATGCTTCGCAAAACGGCGCCGGAGGGAAACGGCACCGGGCACTGCCCGGCTTGCTTTTTTTGGGGATTTGTGGTATGATAGAGGAGACAGTGAAATCAAAGGAGAAAACAGTATGTTTGAACTGCTGAAACAGGAACAGACCGCCCGCCGCGGCGTCTTCCATACCGTTCACGGCGACTTCCGGACACCGTGCTTCATGAATGTCGCGACCGCCGGTGCGATCAAGGGCGCACTCTCCGCCCGTGACCTCGAAGCTGTCGGCTGTCAGGTCATGCTATGCAATACCTATCATCTCCATGTCCGCCCTGGCGATGAGATCGTCCGGCAAATGGGCGGCTTGCAGGGCTTTACCGGCTGGCACGGCCCCACGCTGACCGATTCCGGCGGATTTCAGGTTTTCTCGCTCTCGCAGCTCCGCAAGATCAGGGAGGAGGGCGTGACCTTCCGCTCCCATGTGGACGGCAGACGCATTTTCATGGGGCCGGAGGAGAGTATGCGCATTCAGTCGCATCTCGGCTCGACGATCGCAATGGCATTCGATGAATGCGTGGAGAATCCCGCACCGTATGAATACGCAAAAAAAAGCTGCGAGCGCACTACGCGCTGGCTGAAGCGCTGCAAAACCGAAATGGCAAGGCTCAATGCGGAGGAGGGGACGATCAATCCGCATCAGCTCCTGTTCGGCATCAATCAGGGCTGCACCTTCCCCGATCTCCGCGTCGCGCATATGGACGAGATCGCGCAGCTCGATATGGACGGCTATGCGATCGGCGGACTGGCCGTCGGTGAGCCGACCGAGGTGATGTATGATATCATCGAGCACGTCGAGCCGCATATGCCGAAGGAGAAGATCCGCTATCTCATGGGCGTCGGTACGCCGCAGAATATCGTCGAAGCAGCGGCGCGCGGCATCGACCTCTTTGACTGCGTGATGCCGAGCCGCAATGCCCGCCACGCGACGGTCTTCACGATGCGCGGCATCATGCATCTGACGAATCAGTGCTTTGCGGTCGATCCGCGGCCGATCGAGCCGGGCTGTCAGTGCCCGACCTGCCGGAATTTCTCCCGCGCCTATATCCGGCATCTGTTCAAGGCCGGGGAGCAGCTCGCGGGCAGACTGGCCGTGCAGCACAATCTCTGGTTCTACAACAATCTCATGCAGCAGATCCGCGACAATCTCGATGCAGGCACATTTGCGCAGTTCCGGGCGGAACATTCCGAACAGCTCGGCAGGCTCTATGAGGGGGACTGAATATGAACAGGATCGTTATTGCACTGCTGATCATCATTCCGGTATTTCTGATTGTGCTGCTCGCAATGAGCGGGATCCGGAATTATGACGAGGACAGTCTGACCGGAGAGGTACAGACCGGCGCAAAGGACTTTTACAGCGGCCTGCGTCATTATGCGGATGAGGCCGCGGAGAATGAACAGGATCCGCCGTTCCGTGATGCGGGGTATTCTGCATCCGTGAAGTATGATTCGGGTATCGTCGAGACCGCTGCGCTGGATAATCCCTCCGAGAAAAAAACGCTGACGCTGAATATTCTGGGGCTGGATCCGAAAAGCTATCAGCACGATATGTATTTTGTATTCCGCGTAAAAGACGGCGCGGTTGTGCAGGTCAGCGCGTGCCGGAGCAATATCCTGACCGAAGCGGAGCTGACACCGGTCAGGCGGGAGAATGATCCTGTGCATCTGACCCTCGCCGAATATTTTCTGAAACGGTATATCGCGTATTATCCGCCCTACAGTCCTGCACAGAATCAGGGGTGATCTCATGTATTATTGCTGCGGCATAACAGAAAAGGGGAGCCGCGAACACAATGAGGATGCGTTTCTCATCCGCGGAAGCGTGCGCACCGAGGGCGGTGTGCAGACCGTCCTGACGGAGCCGTTCCTCATGGCTGTCTGCGACGGCGTTTCCGGTGAAAATGCAGGTGAGCTTGCATCGCGCACCTGTCTGGAAATGCTCTCCACACTCGAATACAATGCGCGTGTCAATCTCAAGCGCCGCATTCTCGATATCCATACGGCGATCGCGGAGCAGAGCGTCATGCAGAAAAGCACCGCGAATATGCAGACCACGCTCTGCGGCCTTGCGATCGACGAGAATGAGGGACTGCACTGCTTCAATGTCGGAGATTCGCGCATCTACCGCTACCGCGGCGGCACGCTGGAGCAGCTCAGCCGCGATCAGACGCTCGTGCAGATGCTCTATGACGAGGGCACGATCACGGTCGAGGAAAAGAAAAGTCATATGCACCGGCATATCGTGATGCCGGTCATCGGCAATCTGGAGGCGGAGCCGAAGCCGGAGGTCATCGTCTTTCCGGACGGGATGCGCACCGGCGATGTGATGCTGCTCTGCTCGGACGGTTTGAGCGATTACGCGACGACCTTTGAAATGGAGGAGGTTCTCGCGAAGCCGAAGCCGCTGCCGAGCCGTTTGCAGGAGCTTGTCGTGCTGGCGCTCGCGAACGGCGGCAAGGACAATATCACGGTCTCGGCGCTGGTGCGGTATCCGAAGGAGGTACCGGTTCCGGACATGAGCCTGATGAATGCAGAAGCATAAAGACAGTACCGGAAAGAGGAAAGCATATGAAAATCAGAAAAGCGATCGCGCTGCTGCTGGCCGCGCTGAGTACACTCTGCGCGGGCTGTGCGGACAAGACCGCATCCGGCAGCTCGCAGGCGGATTCCGCCGTGCATCAGGATTCCGGCGGGAAAGCCGCTGCGCCTGCCTCCATGACGACGATGGAGGTCGTGCATGACATGGGGCTGGGCATCAATCTCGGCAATACCTTTGAAGCGACGGCGGGTTCGCTGAGCGGCGGCGTCAGAAGCTATGAGACAAGCTGGGGCAGTCCGGAGATCACACAGGAGATCATTCAGGGCTATAAGAACGAGGGCTTCGGCGTGCTGCGCGTGCCGGTCGCATGGTCGAATATGATGGAGGCGGATTACACGATCTATCCGGAATATCTCAGCCGTGTGCATGAGGTCGTGCGCTGGGCGCTGGATGCCGGACTCTATGTGATCCTGAATATCCACTGGGACGGCGGCTGGTGGGACGGCTTTGCGTCCGATGCGAAAAAGGACAAGTGCATGGAAAAATATACCCGCATCTGGGAGCAGATCACCGACGAATTCGGCGCGGAGAATGAATATCTCATGTACGAATCGCTGAATGAGGAGGGCGCGTGGGATTCGCTCTGGAACCGCTACGGCGGCGACGATTCCGGCAAGCAGAAGGCCTATGATCTGCTGCTGGAGATCAACCAGAGATTTGTCGATACCGTCCGCGGAAAGGGCGGCACCGATGCAAAACGGCATCTGCTGATCGCGGGCTATGCGACCGATATCGACTGCACCTGCGATGAGATGTTCCGGATGCCGGAGGATCCGCAGAACCGCTGTGCGGTTTCGGTGCATTACTATACGCCGCCCACCTTCTGCATTCTGGAGCAGGATGCGGACTGGGGCAAGGCGCGCGCAAACTGGGGCTCGCCGCGTGATCTCAATGAGCTGAAGCAGAATTTTGAGAAGCTGACGCAGCGGTTCGTCTCGCAGGGCGTTCCGGTCATCATCGGTGAATACGGCTGTCCGACCAAAAACAAGGAGGCGGCTTCGATTCAGAAGTTTCTCAGCGCGGTCTGTGCGGAGGCGATCGCACGGGATATGTGTCCTGTGCTGTGGTCTACGACTGGCAATTTCTATGACCGCAATGCCGCAAAAATGTACGATCCGGCACTGCATGATGCAATGTTTGCAGCATTGCAGCCGCAGTCCGAGGATGCAGCCTGATAAAAATGATAGGAGCAGAAAAATGCAGATTCGCAGAATGATCCCGGAGGATGCAGAGGCACTCTCCAAAATGATCCGCAGAACGATCGCGATCAGCAACGGCCCGGACTATCCGAAATCGCAGATCGAAAAGCAGCTCGCGGTGCATTCACCGGAAATGATGCTGGAGCGCGCAGAGCAGGGGCATACCTATGTATTCCTGCTGGACGGCGAGATCGTCGGCTGCGGCACGATCGCGCCCTATTGGGACAATGAAAACGAAAGCGTTCTGCTCTCGGTGTTTGTCATGCCGGAATGTCAGGGGCGGGGCATCGGAAAATTCATTCTCGCATCGCTGGAGCATGACGAATACGGCCGCCGCGCCGAGCGGATCGAAGCGCCGACCAGCATCACCGGCGTGGAGTTTTATCTTTCCCGCGGCTACGGATTCAAGGGCGGAAAGAAGAAACTCGAGGACAATGTGCTGTACCGTCTGGAGAAATTCCCGAAAAAGAAAAAGGATGCCGAAAAGAAAAAGGACGCCGGATCCGATCAATGAGTATAAAGAACGCCCCGAAGCGATCATTACGGATTGCTTCGGGGCTTTTTCTTATGAAGCTGTTTTCTCAGGTTTTTTCTGTATCGGCAGCATTCAGCAGTTTCTGCAATTCACGCAGATCGAGCATATCAAGAATGCCGTCGCCGTTGAGATCGGCCCGTGCCGGCGCGATCCTGTCCGGATCCAGCAGATTATATTCTGTCATGATCGCGAGCATCATCGTGATATCTGCTTTCGAGCAGCGGCCGTCACCGTTGATGTCACCGTGCAGTGTGTCGGCCTGCTGATAGATGAAGCCGTACTGATCGGCATATTCTGCGGCAGTGCAGCCGGGATATCCGATCACGACCGTCCCCTCCGGCAGGATCGCGAACAGTGCCTCCGGTATGAACTGCACGGGCAGTCCCTCAGCAAACGGCTTGAGGATCAGCTGCGAATCTCCGCTGAAGCCCTTTGCCAGTCCGTAGACCTCAGCGAAGCCGTTCTCCTGACTGATGCGGTAGACAACGCCGCCCTCCGGGTCGGTCAGACGCTCCATATCCGGATTGGAATTGTCCCGCAGGATCAGATCAAAGGAACGGTTCGTGCCGGAGATATCGGTCGGCGCAAAGAGGAAATAATAGGTCCCGCCGTTTTCCGGATAGCTCAGCGGCAGCGCTTCTCTGCCCTTCATGAACATCGTCGAGAGCAGCTCGCCCTTGTCATTGTAGACCTGCACGCTTAAGCGGCATCTTGCATCGTAGACCAGAAGCTCCAGCTCTGCCGCAAAGACACCCTCATACCGGAACAGCACATAGGGCGTGTCGATATCCGAGGCATAGTAGGATTCGTTCAGCAGGATCGGGAAGCTGTCGCCGCTACGGAGCGTTTCGGCATCCGGCACGACGATCTGATATTCCACATCGCAGACGCCGTAATAATCGCCGATCCCGTAATAATTCGCGCTTGCCGTTCCGACATTGACATCATCGGACGTGTAGCGCAGCTTGTAGTCCTTGCCCTCGACGAGCGTATAATCGCCGTCAATGAACTGCACCGGCGGCGCGATCTGTTCACCCGTCCAGAGCTGCGGCGCCGTGACGACCTCGCAGTCCGAGAGCAGATGCAGCGTGGTTTCAAGGCGGAAATGGATCGTTCCCTCGCGTTCCTCGCCGTTGAATTTGACCATGAGATAGCGCGTCTCACCGGCAGGCACCGTGAATTTGACGGCATTCGTACCCGCGCCGTAATCCTGCTCCAGCATTTCCAGATCCTCCGAAAATACGCGCAGAACGGTATTCGGAACATCGGTCGTGCCGAGCAGATAGCTCATGTCGGTCTCCGGCGTGACGCGGTAGCAGGCGAGGCGGTCATCGAGCGTGACCGTGACCGAATGTGAACCGATCTCCAGCTCCGGCGCATCCTCAGGGATGGAGACATAGATGTTGAATTTTCCGTCCTGAATGCCCCAGCTGGTATTGGTCGGCCGCAGCGAGAATGCGCATTCGCCGAAAAGAACATTGCTGTCCTTGTAGATGACCGTGAAATCCTTCTTCTCCTCCAGAACGGTTCCGTCGGGTGCGGTCACGGTCACGGGGCAGGGGACCTCCGTGCCGGTATAGGGCATATCGGTGATCTCGACCGCCGCATCTGCCAGCGAATAAGGACGCAGCACCGTGATATCTGCCGAGGATGCGGCATCCGCAAACTCACGGCAGCAGACAACGCAGTATTCGCCGTTCGTCAGCTGATAGTCGTTCAGTTCCCCTTTCATCGGCGCGATGCGCGAACACATATTCACCTCCGGCAGATACCGGAACATCTGCGTGACGATACCGCCGGAGCGCTTCTCATTGACGATGCGGTAGCGCATGACAGCATTCGGCGTTGCGCCGTCCTCGACCTTGAAGCGCAGCACCGTGATCCGGCTGTCCGCACAGGTCACCCTGACCGGCTCGCGCTCCGTGATATAGGAATCCGGCAGCTCCGGATAGTTGTAGACCAGCTCCGCCGAGCGGATTAGCTGACCGTAATAGAGTCCGGTGCCGACGATCGTGATCTCCGCCTGTCCCGGCACATCCTGTCTTCTCGGAATGACCTGAAAATCCTTTCCGGGGGTCAGACTTTCGCCGCCGAGCGTCAGATTGACCTTCGGCATGAACGGCTCCTCCGGATCGTATTCCGCATTGAATTTTCCGGTGACGACTGCCTGCCGGATATCGTAATCCTTCTGCGTGACCGTGACCGTATACTTTGCAGCGGAATTTGCACCGCAGCGCAGATAATAGGTCTGGCCGGCACGGAGCATGACGGAGGTATGGAAAAAGAGGCCGGTGATCTCGGAATAATCCGCCTTGACATAAACCGTTTCCTCTCCGTCCGGCGTATTGGCGATGGAGCATTTCGACTGGAATCCGGCATATTCCGCATTCCGGAAGGAGCCGACACGGTTCCGCGTGATATAGTCCTCTGCATAGCCCTCGCCGGGGGATGCGTAGAAATTGTAGACCGCGCTGACCTTCGGGATGAAAACACAGACCGCAGGATCATAGCGGCTGTCCAGCTCGACCGGAATGACCGTGTCCTCCTGGATCTGCTGATAGACGGAGACCGTCTGCGCGATCATGCCGAAGTAATTGCCGATGCCGTAAACACGGATGCGCTGATTCTGGTTATGCGTTTCGTACCGGATGATATAATCGGTATTCTCGGTCAGCGTTTCGCCCTCCGGACTGAGTACGGCTGTCTCCGGATGATACGCCGTATTATATGCGATCCTGTTCGGCGCCGTGACCCGCAGACGGCAGTCCGCAAGATCATGCGACGGCGATTTTCCGCTCAGGATCACGGAATAGCTTCCGTTCCAGAGGCCGCTGACCGTAAAGTAATACGCTGTTCCGGCGGTCAGATCGGCGCGCAGAATTGTCTTTCCGTCTTCGAGCTCCGAATATGTCACGGCACGGCCTGCCGCATCCGTCATGAGACAGAACGTTCCGGCATCGCCGTATGTCCGCAGCGCATAGCTTCCGCTTTCGGCCGGCGTGAACGAATAAAATGCGGTCTGACCGTCTTCATTCGGACAGAGCGTTTCCGGCACGGCTTCGGTGAACGGATCGTCACTGCCGGTATTGATCCGGAAATCAATCTGTTCGGTCTTTCCGGCGCTGTCGGTCATCCGGCAGCGGTAATCGCGTGTTCCGGTCTCCGATGTATCCGGAACGAACTGCGGCGCAGTTTCGCCGTCAAGCAGCGTTTCATCCTCGCCGTCAAGCGCATACCACTGATACGTCATATCGGTGCCGCAGGCCAGAATCCGCAGCACATGATGCGAATGCAGACTGACATCCTGATTGCGGGGATCGGTGCGCATGACGAGCGGCTCATCGCAGAGACTGTATGCCGGCATATCATCGGGGAGCGGGAGAGCATCATGCGTGACAATCCATGTATTCTCACTGAATGCATCCGCCGGAACCGACCGGAGCTGCTTTGTCAGCAGGACTGCGCCGCAGCCGGTCAGTGCTCCGCTGCCGACCGTTTCGGCATCCGGCAGCTCGGCACAGAGGATATTGCAGTCTCCGAATGCGTTGTCCGGAACGGTCTTGATCTCCGGGAGCGCGATGCTGCCCGCAGAAGCGCCGGTGAAGGTATTTTCGGTGATCTCCGTGAGCGCAGAGAATTCTGCACGTTCATAGTCAGAGCAGAGCGCGAAGCCCTGAAACGCATAGTCGCCGATTTTCGTGAGTTTGGAATAATCCAGCTCAAGCACCATGTCACAGGCGCCGGTATTCGCGGCAAGCGCGGATGCACCGAGCGCGGTGACGCCCGGCAGCTTCAGGATGCGCAGGCTTTCGCAGCCCGCAAATGCCGCATCCGGCAGCGCGGTGATGCGTTCGGGCAGCACTGCACCGCGCAGATGCAGCGCATTCCGGAAGGCGCCCTCGCCGAGCGAACGCAGCGCAGAAAGCTGCAAAACGCCCTCCCATTGCTGACAGCCGGAAAATGCGTCTGCACCGATCTCCGTGACCTTCGCAAACGGGATCCCGACATCCGTCAGGCTGACGCAGCCCGCAAAGGCTTCCTCTCCGATCACGGATGCATCCGGAAAGCGCACGCCGGAAAGCGAAACACAGTCGCGGAATGCATTCGCAGGGATCTCGCGGATGCCGTGCGCATCGAGTTCTTCGAGGGATGCGCAGCCGGAAAATGCTTCCGCACCGAGTGCGGTCAGGGTATCGCTCAGGAGTGCGGTTTGCAGCGCCGTGTCATCGGCAAAGGCCTTGATGCCGATTTCCGCCGCGCCCCATGCCGTGATCTGTTCCAGTGATGTGCAGTCGAAAAACGCCGCATCCCCGATTTTCGTGACCGTATTCGGCAGCGTGACTTCTTTGAGAAAATGATTGTCCGCAAAGGCCATCGCACCGACCGCCGTGACCGGCTTCCCGTCAAATGTATCGGGAACGGTCAGCTCCTCCAGCACACCGCGGTAGGCGGTTACAACGCCGTCTTTGATCTCCAGCGCATCCGGCACATCCTTTCCGTCAATCATATAGACCGCCTCCGCCGGAACGCTGTTCACCCAGCCGTCCTGCACACAAATCGCAAGCAGATGCGCGGTTTCCGTGACCGTCAGCGGCTCTGTATAGAGTGTGCCGGTCTCCTTGTTCGGCACCGTGCCGTCCGTCGTATAATAGATCTGCATATCCGGCGAAGCGGCCGTCAGTTCGACGGTCTGCGCCTTGCCGTAATTGCCGGATCTCAGCGAATAATCCGGCGCGGGACAGATGCCGTCATCCCAGCGGAAATCCGACATACTGACGAAGCCCCAGCCGAATTCGTCATCGAAGCCCGGCTCGCCGAGATCCTCTGCATTGAGACGCAGCAGCGCTTCTGCGCGGCGCGGCGTGATCGTTTTGTCATAGGAGCGGAGCAGCGCGCAGCAGGCCGTGACGTGCGGCGTTGCCATGCTCGTACCATTTTTCTTTTCCAGCGTATTTTCGCCGAGCATATAGCTTAAGATATCAACGCCCGGCGCGACGACATCGAGCGATTTGCCGGTGTTGGAAAATGCGGGATGCGCCATGTCGATATCGACCGCGCCGACTGTGATGCAGCTGTCGATGCTGCCCGGATAGTAATATCCGGCATCGTCCGCATTGTTGCCCGCCGATGCGCAGCAGATCATGCCTGCTTCGTCGGCGATCTCCATCGCCTCGACCTCCAGCGGGCTGACGCCGAGTCCGCCGAAGCTCATGTTGACGATATCCGCGCCCTGTTCGAGCGCGTACATGATGCCCGCATAGATCTGCTCATCGCTCGTGCTGCCGCCGCTGTCAAAGGATTTGACCGGCAGGAGCTTGACATTGCGCGGTGTCAGCTCGCAGATCGTTCCGGCAACGTGCGTGCCGTGATAGAGGTCGTCATCGGGTGAATCGTTGCCGGAGCTGGAGAAGTTGAAGCCGCCGTCCAGCAGCCGTCCGGCAAAGATCTCCGGCCGCGGGTCAATGCCCGTGTCGATGACCGCGACCCTGACCTCCGGCAGCACCTCGGCATTCAGATAGGTCTCCGTGAATTCCGGAACGCCCATCAGCTCCGCGCCCCATGTGTTGTAGGACGGAGCATTTTCATTGCCGGCATCGGAATCGTCCGCCGTGACCGTGATGCGGTGCGACGGCTGGACATACTGCACCGCCTGCTCTGCGGAATACAGCTGATATGCGGCATAGGCCTCCGCAGGCGTTTCGTATTGCAGGATATGCAGATCGCGGTAGCCCTCGGCGATATCCTTTGCGCCGTGCGGGTCGATCGCGCCCGCCGCCTTGACGATCAGACGCGCCGTCTGGAATTCATTTGTGATGCGGAGCGAATCGCCGCGCTCCTGCACGGTATAGCCGTTTTCCTCCGCCGCATCCGTAAAGCGCACCGCTCCGGCAGCGGACTGCGCAGAGATGCCGCTCTGCCTGCCGGACTGCGCCGCATCGAGATACAGCTCGCCGTTTTTGACGGTCAGTCCGCCGGCGGAACCGGTCGGATCGCCGCCGTCTGCGGAGAGCGTTCCGGCGGCTTTATCAAAGATCAGCTCGCCGAAGATATCCCGTCCGGCATCCTGCGCGGTCAGCTTCTTCATGGCAGCTGCAAATTCCGTCAGAGAGACCGTTTTGGCGGCAGATACCGTAACAGGCGGCAGCTCCCGCACGGTCAGGGAGAGCATCGCAGCCGCGCCGACTGCCGCACAGATTCGTTTTGTTTTCATTGTAAAATCCCCTTTTTGCGGTCAGCCCTCCGGCGCGATATCGCCCATCCAGTCCGCGATGCGCGCCTTCATCTCACCGACCGCGAGTATGCCGTTCGCGAAGCCCTTTCGCACAAGCTCCGCCGGTACATATTCGTCATATTTTTCAAAGAGCGGGATCTCATCCGGATAGACCAGATCCATCGGGTCAAAATCCGCCGCGGCCTCCTCCGCCGTGATGCGGTAGAATTCCTCCTTGCTGACCTTCATTTTGAATGTCATGAAATACGGCCGCGCAGGGCTGAGTCCCGAAAGATGCAGCCGCTGTGCGCATTTGACCTTGAGAAAGCGCTCCATCGCCAGAAATGCGTAGCTGCCGAGCCACGGGAACAGCGCCCACATTTCGCCGCCCATGCAGATCAGCGGCTCCTTCAGCAGACCGGAATGCACCGCCGCATTCCGCGCAAGCTCCAGCCTTGCGACCGCGTTTTTCATGAGATACGGATATTGTTTCTCCTCCTGCAAAACGCCTCGCATCCGCTCCAGAATCTTCGTCTGGATATCGCCGGGGCAGTCGCCGAAATAGGCCGGCACCTTGCCCTTGACCTGTGTGCAGTAGACGATATGCCGGTCAAAATCGACCTCGTCCACGACCCAGACATGACCGGCGATCGCGATCTTTTCACCGGGCGGGGGCGGCTGGACGATCGTGCCGATCTCCTGCGAATCGCAGCGCACGGTGAATTCCTCGCTGTCCTGAAAGACGGCGTAGAATTTGTAGTTATTGATGACGCGCTCTCCGGCGAGACCTGCGATCAGGCCGCCGCGCTCGGTGCGCTGGATGTGATCCCTGTCGATCAGATGCCGCAGCAGGATGCGGTAATCGTCCTGCGTGATGCGGCGGAACGGCTGAAGCTTCAGCACTCTGCCCGCTAGCTGTGCGGGCGTCATTTCGCCGTTCGCTGCGAGCGTGCTCATGGTCTGATGATAGAGCAGGCTGAACGGCAGGCGGTCGAGCTTTGGCGGCTCGACCCAGTGTTCCTCGGCATAGAGCTGCACGAGCGCGATGCCCTGCAAGAGCTTCCACGGAACGGTGGAGGGCAGCATCGCCCGCGCCTCCGGCTCCTCCTCGCGGATGACGAACCACATCTCCGGCGGGAGTCCGCGGCGGCCGGTGCGTCCGAGCCGCTGCAAAAATGAGGATACCGTAAACGGTGCGTCGAGCTGAAAAGCGCGCTCCAGCTTGCCGATGTCGATGCCGAGCTCAAGTGTCGCGGTCGTGACGGTCGTGAGGATCTGCTCCTCGTCCTTCATGACGGCCTCGGCGGTCTCGCGGAATGCGGCGGAGAGATTGCCGTGATGAATGAGAAATCTGTCCGGCTCGTGATTCCATTCACAGTATTGCCGCAGCGAGGTTGTGACGGCCTCGCATTCCTCGCGGGAATTGACGAACACCAGACATTTTTTGCCGCGGGTATGCGAAAAGATATAGCCGTATGCGGGATCGGCGTGCTGCGGCGCGGGATCGGTCTCGCGCTCCAGCGGTTCGGCCGCTTCGATCTCCCGCCCCTCCGCGGCCTGCGTATCCATTGCATAGAAATGCTCCATCGAGAGCCGCCATGTGCTTTTCTGGGCTTCGAGCCGCGGGATGACCGTATGCCTTCCGGAGCCGGTGCCGAGATATTCCGCTGCCTGTTCGATATTGCCGATCGTCGCGGAAAGCCCGATGCGGCGCGGCTTTGCGCCGGAGAGATCGGAGAGCCGTTCGATCAGACAGAGCGTCTGTCCGCCGCGGTCGCCGCGCAGGAGCGAATGCACCTCGTCGATGATGACGAAGCGCAGGTTGCGGAACAGCTTCGGGATCATCGCGTGCTTGTGGAGCATCAGCGCTTCGAGCGACTCCGGCGTGATCTGCAAAATGCCGGATGGATTTTTGAGCAGCTTTGTTTTCTGGGACTGTCCGACATCGCCGTGCCAGCGCCAGACCTTGATATCCGCAGGCTCGCAGAGCTCGGTCATGCGGGAGAACTGGTCATTGATGAGCGCTTTCAGCGGGGCGATATAGATCGCGCCGACGGACTGCGGCGGGTTCTCCTCCATGAGCGTCAGCACCGGAAAAAACGCCGCTTCGGTCTTGCCGGAGGCCGTCGATGCGGAGATCAGCACATTGTCCTCGGAGTTGAAGATCACATCCGCAGCAGCGACCTGTACCGGCCGGAGACTCTTCCAGCCGCTGCGGAAAATATATTCCTGAATAAAGGGAGCATAGCGGTCAAATGCGTTCATATGTCACCACCGTTTAACGATTCACGATAAATATTTTATCGGTAAAAATGCATAAGGGTGCCTGCAAATCCGTCATGCCGGATTGTGCAAACATATAATATCGTTTATCATTAAAAACCAGTTGGCAAACATAAAACCTTGTGCTGTAATGCGGACAACGGAGAGAGGAACGGCTCCGGAAATCGAGTCTCAACGAGCTGAGCGAAAGAGTCGGCGTCAGCAATGTCAATCTCTCAAAGCGCAAGACCGGCAAGGTCAGCGCGATCCGCTTCTAAACGCTCAATGCGATCTGTATAGCGCTGCACTGTCAGCCGGGGGATATTCTGGAATTTATTGAGGATGAACCGCAGACATAATGTGTTCTCATACAAACCGGAGTTTGTCGCCGGGCAGTGCCCGGTGCCATTTTCTAAAGTTCTCCATACGCGAATGAACATAAAATGAGATTTCCCCAGACCGTAAAATAGGTGCGAACAGCACCGTAACAGCGACAGAATTGATATGCTCTGCGAAACGGTGCCGGAGGGAAACGGCTGTCGGCCCTGCCGACAAATACCGGTTTGTGTAAGAAACACATATATTACAATGCATCCCGTCCCGCTTGTCCGGAACGGGATGCATTCATTATCATGCTTCTCGCTGAAACCAGTCTGAAATCATTATTTCAGGAAGTCCTGCATAGTGAACAGAACGCGGTGATTGCCGTCCTTGTCATCCGCCGCCATGACAGCAGTATCAATCGTGATCGGCGTCTTCGGGGAAGCCTTCTCACCGCTGCTGTTGAAATCGCGATCGACCTTGAGGAAGTCATCGACGACCTCCATGCCCTGTGTGACCTCGCCGAATGCGGCATAGTTGCCGTCGAGGAAGGTATCGCTGTCGGAATAGCAGATGAAGAACTGGCTGGATGCGCTGTCCGGATCCTGGCTGCGCGCCATAGAAACGATGCCGCGCGTATGCGAGAGCTGATTGTCCACGCCGTTGCTCTTGAATTCGCCCTTGATCGTCTTGGAGCTGCCGCCCATGCCGGTGCCGGTCGGGTCGCCGCCCTGTGCCATGAAGTCATCGACAACGCGGTGGAAGATGATGCCGTCATAGAACTTATCCTTGACGAGACTCTCGAAATTCTCGCAGGTGATCGGCGCATACTGCGGATAGAGCGTTACGACGAACTGGTTCTTTTCCAGTGTGATCTCCGTGCCGGCTGCCTGTCCCTCTGCGGTGCTGCCGCCTGCCGCCGTACTGCTGCCGGTGCCGCATCCCGCAAGCATGAGCGTGCTGCCGAGCAGCACGGCTGCTGCCGCAAGGATTGCTTTCTTTTTCAGTTTCATATCAATTCTCTCCTTATGTGTGTTGTGCCTGCCGCTTCACTGCCGCAGGCATATTGAATCGCGGTCAGACTGTGAATTCCGCGTATTCGTCCTCAACGGTTTCCTGATCCTCCAGCGCCGTCGGCGCAAAGGTGAAGCCCTCTCCGCCGCCGAGCAGAGATTCCGCCGTACTGCCCGGATGCTGCTGCATGATGT
>DGSY01000045.1:0-253 GCA_002394125.1 Ruminococcus sp. UBA4350
TCATTGTCGCGCACCGGCTCTCAACGATCCGCGAGGCCGATCTGATCCTCGTCATGCGGGACGGTCAGATCATCGAGCAGGGCGATCACGCATCGCTGCTGAAGCAGAACGGCTTCTATGCGTCGCTCGTCCGTTCGGCCGCGCCGTGAATCACATACCGCACAGATACGCGAAGCATTCCGGTCACCCGTGCGGCGGCCGGAATGCTTCGCTTTCCGTTTATTTATCAATATTGATGTCCCAACTATCTCTT
>DGSY01000045.1:312-41863 GCA_002394125.1 Ruminococcus sp. UBA4350
TGCGTTAGAAATCCTTGCCTTGCGTCAGCAAGGCGGCGGCTTTCTGCCTTGTCTCACGACAAAAATCCTGCGCATCTATTCTTCAAGATTTAATTGGTACATCAATTAGAACGATAATTGAGACTATTATGAATAAAATTTCAGAAATCCGCCACTTTACATTTTCAGGATTTTGTGCTATACTATAGGAGTATCACTATGTCCGGAAGCGGGGTGCGCAAATTGGAGATCTATCTGAGGCAGGGACATACATTCTCTGTGCCTGTCACAGTCGCGGAGCATCTGCTCGGCCTTTCGAGCCATGACCAGCTCAAGGTTCTGCTCTATGTCCTCTGCAATGCCGACCGCCCGCTCACTGCGGAGCAGATCGCGCAGGGCTGCAAGGTGCAGCCGGATGCCGTCGAGGAGGCGATCGCCTTCTGGCAGGATGCGAATGTTCTTGCCGCAGCGCCGGAGATCCCGGCTGTCTCGCTGAATGCACCCGCCGCACAGCCTGCCGCCGCCCCGCAGCCCGCCGCCGCCCCGCAGCCGGTACCGGTCACGCCGGTGCCGCAGCCGCCGGTCAGAGAGGTCGCGAGAGTCCAGATCAGCAGCAGCAATTTCGCGCTGATGCCCTCCGAGATCGCGGAGCGGATCCAGTGTAACAGCGATCTCGCGGAGCTGTTCCGCAGCGCGGAGCATCTGATCCGCAGACCGCTCAATCATACCGAGCAGAAAAGTCTCATCTGGATGCATGAGTATCTCGGCATCAAGGTCGATCTGCTCATCATGCTGGTCGCGTACTGCGCGGAGAAGTTTGTCTCGCAGAAGGCTGAACGGATCGCGATCGAATGGCAGGAGCGCGGCATCACCACGCATCAGCTTGTCGAGGCCGATCTCCAGCGGCGCACGGAGGCGCGCAGCTTTACCGGCCGGATGATGCGGATCTTTCAGATGGATAAAACACCGACCGCAAAGCAGCAGTCGTTTTTCGACCGCTGGCAGCAGGCCGGCTACAATGAGGAGCTGATCGGCTACGCGATGGAGGTCTGCCGCGATCAGAAGGGCGACAAGGTCAGCTTCCCCTACATAGATAAGGTGCTGATGAATCTGGCCGCTGAGGGCGTCACGACCGTCGAGGGCGCAAAGCAGAGCCAGATCCGCTTTCAGCAGCAGAAAAACAGCAGACCGGCAGCAAAGCCGCAGAAGCAGCAGCGCAGCGGGGATTCCTCGATTGATCCGGAGGATCTCAATAAGCTGATGCATCCGTTCTGAGCGCAGAAGGAGCGTGAGACAATTTGACAAAGGAACAGATCTACGCGGAGGCGGTCGAGGTCCTGCGCACGCGGCGCAGAAATGCGCAGCAGGAGCAGGAGCAGCGGACGGACCGCATCCGGCAGGAGATTCCGGAAACAGCCGAGCTTGACCGGCAGCTCCGGGCAGTCTGCGGCTCGATCCTCTCGGCGATCGGTCGGCCTGACAACAAGGAGCGCCTAAAGCAAATCGAGCAGCACACCAAGGCTGCCGATGCCATGCTGCGGAATCTGCTGACCGCAAAGGGCTATCCGGCAGATTATCTCGATGTGCATTATACCTGTCAGCGCTGTGACGATACCGGCTTTGTCGGCGGCCGTCCCTGTGTCTGCTTAAAGCAGGAGATCGGGCGGATCAGCGCGGAGCAGTTCAATGTCCGCTCACAGCTCGTGCTTTGCAGCTTTGCGGATTTTTCACTGGATTATTACCGCGATCTGCCGCCGGAGCAGTTTCATGCAATGGAGCAGAATCTCGCGGTCTGCAAGGCCTATGCAGAAAGCTTTTCGCCGGAGCGCTCCGGCAGTCTGCTGATGAGCGGCAATACCGGCCTCGGCAAGACGCATCTTTCGCTTGCCATTGCGAATGCCCTGCTGCAAAGGGGCGTTCATGTGATCTATGATTCGATCGGCAGCCTGCTGCATATACTGGAGCAGGAGCATTTCGGCAGGGGCGATTCGGACAGCGATACGCTCAGCACCGTGCTGGACTGCGACCTGCTGATCCTTGACGATTTCGGCACCGAATTCCGCACGAGCTTTTCCCGCTCGATGATCTATACGATCCTCAACAGCCGGATGAACGCCGGAAAGCCGATGATCGTCAATACAAACCTCACACTCGGAGAGATCAGGGAGGAATACGGAGACAGAGTCGTTTCGCGGCTCATTTCTGCCTCGCAGATGCTCGCCTTCTACGGCAGAGACATCCGCATCCAGAAAAGTCTGCGCCGTTCCGCCGGACAAGGAGGATAACACGATGCATGAGATCCTGCTCAGTGAGCTGAATGCACATCTGCTGGATGATCCGGAAATGGTCGTCATTGATGCAGAAGCAAAATATGACCGGAAGATCCGGTACATCGCGGACATCATTTGCCGCCACGCCAAGGACCGGCCGATCACGCTGATCGCAGGGCCTTCGGGCTCCGGAAAGACTTCGACCGCCTGCCGCATTGAACAGATTTTAGATGCTGCGGGCTTTGAATCGCATACGCTTTCCATGGATGATTATTATGCCGACGGTTCGCGCAATGCGGATATCGTCGATCAGTTCGGCAATCCGGATTACGAGTCCCCGCTGCGGCTGGATACCGACCTGCTCTATACGCAGCTCTCCCAGCTTGCCCGCGGAGAAGCCGTCGAACTGCCGGAATTTGATTTTGCCGCGCAGAAGCAGAGAAAATCCGGCAAGGTGCTGAAGCGCCGCCCGAATGAGCTGATTATCATGGAGGGCATCCACGCGCTGAATCCGGAGGTCACGGGCGATACGCATGAGATCGCGAACCACATCTATCTCAGCGTCCGCACGCGCATCACAATGGACGGGGAGCGTCTGCATCCGTCGCTGATCCGCTTTGCACGGAGACTGATCCGCGACCGCCGCGCCAGAGGCCGGACACCGGAGGAATCCTTCGGGATGCTCAGCAGCATCTCCCGCGGCGAAAATCTTTACATCATGCCCTATAAGCATCTCGCGGATTTTGAGCTGGATACATTTATGGAGTATGAGCTTGCCGCCTATAAGCCGTTCCTGCTGGAGAATGTCCGGACACTGGCAGAGACCGCAGCGCCGGAGACCGGCATTGCGATGCTGCTGAAATGTCTGGAGGAGCTGGAACCGCTGGACTGCGATCTCATTCCGGAGCAGTCGCTGATCCGTGAATTTGTCGGCGGCTCGATCTTCACAAAATGAATGCGCCGTTTGATGTCTGCATATCCGGCCACCGTCCCGAAAAACTGCCGCAGGGCAGCGAGCTGCGCGTCATTCAGAGCCTGCTCTATCAGGAGATCGGCAGCGCGGCCGCTGACGGCGCGGCGACCTTTTATACGGGCATGGCGCGGGGCACAGATCTCTGGGCTGCGGAAATGATCCTGCAATTCCGCAAGACATATCCGAAGATCCGGCTGGTCTGTGTGCTGCCGTTCGCGGAGAGCATCAGCAAACTGCGCGGTGCCGACCGCTATCTGGCAATGACGCTGATGAATGCCGCCGATGAGACGATCACGCTCAGCGAGCATTATTATCCCGGCTGCTACCGTGCGCGCAATGCGTACATGGTCGAACGGAGCCGGCGGCTGATCGCCGTGGTCACGGATTCTGCATCCGGTACCGGACAGACGATCCGCATGGCAAAGCGCAAGGGACTGGAGCTCCGGCTCATCTCGCTGGAGCAGGCAAAGATGCAGGAAACGGAGCAGGCTGCAATACAGCCGGAATCCGAAACATAACAAATCTGACTAGAGGAAAGGAGCAGCAGTTTGTATGCGGCCGGTAAGCCGGATACACTGCAAAAAGAACATGGCAGCTACCACCACGATTCGCCGCCGCCGGCGCGGGCCGAAGGCGGGCACGACCGCGATCCCGTTTCTGATCACCGTTCTGATCTCGATGTTTCTGTTCGGCGGAGTCGCACTGTATTTCTACAATAAGCTGACCGCGAAAAGCAACGAGCTTCAGCCGATGCAGAGCGCGGTAAACGGCATCTCGGACAGCGATATCAATACGATCCTGTTCGTGCTGGATCCGGATGAGCCGGAGCGCAAGAATGCCGTCATGATGCTGCGCTTTGACCCGGTGCGCAAGAATATTTTCTGCATCGGCATCCCGATCGACCTTCAGGTCGTCTATCAGGGCAAGAGCATGACCATCGACACCTGCTATGTCAATCACGGCATGGAGGCGACAAAGGGCGCAGTCTCAGAGGTCATGGATCAGCCGATCGACCGCTATATCCAGCTCAACAGCGACGGCTTCCAGAAGCTCGTCAATATCATCGGCAACGTCACCTACCGCATTCCGGTGCGCGATCAGGGACTCAAGCCCTCGGATGCAGAGGTCACGCTCGACAATACGCAGTTTGAAACGATGCTGACGAGCATGAACTATACGAACGAAGAGGAGCGCGGCAATGTCATCGGCACATCGGTCTCGCAGCTCCTGAATCAGTGCATCGGCGGCGAGGAATATGCCCGTACCCGCGGCGAGACAGACGGCGGTGCGCGTGTCGCCCGCAATCTGGACGGCTATTTCAGCTCCGTCATCAACGCGGTCAATACCGATATCACAATGAAGGACTTCACCGATCACCGCCACGCGATCAGCTATGTGTTTGAATATGCACAGGCACCGGCACGCGGCATGGGCGTTATCTGCGATACCGCCGAGGACGGCACGGTCAAGCCGAATCCGGTCTATCTGGATAATCTGAAGGTCACGCTCTTCGAGGTCGCGGTCTCAGGAAGCGGCAATGTGATCCCGACGGACAGCAATGTGGACGGCGGAGTCTCCGGCGTTGACGGCACGACCGATGCGTCTGCACCTGCTGCATCCGAGCCTGCCGGTTCGCTGCCGGTCGAGCAGCCTGTACAGCCGGCTCAGCCTGAACAGCCTGAGCAGACGGATCAGCCTGAGCAGCAGCAATGAGAATGCATCCTGTGAAACGGGCTGCCGCAATGATGCTGTCTGCTGCTGTGACGGCGGCATTCTCCGGATGCACCGGTTTCCCGCAGGAGTCTGCGGCGGTACAGGAAATCCCAGCCGTGATGCAGACTGCGGAGACGGCCGCACCGGAAAATCAAGAGACAGCGCCCGCTGTGACTGAAGCAGCGGCGCCCGTCAGAAATGAGGCAGATGTGAGAGGCACAATCCCAAAGGTCAGCGGCGAGCCGGACTGGAGCGCCGTCAATACACTGGAGCTCGATCAGATCCTGTGGGAGCCGGACTGCGGCATCCGCGCCTTTGCGCAGCTCGCCTATGATGACGAGCGGCTGTATGTGCATCTGCGCGCCGTCGAGAAGGAGATCCGGGCGGAGAATACCGAGCTGCTGTCGCCGGTCTATCAGGACAGCTGTCTGGAATTCTTCTTCATGCCGGAGAATGAAACGCGCTATTTCAATTTTGAGATCAATCCGAACGGCTGTCTGTATTGCGGCTTCGGCCACGGCAGAAAGGATTCGACCGCGCTTGCCCGCGGGGATTTTGCCGAGCTGTTCCGGATAACATCCGACCGGACGGATGACGGCTGGGAGGTCTTTTACAGCATCCCGCTGGAATATTTGCAGCTGTTCTGTCCGGATTTCGCATTTGAAGGCGGACTGCGTGCAAACTTCTACAAATGCGGCGATAAAACGGCGCAGAAGCATTATCTCGCATGGAACAAAGTCAATTCGGAGAAGCCTGATTATCACCGGCCGGAGGATTTCGGACTGCTGGTATTCGGCTGACCGGCAATATGATAACAAAAGCCGCGGTACAGTCACCGCAGCGTTGTAAAAATGAGACGGATACCTCGGCAATGAGGTATCCGTCTGTTTTTCTGTTTGCGTCCCCAAATGGATTACGGATTGAGAATAGCAAAGGCATTTTTCATGAGCGAAAAGTCTGCCGCAGAGATCAGACCGTTCTCATCAAAATCGCCCGCCTGCCAATCCGTGAGCGTACCCTTCGTGCGCAGGAAATCGGTCATCATGTCAATATCCGCTCTCTCGAATTTCCCGTTTGCATTGACATCACCGCGTATCTTCTGCGGAACGGTTTCCTCCGCTTCCTCTTTGCCGGTATAAGTGATCTGCCGTTCGGCGGCCGCCTGCCGGCTGATATCAACATAATCGACTGCGCCTTTGAAGCCTCTGCCGATCACAGCCTGATCCGCCTGCGATGCACAGAGAATATCGTTCGGCGTCAGCGAGATCGCTCTGCTGTCTGCCTGCTGTCCGTTGATCAGCAGCGTGCCCTTTCCGCCGATGATCTGCAAAGTAATTTTGCTCCATTCGCCCTTTGCAAGCGCCGGTGCGGTCAGCATTTCAGTCCGGCTCCCGTCTGTGACCGTCAGTGCAGCTGCGCCGTCGGAATTGCACGGGGTGAATGAAATATATGCAGTCTCATCGCCGATGTGCAGCAGCTTCTGATCGAAGCCGCCGCCCTTCCAGAGTGCCGCAAGACTGATCTGTATGTCATTCGTATGCAGAATGCCGGTATCCAGCAGCAGGCAGTCATCTCCGCCGCTGAAACTGATGACGCCCTTTGCGGATGTGCGTTCGGCTGCCCATTCTGCCCGGAGCTGCCGGGCATTGGTTGCCGTCGAATGATCCTTTGCCCAGTATACGGTGCTGTCCGCGAAATCATACGAAGCGATATAGCCCTCCGCCGTTTCGTGCTGGCCGCCCTCATCGAGCCAGCCGAAGCTGACACCGCTTTGCTTTGCGGTTTCATTGGCATAGTCGCCGTCGGCAATGGCCTGTCCGGAGAATGCCGCGCTGCCGTAGACATATGCATTGCCCTTCACAGCGGCGCTGTCCCTGACCGTCACCGCATCACAGACATATGCCTTCTGCATCACCTGCGCATCGCCGGAGATCTTTGCCATGCCGGAAACCACGGCGCTGTCACTGATGACCGCATTCCCGCTGATCTCAGCCTTTCCGGACTGCCAGCCGCCGTTGACATATACCCAGCCGCCGCCGTGTACGACTGCGTGATCTGCGATCACGGCATTTTCACTGATGACCGAATCGCCCGCGGCAACGGCGTGATCCGTAATGCGGACATTGCCGGAAACGGATGCATTGCCGAGCACCATTGCATCCGGCCCGACATAGACCGAATCAGCCACGCGCGCCGTATCCGCGACCCAGCCGCCGCCGTTGCTGTGGATATGCCCCTTTCCCCTGCTGTATCCGCCGGACTGCTGCACATCCGCGCCGTCAAGCCGGATCTCATAGGGAAAGCGCCGGCGCGAATCCGCGCTCAGATAGGGCGCATCCTTTTCCTTGTCAAATGCGTTGACGCGATAGAGCGTTTCCGGCATTGCCGAGACGGTCAGATAGGCCTGCACCGCGCCGGATGCGGAAACCGACGCCGACCCGCCGTTCCCGAATAGTTCTGAATAATGCGCCTGCCCGTCTGCGCCGACTGTCACGATGCAGGCCTGCCACGCGGCATTTGCATCGTCAGAAAGGCCGCGCAGCTCCGCGGTAATCTGCCCGCCGGTGATGCTGAGCGGAATGACATTGATACCGCCCTGCATCGGGGATTCCCACTGCGGCGACTGCATCCAGCCGCTGCCGGAATCCGCAGGCACCGTATAAAACAGATTCCAGTAATACGGACTGCTGCTGAGCTTATTCCGGAATTCCTGCTGATACGCAGCCTTTGCGCCGAAATCGAAGGTCGCCATGCGCTTTGCAAAATGCCCGAAAACCGTCTGCACATCGGTGCCGAACAGTCTGGTGACCGTATCGAACGGCAGCTCATCCGGCTTTGCTTCGGAGATGATCCGCTTGACCGCAAACTGCCCCAGCCCCGGCAGATTGTCCGGATTGGTTTCGAGATAGACTAGGAACGGCCAGACCTCATAATAATCGCGGCCGTGCGGATAAGCAAGGCTCATATTGCGGAGATACGGTTCAAACCAGCAGGTCTTGGTATTTCCGGTGTAATAGTCGCTGAGCAGATACATTTCGCGGAACCAGTTTGCAAGCGGCTCCCACCATGCGCCGGTGATGCTCTGATCCACCCACGCTTTCTGCTGCATCGTCACGACATGACCGAATTCATGTGCGATCGTCAGATCGTCCTGCATGGCCTCCGGACTGATGATCTCAATGCCGTAGCCGTCCTCGGCGCTCATGAATGCCCAGCCCTCTGCGTACTGGTCAAGGCCGGTGTTTGTCAGGTAAACATTCGTCTTGTATTTCTGCGTGCTTTTGCCGTAGATATCGACATTCATATTCTCCATGCCGAGAAATTCGCCGTAGCATTTCCAGAGCTTTTCATAGTCGTCCAGATTGCGTTTGAGAAACGCATCGTTGACAAGGCCTGTCCGGTCGTCATTTCCGTAGAAGATGACAAAATGCTCGGATTCGGCATAGTGCGCCGTCCGGCAGTATCCCCATTTGTCGCGGACGAGATATTCCTCCGCCGCATCTGCCGGAAGCGCCGGCAGCATAACAGCCGCCGTCACTGCTGCTGTCAGCAGCGCTGCAATTCGCATTTTCATTCTGATTTCCCCCGTTTTATTTTTTCTGTGAAGACGCGCATCTTCCTATTTCATTCTATGCCGCATCGCCCTTTTTGTCAATATATTATTCTCTCTTGCAGATAAGCGATTGTCGCCGCAGCACGGATCCTGTTGACATTCAGTTGAAAAAAATGATATAATATTGATGTCCCAACTATCTCTTGAAGATATCTGCTTGTCTTTTTGCCGTGATACTGCGTTAGAAATCCTTGCCTTGCGTCAGCAAGGCGGCGGCTTTCTGCCTTGTCTCACGACAAAAATCCTGCGCATCTATTCTTCAAGATTTAATTGGTACATCAATGAAAAGGAAGGGCTTGCCTTCAAATCAGTTTGCGGATCTGTGGGAGGGAGGATCAATATGAACATGAACAGGATCGGAAAACGGATCATCTCCATTTGTACGGGGATGATGCTCCTTGCAGCGGGCAGTCCGGCGCAGGTGGTCGCGGCAGACAGCGGGAAGCCGGCATCCGGCGCGGTTTCTGCGGAGATCGGCCTTGCAGCAAATCTCTATACAACCGGTACAGGCGGCAAAGCAGATCACGCCGCGCTGCAATGGGACACCACACTCGATGCGGCATCCTATACGCTCTACCGCTCCGAGGGCTCGGATTCGGATTTTGTACCGGTCTATTCCGGCACGGGCAAATCATGGTCGGACGATGATATGCAGACCGGAAAGGTCTATTATTATCAGCTTGCCGTAACCGGCAAAAACGGAACATCCTATTCCTCTGTGAAATCGCTGGAGCCCTGTGCGCTCCCGGACGGCCTTGACCGCTATGACAATCAGAAGGGCAGCAGCCTGCGCTATGAAACCAGCGGCTATAAGGTCGGGGATACCTATTACAGCTATGCACTGCGCTCGCATTCCGGCACACAGGACATCTATCTCGAAGAAACGACATCCTCTGACGGAAAGCGCTTCGGCAATCCGCGGAACGCAGCGGATTCCTCCCAGAACAGCGCACTCGCCAGCTGCAAGATCGAATCCGTACATATCGAATATCTTGCGCATATCAACAAGGTCGTTGTCTGGGCGCACTGGGAAAAGCCCTCCGGCTACAGCGACGGCAAGGCGCTCGTCATCACAGGCACGCCCGGCGGTCAGTTTACCGTGCATCATGTATACAATCCGCTGGATATTCAGGTGCGCGATATGGCGATCTTCTTCGACGATGACGCCGCGCATACCGGCTATCTGATTGCGGCAGCAAACAAAGAGGGACAGGGCGCAAATGCAACGCTCTATATCTTCAGAATGAACAGCGATTACAGTGATGTCACTGAGGCCGTCAAAACGCTGCATGAAAACCAGTACCGCGAATTCCCGAATATGATAAAAAGAAACGGCTACTATTTTCTGTTCACCTCGCAGGCGGCGGGCTGGTATCCGAGCAGCGGCGCCTATACCGTGACGGACAATATTGCCGGCGAATGGAGCGGCCTGCGCAGCATCGGCAACAGCTCGACATTCTCCTCGCAGTCCGGCTGGATCGTCAATTTGCAGGATCAGAACTATCTGATGCACGCCTATCGCTGGCTGCGGGCATCCTCGTCCTCCGGCACAACGCTCTGCCCGCTGTATTTCGACAACGGCTTTGCCTTCTACGATTATTACCCGTCCTTCCTTTACAGCACCGCGACCGGCGCGCTCTATCCGGTGCAGGAGGGTGCGCTGCTCTCGCAGGACAGACCGGCATCCGCATCGCTCGCAGCAAAGGCGGAGACCTCTGCGGCACAGGCCGTGGACGGCTCCTATCAGTCATCCTTCACGGCGATCGGTGACTATAAAAAATGGCCGTTCTATCTGCAAATTGATCTGGAGCGTGTCTGCTCGCTCTCGAATATCCAGACCTCATGGTATATCTGCAAGGGCTCGGAGGGCTATTACACCTACACCGTTGAGGGCAGCACGGACGGCATCAGCTGGAAAAAGCTGCTCGATCACACTGACAAGAGCAGCGATACCGTCAACAGCACCTACGGCTTCAACAGCGATATGCTCTCCGGTGAGGCGCGGTATGTGCGGCTCAATGTGCAGAATGCGACATTGCAGAACAACCCGAACAACAACTGGTATACGCCGACTGTCTACGAGGTCAAAATTTTCGGCACGCCGCTGCGCGATGCGGAAATGCCCGTCCCCGCAGTGATGTACGATTTCGATGAACCGGCGGACGGCGCGGCGGTTCCGGATATCAGCGGGAACGGCGGCGATCTGATGCTCTCGTCAAGCACATCCTTTGCTGCGGATGCGAACGGCGGCTTCCTGCGGCTCTCCGGCAATCCGGCGGACTATGCAGAGCTGCCTGCGGGACTGCTCGACGGGACGCGGGAATACACTGTCATCATGGATGCGCGGTCGGATTCCGAGGGCGATTTCTTCACCTTCACAACCGGTCAGAGCCGCGACAAATACGCCTTTTTCAAGATCGCAAAGGATCATTTCCGCTTTGAGACAACGACCGACACATGGCGCGGCGAAAGCGGTTTCCGCTTTGACGGTCTCGACGGGACACAGTGGCACCGCTATGCGCTCTCGGTGAGCGGCGGCAGCGCAAGGCTCTACATTGACGGCACACTCGCTGCCGGAACGACCGAGCTGACGACCGGCCCCGCCGATATGGGCAGCGGACAGAAATGCCGGATCGGCAGTTCATTCTACGAGGAGGACGCCGGTTTTCATGGCGAAATAGACAATATTGCGGTCTACCGGCAGGCTTTGACCGAAGCGGAAATCCGTGCGCTCAGCGGGAAAACTGCTGTCCGCGGCGATGTCAATGCGGACGGCGTCTGCGACCATGCGGATGCAGTCATGATGCAGCAATTCCTGCTGACGGCCGGAACGCTGACCGATCGGAACGCAGGCGATCTCGACGGAAACGGCAGGATCACTTCCGCAGACCTCACAATTCTCAAATCGCTTCTTCGCTGAACGGTCGGCAGTGCCGACAGCCGTTTCCCTCCGGCGCCGTTTCGCGGAGCATATCAGATTTGTCGCTGTTACGCTGCTGTTCGCAGCTAATTTACGGTCTGGCTTTCATCTTATTATGCTGCTGTTCGCTTCCGGAAAACTTTAGAAAAACACGGATATAATCCGATACGCAAAATACGCAGTCAGACTGAATAAAAACTCCTTGCCGGGCTGATGCTCAGCAAGGAGTTTTTTGTGACAGATAATGAAAAATATTCAGGCAGATCGCGCCGAACCGTCAGGCGTGCTTTGTGAGGTGTTGCCTTAAAGCACCGGCTTTTTCACGCTGTCATAATCAAAATAATACTGCATCGCAAGCTCGTCATTGCCGATCATTTGCAGCATTCCGCCGGTCTCCCAGCGCAGGATCTCGCTCCAGAGATACTTGTCGTTCGTGATCGGGCAGGAGCAGTTCGAAATCACATGGATCTCCGGCGTCTGCTTCTCGGATGCCGAGCGCAGGAAGCCCGCCTCAAAGAGCAGTGCGCCCCATGCGATGTGATAGCTGCTGCTGATGAGCATGACCGAATCCACCTGCGGATAGTCGCGCAGCAGGATATCATAGGAATTCTCCGCGTTTTCAGCGGTCGTATGCGACTGATCCTCGACGATGAGCCGCTCCTTGGCAAGGCCGTGCTCCAGCATCCAGTCGCCCATGAGCCTTCCCTCGGTCACCTCCGGCGCATTCGCAGCCGTGCCGCCGCCCGTGCAGATGACATAGGCATTCGGATACTGCTCGGCGCATTTCAGCGCGATCTCCAGTCTGCCGACCAGCTCATCCTGCATCGTGCCGTCCGGATTCAGCTCAAAGCCCAGAACCGCGAGCGCAAGCGTATCATCCTGCGGCAGATCCGTCGGAACCTCATCGACATTGACCTTCAGCTCATTGTTCGCATAGTCCCAGTATTTCATGATATCCGTCCAGAGCTTGCCCTTCCGTTCATCTCTGCTGCCGAGCTCCTTCAGCAGTGCATTCACCTTGTCGTCAGCCTCGTGATCGTAGCAGCCGTGCAGCGTGATGATCTGCTCCAGCAGCTCATTTTCGGTCATGTTTTCCGGCAGAACGATGCTGCTCTCCGCCTCCGCAGAAGACGCAGAAGCATTCTCCGCTGCCGCAGACGATGATGCCGCAGCGCTGCTCTGTGTGCCGTCGGCTGCTGATGACGAACCGCAGCCGCTGAGCATTCCGCAGAGCAGCGCTGCAGCCGTAAGCCATGCTATTTGTTTCCGCATATTCTTTTCCTCCGAATTCAGGCTTTGATATCTCCGATCAGGCTGTACCCTCTTGAAAAACGCAACCCGATATGATATAATACTATACAGGACTGATACACTGATTCCGCCCTGCATAACAAATATACCGCTTCTCCGGAAAGAAACGGTACAGCGCAGATCCGTGTTCAGGCAATGGTCAGGAAATTGCTGAAGCCGGTCATGTCAAAGACCTCCATGATCTCCTCATTGACGTGCGTCAGCGTCATCCGGCTGCCGCTTGCATTGGCGGCCTTCTGTGCAGAGAGCAGCACGCGCAGTCCGGCAGATGAGATATAGCTCAGTTCACCGCAGTCCAGCACCAGCTCCTGAAAGCTGTCTCCGAGTCCGTTGATCTCGTCTTCCAGCTCCGGAGCGGTCGTTGTATCCAGTCTGCCCTGTATTGCAAGGGTGACGGTCTCGTCCTGAATCTTCTTTTCGATTTTCATACACGGTTCCTCCTTTTGGCATCATTTGCAGCAGACGGAATCGGTCAGGGATCCGCCTCCCTGCATTTTATTATATCACAGGCAGGGAAACTTGTCAAGAATCCAGAAACAGAAAGAGGACAGTTTCAGATGATTTTTTCTCCGATCCGGATGTCTGACCGGGAAGCGATCGACAGGATCCGCGCCCGGTATCACAGGCAGACATCGGCGTGGTTTGCATTTCATTCGCTCTATCTCTGGCAGGATACGCTCGGTCTTTCGATCCTGCTGGAGGATGATCTCTTTGTCGTCCGCTACGGCATCATGGGGCAGCACTGTTATTTCATGCCCTGCGGTGATCCGGCGCGTGTGCGGGAATTTCTGCATCAGCTGACAGAGGGCGGCAGCTTCCGGCTCTTTTATGCTTCGGAGGCCGATCTGCCGATGCTGCTGCGCGAATTCCCGCAGCTCCGGCTGCACTATGACCGCAGCGGCTCGGAATATCTGTTTGATATCAACGCGCTCTGCGATCTGTCAGACAGCAAATATCACCGGATCCGCCATCAGCTGCATTCGATCCGGAATAAGCATGAGGTCTCCGTCATGCCGCTTTCTGTGGATAATACGGAGGAGGCCAAGCTGATCGTCCGGAACTGGTTTCACAGAGACAAGGACAGACCGGAGACCCGCGTGACGGATCTCCATGTCACAAAAATGCTCTTTGACGAGGCGGAGGCGCTGGGCGTGCGCGGCGTTGTCGTGCAGCTGGACGGCGAGCCTGCCGGATTTGCTGCCGGCATCCCGCTTTCCGAAAGCGTCTTTGATCTCTGCATCCGCAAGCAGGTGACCGGTGAGCGCGGCTTCGGGACATTTCTCTATCTTGTCCTGATCGAATCGCTCCGCGGAGAATTCCGGCTGCTCAATGCCGAGGAGGATATGGGCATTCCGGGACTGCGCGCAAAAAAAACGGAGCTGAAGCCCACCGGACTGCTCCACGTCTGGGAGGCGGTATATGACCCTTCAAATCACTGAGGACAGCAGATTTCTCCGGCGCATGACCTTCCGGCTGATGCTCCCCTCCCTATGCGTCATGCTCTGCCTTGCGCTGAGCAATGTCGTGGATTCTCTCGTGCTGGGCATCCGCCTGCGGGAGAACGGTCTGGCTGCGGTCAGCCTGACGCTGCCGATCTATATGGTCTATAATGTGCTGGATCTTGCGCTCAGCACCGGCGGCTCCCTGACCTATGTCCGGCTGCTCACCGAAGGCAGGGCGAAGGAGGCCCGCGCACATTTCTCGGAGATCACCCTGCTCGCTGTGCTGATGAGCGTGCCCTTTGTCCTGCTCGGCATTTTCTTCACGCCTCAGGTCGTTCGTCTGCTCGGTGCGCACCCCAAGCAGGGCGAGGTCTATCTGCTGGCACAGGGATATGCCCATATCCTGCTTCTGGCGGCTCCCCTGTTCTTCCTCAAAAATGTCCTCTATGAATTCATCCGCAACGATGACGGCGAGAAGCTGGCCGCATTCGGCTTCATCACCGGCACTGCCGCAGATTTCATCCTGAATTTCGTATTTGTGCTCGGCCTTGATATGGGCGTGCGCGGCGCGATCCTTGCAACGATCTGCGGGCAGTTTCTCTCGCTGTTCATTTATGCCTGTCATCTGCTGCATCCGCAGAGTGTCCTGCGCTTCTCACCCGAAAAGCCCGACTTCAGGCGCATCGGCAGCAGCCTGCGCATCGGCTTTGCCGGCTCCAGCAAATACGGGATGCAGTTCATCTATCTGCTCTGCGCAAACCGGCTCCTGATCGGGATGTTCGACGCGGAGGGCGTTGCGATCTTCGATCTCATCCTCAATATCGGCTACATCGTCTTCGCGATCTTTGACGGCGCACAGTCCACTGTCCAGCCGCTTGCCGCGACACTGGCCAGCGAACAGAATATCGCCGCTGCAAAGCGTATCTTTATTTTAACGACCGTGACCGGGATGCTGCTGACTGCTGCCGGCATTGCGCTCTGTATTTCCTTTGCGCCGCTGCTCTGCGCGCTGTTCGGGCTGGATTCCGCCGATGTGGCGAAGGATGCCGCAGCATCACTGCGCATCTATCTGCTGTCCGTCCTGCCCGCCGGCCTCAATATGATGCTCGGCAGCTATGAACAGGCGCTCGGAAGAAAGAAGCTCTGCTTTCTGATGACGCTGCTGCGGAATTTTGCCGTTCAGATCCCGGTCATGATGATCTTCTGCCTGCTGCGCTCGATCTCGCAATTCTATTACTTCTGTCTGGTCACGGAGCTGCTGAGCACCGTCATCTGGCTGATCGGCGCGCGCATCAGCGGACAAAGTCTGATCGGGGAAACGGATGCGCTTCCCACGCTGCACACCGGTCTTTACGGTGAGGATTCGGATATCGGCCGCCTCCTCAATGAGACAGCCGCATTCTGTGAAAAATGGAACGCAGACAAAACGCAGACCTATTTCACCACGCTGACCGTTGAGGAGGTTTGCACCGCGATCCTCGCAAACACCGCGCAGTTCTCCCGCCGCACAAGGAACAGACTTTATATCCAGATCACACTGATCGCAAAGCCGGACGGCGATTTTGAGCTGCATCTGCGCGACAACGCCCGTTCGTTCAATCCGTTCAGTATGTATACCCGGCGGTTCCGCCGCACCGATGCAGAAAAGGACACCGATACACTCGGCATTCTCATCGTCAAGGAAAAAGCAAAGCACTTCTTTTACCGCCGCTATCTCGGCTTCAATGTGCTTGTCATAACCGTGTGAGGAATCAACATGATCCATTATCAGCAAGCAGCGCCGTCACAGCTCGCACAGCTGGAACAACTCTGGCTGAGCGTCTTCGGCGATACCCCTGCTTTTATCCATGCCTTTTATATGCACTGGTATCCGCGCGGCATCATCCTGACCGCCCTTGACGGCGCGGAAACGGTCGGTATGCTGCATCTGCTCCCGCTCGAAGGCTGCGGCCGTGATGCACCGCACGATTTGCTATATTGCTATGCCTGCGCCGTCCGGCCGGATCACCGCGGACAGGGCATCTGCACGGAGCTGTTCCGGCAGGCTGCCGCGATCGGACAGTGCCGGAAGGCCGATCTGCTGCTTGTCCCCGCCAATCAGCCGCTTGTCATTCTGTACGAAAGGTTCGGGTTCCGGACGGTGCCGTTTTACAGCATCGCATCCGCCGGATACAAGCCCGCAGCCCTGATGCACGCCCGGCTGTCTGAACCGGAGCCGTCAGCCTATGCCGCGGTCCGTCAGCACTGCTTTGACACACTGCCCTATACAGGATTCTGGGATCCGGAGACGCTCCGCTTCGTGCTGAATGACCTGAAGGAATGCGGCGGCTTTGCTCTGCTGATGCAGATGGAGAAAGACGCCTGCGCCGTCCTCGGCACCCGCCGCGGCGATACGCTGGATCTGACAGAGCTTGCAGCGCCCGCAGCACAGCGGGACGCGCTGTTTCAGCTCCTTCTGCGCCGGTTCGGATGCAGACAACTCAAATGCCGCGTCCCGTTTGAATCGTCGCTGCCCTGCCGCAGCGGCATGATCCTCCCGCACGCCGGCAATGTTCCTGAAAGCTGCTGGTTTCCGCTGGATCTACTCTGAATGATTACGGAGATACTGATATGAAAAAAATCAAAATGAGAAAAAAGCCTCTCTCTCTTGCAGAAAAAAATGCGATCGGCATTTTCCTGTCGATCATGATCTGCACGGCCGCTCTGCTTGCATCCATGTATTCGCTTGTCAAGCGCACAACGAGACAGCTCTATGAAGACAAGGCGCTCCAGCTCTCTCAGACAATGGCCAATATCCTGAACGCCGGCCAGCAGCCGACGGAACCGGAAGCATATAATGAAATGATGGCATCTTTGGAGCAAAACGACTTTTTTAATGCTGAGGAGTATTACCGGGGCATGGGGAAATACCTGCTGTCCTTTCAGTATACATATAATGATATCAAATTCATGTATATCCAGCGGGTAGATACCGAGCGGGATGTCGTCACCTATCTTGCCGATATGGATGATACAGATCCGTATTCCTACGGAGATGAGGTGCCGTTCGCAGAGGCAAACCTCAACAAGACACTGGATGAGATCCTGCTGCACCCCTTCACCTCAACCGGAAAGGACGGCTGGCTCTGCTCCTCTCTGGCACCGATCGCCTATGAATCGGATACATCCGCGATCGCAGTCGGCGTGGATATTTCCATGGAGCTTGTCCGGCGGCATATTTTCAGGGAAATGGCCGTGATCGCGGGCATCAGTCTGCTCATCAGTCTGACCATGGCGCTGCTCACGGGCTTCTCTCTGAACCGCACGATCATCAGGCCAGTAACAGAGCTCTCGGATGCGGCCTCCTGCTATGACAGTGCGCTTCTTTTGCAGGATGTGCAGTCAAAGCTCTCGCAGCTGAATATCCATACCGGCGACGAGATCGAAACACTGAGCAGCTCCGTACAGAAAATGGAGCGTGAGATCAAGCAGTATGTCATGGATCTGACGCAGGCGACCGCCGCCAATGAGCGCATCAGCGCCGAGCTGAATATTGCAGCGAATATCCAGTCTGCCATGCTGCCGAGTACATTCCCCGCATTCCCCGACCGCGATGACTTCGATCTCTATGCGACCATGCATCCGGCAAAGGAGGTCGGCGGCGACTTCTACGATTTCTTCCTGCTGGATTACGATCATCTCGCATTCATCGCTGCCGATGTTTCCGGCAAGGGCGTTCCGGCCGCGCTGTTCATGGTCATCGCCAAGACGCTGATCCGAAATCAGGCGCAGTTCGGTCTGCCGCCCGAAAAGGTCTTTACCAAGGTCAATATGCAGCTCTGCGAGCATAACGATGCGCAGATGTTCGTAACGGCGTGGATGGGCATTCTGGAGCTTTCGACCGGTAAAGTCGTCTATTCCAATGCAGGCCACACGCACCCTGCCGTAATCCGGCGGGACGGCAGCTGCGAATATATCAAGGCGCCGGCGGGATTCGTGCTTGCCGGTATGGAGATGATGCAGTTTAAGCAGGGCGAGCTTCAGCTCTCCCCCGGCGACACGCTGTTCCTCTATACGGACGGCGTAACAGAAGCGACCAACGGCGAGGAGGAGCTTTTCGGCGAGGCAAAGCTGCTCGAAGCGCTTGACGGCACAGCCGACGATTCCCCGCAGGAAATGATCGGAAAGGTCAAGGCCTCCATTGACGGCTTTGTCAAGGATGCGCCGCAGTTTGACGATATCACAATGCTGGCTGTGAAGTATAAGGGCGAGGGCACGGATGTTTTCACCGAGACAAGGACATTTGTCGCGGTCAAGGAGAATCTCCCGACTGTCACGGACTGGCTTGAGGAGCTGCTTTCCGGCTATGACTGCCCGATGAAGCTCGTCCATAAGCTCAATATCTCTGCGGAGGAGATCTTCATCAATATTGCAAACTATGCGTATCCGCAGGGTACCAGCACGGTCGATCTGACCTTCCACTACCGGAGCAATCCGCGCACCGTGCAGCTGACCTTTACGGATAAGGGCATCCCCTATGATCCGCTGAAAAAGCGGGATCCGGATGTTACGCTCGGCGCAGAGGAGCGGAAGGCCGGCGGACTCGGCATTTATATGGTCAAGCAGTACATGGATAATGTCAGCTACCGCTATGAGGACGGCCGCAATATCCTGACGCTGACGCTCGCGCTGCCGGAGCCTGATCCCGCCGCACATACAGATACCGCTGCGGTCAGTGCGACCTGATCCCGTTACAGCACTTCCCGGCCGTATTCCGGCCGGGATTGCTTGTTTATATTGATGTACCAATTAAATCTTGAAGAATAGATGCGCAGGATTTTTGTCGTGAGACAAGGCAGAAAGCCGCCGCCTTGCTGACGCAAGGCAAGGATTTCTAACGCAGTATCACGGCAAAAAGACAAGCAGATATCTTCAAGAGATAGTTGGGACATCAATAAGCAAAACGACATTTTTTCGCTGTGGAAGAAAAAATGTAATCTGCATCACATTTTTTCTGTCTATCATAGTGAAGCGCTTCAAATTCACCGACGGAAGGGAGGACAGCAGCATATGAACGACCATGACCTGATCGCGCTCTACTTTGCACGCGACGAATCCGCCGCCGCGGAAACGCAGAAACGGTTCGGCGGATATTGCTATACGATCGCCTACAATATTCTCGGCAGCGCGGAGGATGCAGAGGAATGCGTCAACGATGTGCTGCTGCGGCTCTGGACACATATCCCGCCGGCGAAGCCGGAGAATCTCTATGCGTATATCGCATCCGTGACGCGCTCCGCAGCGTGCAGCCGCCTTGCCGCAGGCAAAGCGCAGAAGCGCGGCGGCGGCGAGGTTCCGCTCGTTCTGGACGAGCTGCGCGACTGCACGGCTCCTGACACCGTGGAGCAGCAGCTCGACCGGCGCAGGCTCTCCGAAGCGATCGGCCGCTTTCTCGGCACACTAGGGCCACAGCACCGCATCATTTTCGTGCAGCGGTACTGGTATTGCTGTCCCGTGGACGAGATCGCCGAAGAGCTGGAGATCACAAAATCAAAGGTCACTGTCACGCTGATGCGCACAAGAAAGAAGCTCCGGACATATCTGGAAAAGGAGGGATTCTTATGAAGCCGGAAGATCTGCTGGATGCCATTCAGGGCATTCCGGAGGATTATATTGCCGAAGCCAAACCGAAGCGGCACAGGGATCCCCGCCGCAGTCTGCATTCAGCGGAGCAGTCTGCTGCAGCGTCCTCAGCGGAGAATATCCGCGAAAGCAGCGGCAGTCCGGCTTCCGGTGCGGTGCAGCATACCCCGAAGCATCGGAGGGAGGAACCCGATATGACACAGAAGCATTTCAGCCTGCACCGCCTGACGACCGGCATCGCTGCTGCGGCAGCCTGCGCGGTATTCATCGGCGGCGGCGTCTTTATCGCGAAGCAAGCAGCCGACCGAGACCGCTCAGACGGCGGGACGGACGGTCAGATCACGAATTTTCTCGGCGGCAAGGGCGAGATCCATGTCGCGTACAGCAGCAGCTATCCCCGCAGAACGCTCGACCTCATGTATGACGATACGCGTGTCTATTTTGACAACGGAAAATATGCCGCAGACCGCACGGGCAGCGGTGTCCTGAAAGCCTATCCGACCTCAGAGGATGTGCAGATGACGCTCAGCAATACATTCTGGGACGGCGAACGCTTTTATTATGCCTACGCAAAAGAGCTCTACCCCATGGATATGACCGGCAGCCGCAGCGCGGAGCCGTTCTATGAGATCGAATGGGAGCCGGCCGAAGATTCCCCGATTGAGATTGACCATATTCAGTTTTCGGATGTCGTCAAGCTCAGGGAGAATGACTACTGGATCTCGTTCAGGATGCATAATGCCGATGAGAGCGGCGAATATGCCGGCTCTGTCTGGCATCATACCGGAGAGGACAGTAAGAATTACTCCGACGGAACAGGTTCGGGACGGCCGGGCATGATCCTGCCGGATCATCCGGAGCTTTCCGTATGGCAGACAGCCGCAAACGTACTTTCATGCCGCACACAGAATCCGGACGGCACGGTCAGCGGGAGCCCGCTGAACATGGGCCCGGGCAGCCGCAACGAAATGGAGTACGGCACCGCATGGACACTCCGCGGCGAGGATGTGTACTATATGACGGAAATCTATGCGGACAATATACAATTTCCGCATTCCTCCTATGCAAAGATCAATGTGCTGACGGAAGCATACACCGAGGTCTGCGAGAAGCCGGAATTTGACAGCTTTATTCCGGTCGGCGATTCGATGCTGACCGTCAGCAGAGACGGCAAGGCGCTCTCTGCAAGCGATTTCGAGCTGACGAAAACCGATGTGCTGTTTGAATACGGCGACAGCGTTCCGGCGGAGATCCGCGATACCGTCTCCGATGCATGGAATGCAGCGCCGCTGAAATCGCTCGCGGCAGCCGATGAACAGTATGCGCTTACAGTGCTGGATACCAAAGCGGATGCGCCGCAGAGCTATGCGCTCTTTGACCGCGCTACGAATGAGATGCGGTATTATCAGGTCAGCGTTCAGCCTGCGCCGGAGGAGCAGCAGCCCGTGCCGGATGCCGAACACAATTTCCTCGGCGGCATCGGCGAGGTTCATGCCAATGACAGTCAGATGTATCTGCTGTATGACGACACGCGGTACTATTTCGCCGGCGGCACACTCTGCGCAGACCGCAGCGGCGGGCAGCTCGGCAGGGTGACAGAATCCGGCTTCCGGCACGAGGGTCTGCAAAAATACTGCACGGACGGCGAATGCTTCTATCAGCAGGACGGCATTCATCTCTACCGAACGGACAATTACGGCAGGCCGGAGGAAACGCCTTTCTTTACGCTCGGCGAGGACGACCTCGAAAACGCACGAAGCCGCTTTTCTGACAGCGGCAGCATTGAGGAAAAGGTTCATGCATTCACGGTGCAGAAGCTCTGTGAGGGATATTATGTCGTCACGGCCTATCTCTCGGATTTTGAGGCAGCTGACAGCCGCGGAATCACTGTCACTTTTTCGTATCTGTATCATCCGGAGACCGGCACGCTGACGGCTATGCCGAAGGATTCCGTTCCTCGGACGGTCTGGTACAGTCCGGAGGAGAAGGCGCTCTATACCGCTGCCAATGTAAACGGCGAGATGTACCGGATCGCGCTGGACGACAGCGGAAAGACCGGAAGCATCATCCGGCAGACAACACGCATCCCGATGCTCTCGCACGGACTGGAATACGGCACCAGGGCTGCGATCGACGGCGGCTGGTTCTACTATTTCAGCCGCGTGGTCCGTGACGGAATACAGGACGAGGCGCTTTCCTATGTGCGAATGAATCTGGATACCCATGCTTACGAGGATATTCCGCTGAAGGCAGACTTCTGTGACAACGTGATTGCGGACGGCGCAGTCTGGAGCCTGACCTCCGACGGCTCACAGCTCTGGCAGTCGGATATGCAGATGCAGGCATCTTCGATCCTCTGGACACTCGACAAGGATGCACCGGAAAATGTCCGCAGCCGCACGGTCGAGGGCAATGAAAACTGCCCGCCGGGAATTTACAGCATCAGCCCCAAATACGCCGCAGTCATGCTGCGCGGGCCGGAGGAACAGCTCATGCTGCTCGAACTTTCAAACGGCAGCATCCGCTATTTCTCGCAGCATTACACCGACGACGAGCTCGGCGCAGCTTCGCCGGTGCAGCAGGATACAGCGCCCGCTGCGCCGCAGGAGAACGGACACAACCTTTTCGGCGGCAGCGGCGCACTGCGGCCGGTTGACTGGAATCCGAACGGCGAAACGAGCCTGTTCCGCGATAACGACTATTACTATATGCAGACCGACAGCGGCACATGGCATCGCTGGAAAATCGGAGAATTCACGACCGAAGCGGAGGAAGTCACGCCGATGCTGAACACTGCGCCCTATACAGGGCGGCTGATCTCGGACGGCGAGCGCATCTATACCGAAACACTGGATATTGTGACAGGCGCCGGAACCGGAGCATTCTGTCTGGATGTCCGGGATGCAATTTATCAAGATACAGTCATTCCGGATTCTCAGGACGGCAGCTTCCGCTGCAAGGCGGTCTGGCATATTCGCAATGATGCATCCGACACCTATTTCATGGTGTTCAGCCTGACGGACGGCGTGAACGGCGCTGCGGAGAATATCTGTACGATCTGGTGCGACAGAAACGGCAAGGTGCTGGAAGCGAAGCATCTGACGCAGGAGGATGCGATCGGCGCATTCTTCTCCGATGCGCAGTGCAGACGCATCTGCCGCTATCGGGCGGACACGATCGAATATGTTCCGATGCCCGGCGAAGCAGACACCGGTGACGGCGGCAGCGAGCCCGTCCAAACGGCAGAGGAGCAGAACGGCGAACTGACCGCGGCGGCGATTTCAGACGGCATGACCGTATTCCTGCGCACAAAGGGCGACCGGCAGGAGCTTGTATGCGTCAGGCCGCACGGCGACTATACCGTAGTGGACGAACAGCCGGCAGGCTTCCTTCATTTGCCGCTGATCGCGCCGGACGGCACGGTCTGGTATGTCAGACAGCTGGATGAGACCACCTGGAAGATCGCGGTCTATGATCCCGTAAGCGGCGAAACGCATACCTATTTCGGCTTGTTACGGCGGCTGCCGATCCATTTCGGCATCGCCGCCGAGGATGAGGACTATCAAGTCCTGATATACATGGATGAGAATTACGAGTTTTGTCCGAGTTTCCTGATTCCCGATGGAATCCTGAACACATAAAAAAACCTCCCGGCCGCGGTCGGGAGGTTCTTTTTTGCTCTGTATCATCCGGTTATTTCAGCAGCGGCACATTGCATTTCTCACAGCGGTCTGCCGTCACGGGATTTCTTCTCCCACAGCTGACACAGCACAGATACGGCGCCTTTGACTTGTCATAATGCTCATACGGAAAAACAAACTGCGGATGAAACCGGAAGCGGTCGCCGATATTCAGATAATCGAACGCCTGAAGCGGACTGCCCTCATATTCGACGATCTTCCGTGTTTTGCCGCTGTCCGTCCGGACAACTGTCGTGTATTCCGTGATCATTTCCTTGTCATCAGAATTCGTGTGGCGGTATGTTGTGCGCGTGCGCTTATCGGTCACGACGGCATCATAGCTTTTCGTCATTCTGCGCTTGGCGGCACTGAAAAGCGCAAACAACAGAAACACACCGGAAACGATCGCACCGATTTTCAGTGCCTCCGAAAACTCCATTTTTTCGGAAAACCTGCTGTAAATGAGAAAGCCGATCAGCGGCATCGGAATGATGACAATGCCGAAAATTCCGGCTGCGCGGCTGTTCCGTTTCATTGCCGCAAGGATCTCGGGATCATTGAGCCGCTCCGAAAAGCCCGGTGCGGGAATCCCTGCGGGCATCTGCGTCTGCATCGGCGGCTGATCCTGCGAAGCACCGGTTCCGGCAGATGCCGGTGCGTGCTGAACAGCCGTCCCGCAGAAGGTGCAGAAGGAGGCCGTATCGGAAATCTGATTCTTGCAGTTCGGACATAACATAGGCACACCTCTTTTCATTCATTTTTCGATGATGGAGCGGTTTGCGTGTATGTCAGGGAAACGTCAGTATTGCTTTCTTGCAAGGGCTTCCAGCATCATAACATGATAGCTTTCGTAGCGGCTGCGCGGGATGTCTCCCGCCTTCACTGCCTCACGCACGGCACAGCCCGGCTCCTTCATATGCCGGCAATCCGCATAGCGGCAGGGCGCCTCAATGCTGCCGATCTCCGGAAAGCAGTCCGCGAGCTGCTCCGGCGCGATGACCGCATAGGCATCCGTTTCAAAGGTCGAGAAGCCCGGCGTATCCGCGATCCTGCCGCCGTGCGGCAATGTATAGAGCGCGGTCTCCCGCGTCGTGTGACGGCCTCTGCCGAGCTTTTTGCTGATATCGCCGGTCTCCAGATTCAGTGAAACATCCAGCGCATTCAGCAGCGTCGATTTCCCGACGCCCGAATTGCCCGTAAATGCACTGATCTTTCCGGCGAGCAGATCATAGACCGCCGCAACGGTCTCCGGTCTGCCGTAATCCACAAAATGTACCGGAAAGCCGCTTGCACGGTAGCTTTCCGCATAGGGCGCCGCGTCAGCGAGATCGACCTTTGTGAATATCAGAACCGGCGTGATCTCCTTGTAAACACAGACCGCGAGAAAGCGGTCGAGCAGCTGTAAATTCGGTGCCGGATCGCGCGCAGCCAGCACAAACAGCAGCTGATCGAGATTCGCCAGCGGCGGGCGGATCAGCAGATTCTTCCGCGGGTGGATCTCTGTGATCACATCGTCTGCGACGGTCACGCGGTCGCCGGTACAGGGCGAGATTCCCTGCTTCCGGAAGATGCCGCGCGCCTTGCAGGATAATACACCGCTGGGGGACTCTACGGTGTAAAGTCCCCCAACTGCCTTGATGATCAAACCTTCCATGTGCATTCCGTCAGGGAATCGCAAACGGATTCGGTGCTTCGGTCACAACCGGAGCCGGTGCCTCGGTCACGATCGGAGCCGGTGCCTCAGTCACGACCGGAGGCGGCGTTGTAGCCGGCGCCTCGGTCTGCTGCGGCGCGGGCGCTGCGCCCTTGATGCCGCCGACCGCCTCGAATGCACCATCAATATCGCCGCTCAGCTCCTGCACGGACTTGGAGTCAAAGTCTACGCGGTAAACACCGATCTTGGCTTCCGCACCCGTATCCTCATTCACGAGCATCGCGACCAGATCCACGACATCCGTACCGTCAACATTCAGGAATGTCACACCTGCTGCATACTCCGGATTGAACGAGCCGCCGATTGCCTTCGGAACGCCTCCATCGTACAGAACGATGTGGAACAGACCGGATGCATTGACCGGAATATTGAAGCTGACACGCACCTGCGTATCCTTCTTCTTGCCGCTGGAGACCGTCAGCTCAATGACCGTTCCCTCGGAGACCTCCTCGCCGACTGCGACATTCTGATTCAGGATCGTGCCCTCCTCGGATTCGTCATCGACTTCCTTCTTCGCGAGCGTCAGCTTGAGGCCGTCCGCCGCTGTCTTTGCCGCATCCCACTTCATGTTGATAAAGTTCGGAACCGGAACCGTGATCTTGTTCTCACCGAGCGAGACCGTCACGCGGACATAAGTGCCCGGTTCGAGCTCCTTCGGGCCCTCCGGATCGGTCGAAATTACGCGGCCCGCCTCGATCTCATCGCTGTAGGCATTCCGCTTGTCAACGTAAAGGTTCAGGCCGAGGATCGTTGATTTTGCAGTTTCAAAGTCCCATTCGCGGACGTCCGGCAGCTGCACCTTCTTCGCACCGAGCGAGACCTTGACATTGACCGTATCGCCCTTTGCGACCGGATCATTCGGATTGATATCCTGATCGAAGATCTTGTCCTTCGCGTAATCGGAATACTCACTGGAGATGATGTTGATAACGATCTGATCGCCGAAACGGAGATTTGCCTCGTTATAGTCCATACCGATGAGGCTCGGCATCTTGAATTCAATATCGTTGTTGTTGCTGGTATTGCCCTTGAGCATATTCCAGATCAGCGTTGTGAAAAGCACGCCGGCGACAACGATCACAACGATGATGACCGCGCTCAGGATCGGCACAAAGAGGGACTTTGTCTCCTCCTCATATTCCTCGTCGTCCTCGTCTGCGGCCAGCACGGGCGTGCCGTACTGCGGCTCATCGTAGTACTGCTGTTCATCCTCGTAGTACTGCTGATCGTCCTCATAATACTGCTGGTCGTCCTCGTAGTATTCCTCCTCGGGCGCCGGCAGCTCCTCCTCCGGTGTCAGGTCTCTGTTCTGGTTTTCATCTTCATTGAAAATGTCCACTGGCTGTTCCTCTCCTTCAAACAATTCCGGATAGTATCCGAACACGCCGTCCGGATCCTCCTTAAAGGTCTGGAGATCATCCATCATTTCTCTTGCAGACTGATAGCGGTCTGCGGGATCCTTTTCCATCGCCTTGAGGATGATCTCCTCCAGTCCGATCTGGATATCAGGGCGAATGGAGCTCGGCAGCGGCACCTTTGCCTGCATATGCATCACGGCAATGCTGACAGGGTTATCCGTGTCGAAGGGCTTTGCGCCGGTGAGCATTTCATAGAGCATCACGCCGACGGAATAAAGATCGCTCTTTGCGTCGGTCGCGCCGCCTCTGGCCTGCTCCGGGCTGATATAATGCACGGTGCCGATCGCCTTGTCGGTACCGGTCTTGCCGTCCTCACGCGCAAACTTTGCGATCCCGAAGTCCATGACCTTGATCGTTCCGTCGCGCAGCACCATGATGTTCTGCGGCTTGATATCGCGGTGTACGATCCCCTTGCTGTGTGCGTGCTGGAGCGCACGGAGGATCTGGAGAATGAAGTGAACAGCGTCCTTCCAGCCGAGCTGTCCCTGTGTCTCCATATACTCATTGAGCGTGATGCCGTCGATATACTCCATGACGATAAACTGGATCCGCTCCGAGAATCCGACATCGAAGATCTTGACGATATTCGGATGACTCAGCACTGCGATCGCCTTGGATTCATTGCGGAATCTGCGCAGGAATTCCTCATTCTCCGCAAACTCCTTCTTCAGAATTTTGACGGCGACTGTCCGGTGCTCGACCGTATCGGTCGCACGGTAGACATCCGCCATGCCGCCCTCGCCGATCAGCTCCGTGATCTCATAGCGGCCGTCCAGCTTCTTCCCGATGTTCTTGTCGTTGTGATCTTTTTCCATCTCAAACCTCCGTGCCGGTTCGCAGTCCGGCGATCAAAAAAGATTCCATCCCTCATCAAAAAGCGCATTCCGGTATCCGACCGGATGCATATATGCACATGGCACGGCGCAGCGAAGCGCTGCCCCGCCCCAATATCTGCCGAAATTCAGTTTGTCAGCAGGATCACGGAAATATTATCCCTGCCGCCTGCCGCATTCGCCTCCGCGATGCAGACCTCCGGCACCTGCTCAGGCGGTGTCCCGCGCAGGATTCCGGTCAGCCGCTCCGGAGAGACCATATTGTATAAGCCGTCCGAGCAGAGCAGAACGCGGTCGCCCGCTGCCAGCGGGATCGACTGGATATCCGCCAGCACGCGCATCGAAACGCCGACTGCGCGCAGCAGCTCATTGCGTCTTGCGTGTGTTGCCCGCTCCTCGGCGGTGATGGAGCCCTGCTCATAGAGCAGCTGCACCACGGTATGATCGGTCGTCAGCTGCCGGAGCTGCCCGTTTTCGGGGAGCAGATAGGCGCGTGAATCGCCGATATTGACAAGGCAGAGCAGATCGTCCCGCGCAAAGGCGCCGACGAGTGTCGTACCCATTCTGCCGCGCATCTCACAGCGCATGGCCGCCTGATAGACCTTGCGGTTCGCATCGGATGCGCATTCCCGCAAAATCTCGCAGATCGCCTCTGCATCGAGATCGGTGTCATAGGCAGCGCGGAAGAAATCCTCCGCCGCCGCGACTGCGATCTTGCTCGCGGCACTGCCGTTCTGCATTCCGCCCATGCCGTCACAGACCAGTGCCAGCACGCCGTCCGGATAGCTTTCCGCACGGACAGAGTCCTGATTTTCCGGTCTGGTGCGTCCGATATCACATCCCAGATATGCTTTCAATGCCGCTCACCACACTTTCTTCACCGGCCTCCATGTGGTCACGCCGAAGCTGACCGCAGGCAGCCTTGATATCCTCGCCGAGTGTCCGGCGCACGGTCGCATTGATGCCCTCACGCTCCAGCAGCTTCTGAAAGCGCTGTGCGTGGCCTGCACGGAAGCCCGTTCCCGCAACGGGGTTGACGGGGATCAGATTGATGTGCGGATGCTGTCCCGGAAAGACCGGCCGGAGCCGCTTTGCAAGCAGCGCTGCCGCCGCCGGAGAATCATTCTCGCCGGCGATCACGGCATATTCAAATGTAACGCGCCTGCCTGTCTTCCGGAAGTAAGCGCCGCAGGCATCGAGCAGTTCACTGATCGGCCAGCGGTGATTGACCGGCATCAGCGCATCGCGCCGGCTGTCGTCCGCCGAATGCAGCGAGACCGACAGCGTGACCGGAAGCTGTTCCTCCGCGAGCCGCAGGATCTGCGGGACGATGCCGCAGGTCGAGAGCGTCACATGACGCAGGCTGAGATTCCTGCCCTCCGGAGCGGAGATCAGTCTCAGGAACTGCATCACATTATCATAGTTATCCAGCGGCTCACCGATGCCCATGAGCACGATGCCGCTGATGCGCTGATCCTCCGGATATCCGGCGTCAGCACCGTAGATCTGACCGAGCATTTCCGAGGGGCGGAGATTCCGGATGAATCCCAGCGGCGCCGATGCGCAGAACTTACAGCCCATTTTGCAGCCGACCTGCGTCGAGATGCAGGCGGTCACACCGTGGTGATAGACCATGCGCACGGTCTCGATCATGCTCCCGTCAGAGAGCCTATATAGATATTTTACAGTATCATCCGCACTAGATGCAAGCTTTTGCTCAATCTTTGGCGGATTTATATAAAAGCGCTGATTCAGTTCTTCGCGAAATTGTTTAGAAAGTTCTGTCATTTTCGCGAAATCAAACACCCTTTTCTGATGCAGCTGCCGGAAGATCTGTTTTGCGCGGAATTTCGGCGCGCCCATCGCGGTGATCTCCGCTTCGAGCTGCTCCGGCAGGAGGCTCATAATATCCGTTTTCTGTGACTCCAAACCGGCTCCGCTCCTTTCCGTTTTTTCGCTTCATCCGTGCGTTATGCTTTCCGCATTTTCGCGATGAAGAAGCCGTCGCTGCCGAGCATCTGCGGGAACAGCGTGGTCATCTCCTGCCCGTATCCGGCGAGCGCAGGAATCTCCTGCCACGGCCGTTCGGGACGGAATTCCGGATGCGCCGCGAGGAATCTGCGGACGACATCCTCATTTTCGCGCCGCAGCACGGTGCAGGTCGAATAGACCAGCACACCGCCGGACTTCACCGCCCGCGCTGACGCTTCGAGTATTGCATACTGGATCTCCGGCAGACCGGCTGCCTCGTCCAGCGATTTATAGCGGATCTCAGGCTTTCTGCGGATCACGCCGAAGCCGGAGCAGGGAACATCGCACAGTACGCGCTCGGCCTGCGGCTTTTCCGTTTTCCGTGCATCGCCGGTCTGCGCTTTGATGCATTGCAGGCCGATCTTTTCCGCGCCCCTGCGAATCAGTCCGACGCGCTTCTCATGCAGATCATACGCATAGACAGTGCCTTTGTCCTGCATCAGCTCCGCAATCGTAAAGGTCTTGCCGCCCGGTGCCGCGCAGACATCCAGCACGGTCTCGCCGGGCTGCGGGTCCAGCGCCAGACAGCAGAGCTGCGAGGCGAGATCCTGAACGTGCCAGCCCCTGCCCATCGGCTTTGCCTCGGTGACAAGGCCGCTGCGGAACGGGTCCATCGGAACGGTCTCCTGCCCGTCGATGACGGTCGGGACCTCCGCCGTTTCCCCGCGCCGTCTGAGCCGGTATGCACAGGGAATCTCCGGAACAGGCTCCGCTGCGATGATTTGCAGGAATTTCTCCTCTGACGCAAACAGCGGATTCCTGCGGATATAGACCGGCGGCGCATCCGCTGCATCCTCCAGAAATGCCGTGACCGTTTCGCGGTCATAGTCATGCAGCAGTGCTTCGAGCAGCGGCACCGGCACAGAATACTGCACCGACATCGCCGCAAGCGCATCCTCCGGCATCGGAATCACCTTTCCGCCGCGGATGAAGCCGCGCAGAACGGCATTGACCATACCGGCCGCACTTGTTTTTTTCAGCCGCTTGACGGCCTCCGTCCAGAGGTTGACCGCCGCCGATTCCGGCGTGTGCAGATACAGCAGCTCATAGATGCCGCAGCGCAGCACACACAGCACCGGCAGATCGAGCTTCTCCGGCGGCCGCTTGGAATGCGCTGCAATGCAGGCATCCAGCGTGATCATGCGCTCCAGCGTTCCCCGGAAGATCCTCCGGCAGAGTCCGCTGTCCTGCGGGGAGGTCTCCGCCGCATCCATGAGCGCCTGCGTCAAAGCGAGATTGGAATAGCTTTTCGATTCGATCGAGCGGATCAGCGTCCGCACACAGAGCAGGCGAGCATCCAGCCCGATCATCTGCGGTTGCCCCGTATCATGAGCAGACGCACAAGGTTCAGCAGGGAGACTGCGACCGCCGCCACATAGGTCAGCGCCGCCGCCGTCAGAACCTTTCGCACGCCGCTCTGTTCCTCCTGCGTAAATACGCCGGATTCCTTCAGATAGCGGACGGCTCTGCCGCTGGCATTGAATTCGACCGGCAGCGTCACGAGCTGGAAGAAGATCACGACGCAGAAGAACAGAATGCCGATCGTCATGATATGATAGCCGAGCGCGGAATGTCCGCCTCTGCCGCCGACGAGAATGCCGATGAAAATAAGCAGATAGGAAAGCCACGAGGAAATATTCGTGGATTTTACGATCGCATTGCGCACCTTGATCGGCGCATAATTCTGCGCATACTGCACGGCATGACCGGCCTCGTGCATCGCGACGCCGACCGCCGCAACGCTGTCGCTGCCGTAGACATCCTCCGAAAGCCGGATGACATTCGCGCCGGGATCATAGTGATCGGTCAGCGAGCCGCTGATCGGTTCGATCCGCACATTCGTGATGCCGTGTTCCAGAAGCAGCTGATGCGCCGCCTCCGCGCCGGTCAGTCCGCGCTGATTCCGCACCTGGCTGTATTTCCGGAATGACGATTTCACATGGATCTGCGCAGCAATCGTGATCGCAAATGAAATGATAATAAAGATCCAGTACATCCTTGACTCCTTTCAGAGAGCTTCCTCCGCCGCTGTCAGGCATTCTCCGCCGTTCAGACGGCAGCCGTTGAGGAAATCGGGGATCTGCATCGGTCTGCTGCCCTCCGGCTGTACTGTCAGAAGTCTGACGCAGCCGCCGTCGCCGCAGACAACATAAAGCTCATGTTTGCCCTCGCGCAGCAGTGTGCCCGCAGGCGCATCGCTCCGCTTTCCGGTATCCAGAACCGTTCTGAGCAGCTTGAACCGCTTGCCGCCGAAGACCGCATAGCCGGTCACGGCGCGGACTGTCCGGTCAAGCTCCGCCGCCGGAACCGTGAAATCCAGACGGCTCATTGCCTTGGTGATCTTCTCCGCATAGGTCACGCCGTCCTCCGGCTGCGGCACGGCTTTCAGCGTACCGTTTTCCAGCATGGCGAGCGTTTCACGGAGCGTATCTGCCGCAAGCAGTGCCAGACGGTCATGCAGCGAATCCGCTGTCTCGTCCGCTGCAATCGGCGTTTTCAGGGTATGCAGCATATCGCCGGTGTCCAGTCCCTCGGCCATCTGCATCGCGGTGATGCCGGTCTCCGCATCGCCCGCGAGGATCGCCCGCTGAATCGGTGCGGCACCGCGCCAGCGCGGCAGCAGTGACGCATGGAGATTGATGCAGCCATAGCGCGGCAGATCGAGAATCTGCTTCGGGAGGATCTGTCCGTATGCAATGACCACGATCAGATCCGGCGCAAGCCCTTGCAGGATTTCCGTGATCTCCGCGGCATCATCGCCCTTCCGGAGCGACTGCGGCGTATAGACCGGAATGCCGGCCGCCTCCGCCCTTGCCCTGACCGGTGTCGGCATCAGCCTTTTGCCTCTGCCGCGCGGCTTATCCGGCTGCGTCAGCACAGCCTGAACCTTGTGTTCACTGCCGAGCAGCATTTCCAGTGTCGGGACAGCGATCTCCGGCGTCCCCATAAAGACGATCTGCATTGCAGCCACCTCCCCGCTTTGCCGTTCCGCAGCTTACCAGATCCGCGGGAACAGCTTATACTTGACTTTTTTCTTATATTCGGAATAGCCCGGCAGTTCTTCTGTCAGGACGTGTTCCTCATTGCTGATGCGGCGGACGATCAGCGCCGGATAGATCAGAAAGACCGGCAGCGCAATCAGGGAGCCGAGCATCAGCGGCATCATCGTAAACATCAGGATCGTTGCAGTATACATCGGGTGCCGCATAAAGCGGTAAAGGCCGGTGTCGATGACCTTCTGTCCCTTCTGCACTCTGACCGAGCGCGAGAGGAACGAATTTTCGCGCAGCACCTCGCCGTACATCAGATAGCCGAGCAGAAAGATCACGGCTGCGATGCGCGAGATGAACCGCGGCAGCTGGAACCAGCCAAAGCGGAAATCCAGTCCCGCGACCAGAAATCCGACAAGGAACATCGCGGCGCTCAGCACGACAACGACCTGCTGCACCGACTGCTTCTCCTTTGACTCCAGACGCTTTTGCAGCAGCGACGGATCACGCCGCAGCAGCAGCCAGCCGATCAGCAGCATCGGCAGGAACAGATTAAGGATCAGCCGCCAGCCGCCGCGGTAGAGCAGCGTACCGGCCGGCAGGAATACCGCGAGCATCACAATGCCCAGTCCGATCAGATACCGCACCAGTGCTTTCTGCGCAAGCTGTCTGTCCATGAGATTCCTCCGTTCTGTCGTTATGCTTCCTGCTCCGGCTGGACGAATTCCTCAACCTTTTCAAGGAACAAATGTCCGTCCAGATGATCGTTTTCATGACACGCGCAGCGTGCGCCGAGATCCTTGAGCTTCAGCTCATACTGCTCGCCGTTTCGGTTATAGGCGCGCAGCACGACCGACTTCGGCCGCGTGACATAGCCCCAGCGGTTCGGGACGGAAAGGCAGCCTTCCACATCGCGCACCTTGCCGGAGGTCTTGACGATCTCCGGATTGACGGCTTCGATCACGGGGCCGTCCTCCTCCAGTATCATAATGAATACTCTGCGCAGGATGCCGACCTGCGGCGCGGCCAGTCCGACACCGCCGGATTTCCTCAGCGTCTCGGTCATATCGTCGAGCAGCTGCGCGAGCTTATCGTCAAATTTCTCGACCGGTCTGCACTTTTTCAGCAGAACGTCGTCGCCCTCTTTCACAATATTGCGAATTGCCATTTTTCATACTCCTTCTTCCGCTGCCGCAGTATTCGGAAAGCCGTCCTTCCAGCGGCGCAGCGCATCCGGCTGAAATGTAAAGCTGCTCAAATGGATCGGACTGCCGGCGAGCTGTTCCTCCGTATACCACGGGCAGTTTTCGCCCAGCGGACTGTCATGCACGCCGGCGATGATATGCGCCGACTGCGAGGGCATGAAGCCCTGCGCGAGCAGGAAGCAGCGTTTTCCGTCCGCGTTCCGAGCCTCATCGACGATTACAACTGCATGGCCGGGCGCGCCGCCCTGACAGAGAATATCGCCGGCCTGCGCCTCTGACGGGCTGATCGTATGGGATTCCGCCTCCAGCGAGAGCGTTCCCGCATAGCGCATGACCGCTTCGCAGTAGTTGAAATACTGCTGATCCGAGCCGTCCTCTCCTGCGAGCTTCACGCGGAAGGTCTTGTTGATGAGCGGGAGCGTCACATAGCGCCAGCCTTCGCGCCAGTCCGTATATTTTGTCTCGTATCCGTTCGAGAATGAGAATGCGATACGGTCATACTCCTGTCTGTTGAAATAATAATTGCCCCACAGCGCTATGATCGTATCGGCGCATTCCTGATAGCCGGAATCCGGCAGGGGGAGCGTATAGACCGCCGCGGCATTCACACCGGAAAGCGGCTTGCCGTCATAGGTCATAATGCTGCTGCCCGCCGGCCAGCACTGCGATGTGCGCATAAATTGCAGAAAGCTGTCCTCTGCCGCCGGGATGCGTTCATAGCCCTCCGGCGGGGCGACTGCTGTTTCCTGCGTGCTGCTCTGCACACTCCCGTCGCGTACCTCCGGCGGAACCTGTATCCGGCTGTGCCATGTCGGACAGGCGCGGACGCAAAGCCATACCGCTCCGCCGATGAGCAAAGCCGCCAGCAGAATCAGCCGGATCACGATTTGCTTTTTCGTGAGCCTGAACAGCGTCATCGCGGCATGAACATCTCCGGCGGTGTCACGACCGGAGAGCCGTCCGGATTCAGCAGCGGTGTGAGACCTGCTGCCCCGCCGTAGCCGTCCGCCTCGGAGTGCCAGAAATAATTCACGCCCGTGACCATATCCACGAGAATCTTGTTGATGCCCGGTGCCTTCTGCGTATAGACCTCCACAAAGCGGGAGGGTGCCTGATTTCTTGCCATATCCATTCTCCTCTCAGTATATGTGCCTTTCATTTATTATAACAGATTTTGCATATGAATAGATGCATTTTCACAAATATTTCAGGATTTCTTAATCTGTCGCTCAAACGCCGCAGTCGCCGTTCATATCAGCATAAACCGAGACCTCGCTGAACGCCTTATCCGCATAGGCCTGCTCCAGCAGATGCCGGATCAGTCGGCGCATTTCGGCGGTGTTTTTGCATTTGAGCAGCAGCCGCCGGCGATACTTTCCGCCGAGCTTGCCGTAGCTCGCCTCGACCGGCCCCAGAACGCGCAGCGGCAGTCTGCACTGCTCCCGCTTCAGCGTCTCCGCAAGGATCTCGACGAAGCGGTTTGCCGCGATGCAGACGCGGTTCTCCCAGATGCCCGAAAAGCCGATCACGCAGAGATCGCAGACCGGCGGGAACATCAGTGCGCGCCGCACGGCGATCTCCTCCGCATAGAAGCGGTCGTAATCCTGCTGTGCGGCGAGATTCAGCACATAGTGGTCGGGCATAAAGGTTTGCAGGATCGCCCTGCCCGCAGATTTGCCCCGTCCGCCGCGCCCGACAACCTGTGTCACGAGCGAGAATGTCCGCTCATAGCTGCGGAAGTCGCCGGAGAACAGCGCCTTGTCCACGGACACAACGCCGACCAGCGTGACATTCGGAAAGTCCAGTCCCTTGCCGATCATCTGTGTGCCGCAGAGGATGTCGTACTCATGCTTTGCGAATGCGCGGAAGCCGGTCTCATAGGCTGAACGCGACATTGTGGTATCCGCATCCATGCGCAGGATCCGTGCATCGGGCAGAAGCACCTGAAGCTCCTCCTCCAGCCGCTGCGTCCCGAAGCCAAGCTGCCGGAAGCGGTCATTGCCGCATTTTTCACATTTCGTGACCGGCGGCTGCACATGGCCGCAGTAATGGCAGAGCAGGGAGCCGTTGGTTTTATGATAGGTCATCGGCACCGAGCAGTTCGGGCAGTAGACCGGTTCATAGCATTTGGTGCATTGCAGCAGCGTGTGATAGCCGCGGCGGTTGAGCAGCAGGATGCTCTGCTCCCCGCGCTGCAAGTTCTCATTGAGCGCGTCCGCCAGTGCAACAGAAAACGGGCTGCCGTTGCCGTTGATGCGCTCCTCGTTCATATCGACGATCGAGACCGCAGGCAGCGGCGCCTGATTATAGCGTTTTGTCATGCGCAGCAGCCGGTAGACACCGCGCTCCGCGAGATAGCGGCTTTCGAGCGACGGCGTTGCAGAGGCCAGCACAAGCGCGGCATTGTGATACTTTGCGCGTGCTTTGGCCACCTCCGCCGCATGATAGCGCGGCGACTGCTCCGATTTATAGGAATGCTCGCCCTCCTCATCGAGGATGATGAGGCCGAGATTTTCAAGCGGTGCGAATACGGCGCTCCGCGTACCGATGACAATGGAGATCTCGCCGCGGCGGATCAGCTTGTCGGTATCAAAGCGCTGCGCGAGCGACAGTCCGCTGTGGATCAGCGCGACCTGATTGCCGAAGCGCGACTGGAAATACTGCACGATCTGCGGTGTCAGCGCAATCTCCGGCAGCAGCAGCAGAGCGCGTTTTCCCTGCCGCAGCGTCAGCGCGATCAGCTGCTCGAAGACGGCGGTCTTGCCGCTTCCGGTCACGCCGTAGAGCAGAAAGGCTGCCGCCTTCTGCGCAGTGATCTGCTCCGCAACGGCGTCAAATGCCGCCTGCTGCTCCGCAGTCAGCACAGTGTCATCCGGTGAAACGGTCGCAGCTGCATCCCGCGGCACGCGCAGCATTTCCGCTTCGTGCTGCTCGGCAATGCCCGCCTTGACCAGATTGTTGACGACGGTTTCCGTCACGCCGGAAAGATAGGCGCATTCCTTGACGGAGAGCGCCTCATGCTGCTCCAGAATGCGGACGGCAAGCTGCTGCTTGGGCGTCGGGCGGAAATCCGTCGGATTGGCACTGTAGGCCGCAGAGAGCCGCACCATTCGGCGCGTGCTGTCCGCGACGAGCTTTTTGCCCTCCGTGACGGCCAGCAGACAGCCCTTTGCGATCAGCGAATCCATGATCTTCTTTTTTTCCGCATCGCTGTCCTGCCGCAGCAGAAGATCACGCTCCCGCGCACCTGCCGCACCGAGCATCTGCATGAAGTTCTGCTCCTTCGCAGTCAGCCTGACGCCGACAGGCGGCTCCAGCGGCAGACAGCGTTCCTCCAGCCGCATCTGCATTCCGCCCGGCAATACTGCGCGCACTGCGTCGTACCATGTGCAGAAGGTATGCTCATGCAGCCAGTTTACGAGCATCACCAGCTCATCGGTCAGAACCGGCTCCGGATCGAGCAGCGCCGCGATCGGCTTCAGCTCGACATTTTCCGGCATTTCACGCGAGATGCCGAGGATCATGGCGAGCCGTCTGCGGTTGCCCCTGCCGAACGGCACCGCCGCGCGCATTCCGACGCGGACAGTCTCCGCATCGGCGCCGCCGACCGTATAGCTATAAAGCCGGTCATAGCCGAACGCCGCTGCATCCAGTGCGACCTGAATAATCAGCGGCATTCCTTGACCGTTCAAATTACTGTCCGTCTGAATCGGCATCAGCGGGCGGAATCCTCGTCGGGTTCGACGATCTTATATTTGCCTGCGGCGAATTCGTCCACGGCCGTCTTGACCGGATTCTCCTCCAGCACGACCATGCGCATGGTCTTGTCATCGAGCCGGATCTTCTGGTCGCCGTTCTGCTTCGCGCGCTTTTCGGCGGCTTCCTTTGCCGCCTCCTTCTCCTTGACGTGCTGCTCGGCGATCTCTCTGGCGCGCTTCGCAACACCGATCACGAGAGAATAGTAGCTTTCGTTTTTGGAAATGATCTGATACATTGAGGGTCTCAGCATCATAGCGGGTCTCCGTCCTTTCTGTTTCTCAAAGATTCAGGTTGACTTTATCTGCACGCAGGGATTCCGCACGCATCACCGCGAAGAAATCGCGGACGGCGTCCTCCAGCGCATCATTCAGAATAATATAATCATATTGCTTGGCGATCGGCAACTCATCAAGCGCCCGCGCAATGCGTTTTTCAATGACATCCTCGGTCTCCGTGCCGCGCTTATGCAGTCTCCGGCGCAGCTCATCAATCGAGGGCGGGATCGTAAAGATCAGCACTGCCTCCGGAAAACGCTTCTTGACCTGCAATGCGCCCTGCACCTCGATCTCAAGGATGACGTTTCTACCCTCCGCGAGCGCAGCCTCGACCTCCCTGCGCGGCGTACCGTAATAGTTGCCGCAATATTCTGCATATTCGAGCAATCCGTCACCTGCGATCCGCTGCTCAAATTCCTCCCGCGAGAGGAAATGATAATTCACGCCGTTCGTCTCTCCGGTGCGCGGCGCACGGGTCGTCGCCGACACCGAGACCATATAGCCGCCGTCCTTCAGGATCTGCTCGATCATCGTGCCTTTTCCGCAGCCGGACGGGCCGGAAAGCACAATCAGTCTGCCCTCAGACATCCTCTGTCTCCTCCTCTGCCGGCGCATTGCTGCCGGCCAGTCTTGCCGCGATCGTTTCCGGCTGGATCGCCGAAAGGATCACATGATCGCTGTCCATGACAATGACCGCACGCGTGCGGCGGCCATATGTTGCGTCGATGAGTCTGCCGCGGTCGCGGGCATCCTGCACGATGCGCTTGATCGGTGCGGAGTCCGGACTGACGATCGTCACGAGCCGCGCCGATGAGATCATATTGCCAAAGCCAATGTTGATCAGCCGCATAGCCGCTCCTTTCGCTCACTCAATATTCTGGATCTGCTCGCGGATCTTTTCGATCTCGGATTTCATATCCACAACGAGTCGTGTCACGCTGAGATCCTGTGCCTTCGAGCCGATGGTGTTGACCTCACGGTTCATTTCCTGCACAAGGAAATCGAGCTTTCTGCCGATCGGCTCCTCCGCCTGAAGCAGCGTCCGGAACTGCGCAATATGGCTGTGCAGACGGACAGTTTCCTCGTCGATCGCGGTTTTCTCCGCAAAGATCGCCGTCTCGGTGAGGATGCGCTGTTCGTCGATATTCGTATCAGCGAGCAGCTCGGTCAGCTTGGCATAGAGCCGCTGGCGGTAATTCTCCGCAATGCTCGGCACAATGGACTCCACCTGCCGCAGCATCGCCTCCAGCCCGTCGAGCTTGCCGGTAAGGTCTGCCGCCAGACGGCCGCCCTCAGCCTCGCGCATTTTCACGAACGAATCCAGCGCCTGTGCCGCAGCCGCGGAAACGACTGCCCAGACCGCATTTTCGTCCTCCTGCTCCTTAGTCACCGTGAACACATCCGGCAGACGGAGCAGCGAATTCAGCGTCAGGTCATCCGAAAGCCAAAGCCCGCCGTTTTCTCCGAGCTCCTCATTCAGCATCCGCAGCGCATTGACATAGCCCTCCGCTACGGAGCGGTTGACTGCGATCTGCGCATCCTTTCCGTCGGGACGGGTGATCGTCACCGAAACCTCGACCTTGCCGCGGCCGATCCTGCCGTTGAGGAAGCTCTTGAGCTTTTCTTCGAGGTAGAGACAGGTGCGCGGCAGCCGCGCCGAAAACTCATAATAGCGGTGATTGACAGCGCGGATCTCAACGAGGACATCGCGCCCGTCCTCGAGCATCTGCGCACGGCCGTAGCCGGTCATACTTCTGGGCATTTCGGAGGCTCCTCTTTTCTCAATTTATTTCAGCACAAAATATGCCATCATATTTTCATTATTATATTATACCATGATTCCGCAGGAAAATCAAGGGCGCAAATGCTACAATTTGGCAACAAAAGGGACGCACCTCACGGTGCGTCCCTTTGCAGTATTGCGATTGAATCAGTTCAAGCCGAAATCCGTCAATCAGTTGTCCTTGGTGGTACCGAGAGACTCATACGGGATCAGCTTTGCAACGAACTTCAGGATCTTAGCCATATCATCAGTATCAGGCTTGCCGGAAGCGTTAACGTCAGCATTGAGCTTGCCCTGCTTGCTCACGACCGCTGTTTCATCCTCATTAAGGTAGCGAGCAAGAAGAACAACATCGGAAACATCCACGCGCTCCTTGGGACTGGCGCCCTCGGACTCGTCGACATTACCCCAGTCTGTTTTGTCATCGCCGGGGTCGGGATCGACTTTGCCATCCGGAACAAGATCCGGATACAGCTCTGTCATGGTGCCGAGAGCCCACATGATATCACCTGCGTGCCAGAATCTGTGATAGTGCAGATCGACATCAGCAACATTCGTGAATGCAGAGGAATCGGTCGCGCAGTCCATACCGTAGTTGTAATCCTGCGTCTTGGAATCGAACTCCTTGATCGTAGCGCCGCCTTCCTTATCCTTCTTGTATGCAGCCTCAAGCTCAGCATACAGCTTGGAGTAGGACTGTCCCTCATCCTTGTACATCGGACGGAGGTCGATGAACTTTGCGCCGTTCTTGACTTCGTAGCCATAAGGATATGTACCGGAGTTGCCTGCCGGGATGTAAACCTCCTGCTCCCAGAAGCGAGCGAGAGAACCGTTGTGCTCAGTCAGGCTCAGACCGATGTTGTCACGGCCGACCTTCCACTCACGGTCGAGGAGCTGCTGTGCGATGTAGAGGCCGTGCTGTGCGAGGTTCGACGGATCATCCTCAACAGTACCGGAAGCCTTCACGCCGTTTGCAGCTGCATAGTACATCAGCGTATTAGCATAGGAGGACAGGCAGCCGAGGTCGCTCGTGTTCATGCCGTTGACCTTTGCGTGGAGGTTGGTGTTCTCGACATACTTCTCGTTCCAGCTCTCCGGAGCGCCTTCCCACTTGATGCTGGACGGAGCTGCGAACAGGCCGTCATCGGTCAGCTCAGTGTTATCGGTGAACCACTTCACCCACTTGTCCAGAACGGTCTTCAGAGCTTCCTTGATGCTCATGCCGCCCGGCTTAATGTTTGCAGATGCCTTCTCTGCATCGGCATCGGTGCAGACGATGTAGTACAGCTCAGCGAGACGCTGGGTCGCCCAGAACTGGTTACCTGTCCAGTTGTTGGAACCCGGGTCAGCGTAAACCGGCTGCTCGATGTAAGCCATCTTATGGAAGGTCGGGACGCCGGACGGATATGTCTCATAGTCGCCCATCCAGCAGTTCGTGACGCCGCCTGCGAACGGACCTTCAGCAGAGGACAGCCACAGGTAGAGCTCGAGCTGACGGGTAAGGGACATTTCATAGTCCTGCTCAGCGCCGTTTGCCTGCATCTTGCCGGCAAGACCTGTTGCGCTCTTATCATACAGCAGGCCGAATGCTGCGAGCGGGTTCTGATAGAACTGATGTGCGTGCGAGCAGCCGATCTGCCATGCCCAGGAGTGCTGGGAGCTTCCGTCGCCGCCCCATGCGGTGTACCAAGCCATCAGATAGTGCTTGCCGTTGTCGCCTGCGCTCGGAGACTGCATACTCTGGCAGCCGATCTCCTTATAGTACTTGTCGTACATATCGTTACGGCACATATCGCCCATCATTGCAGCCTTGGTGGAGACGGAGCTGTCGCCGACGCCCCAGCGGTTTGCTGCATAGACGCCCTGGATTGCACGGTCTTCCGCGTCAGGTGCGTTGGTGTAGGACCAGGACTCAGCAGTGGACTGCTGGAATGCGAACTTCATGCCCTGCTGCTTGTTGCCGTATTCCAGTGTCTCGATGGACGGATGCGGAACGGTCTCGAAGCAGGACTCCTGGTCG
>DGSY01000045.1:42005-48086 GCA_002394125.1 Ruminococcus sp. UBA4350
TCATCAACGTCAGCCAGCCAGTGCAGCAGATACTCTCTGCCCTCGCTCTTGTAAGCGGAGACGAGCTTGCTGTGCAGCGGGTTGGCACCGGTGTTGGAGGAGTTGCCCTCAGACGGATACTTCGTGACATCATACGGATACTCGGCAGCGACCTGTGCGCTCAGGGAATCCTTTGCCCAGAAGCCGCCCTGCTGATCAGCAGACGGGATCAGAGCCTCGAGGATCTTCCATGCCTTTGCGAGCTCACCCTTGGACATACCGTCAACGATGCCCTTGTTTGCGATGTTATCATACATTGCACCGACGGTGACGATGTAGGACATAGCCTCGGAAGTGGTCTCATGACCGTAGTCCGGAGCCTCGCAGATCAGCTCTTCAACAGAGTGATACGGAACGCCGTCCTTGCTGAGGTAGCCGTTGTCGGTACCCTTGGTGACGACATCGTAGTACAGGGACGCGAAGCGCTGTGCATAGGTCTCATCGCCGAAGTGCTCCTCAGCCGTACGCTCTGCGGATGCAGCGACGGAAAGAAGCGCGCTGGATGCCATTGCAGTTGCGAGAACTGCGGAGAGAATCGCTCTTGACTTCTTGAATTGCATTCTTTTTTCCCCTCTCGTTAATATTGGTAGGATTTTTTCTGCCTCATATTGGATGCACGGTCAGCCTGAGAAGCAGGTGCAGGCTGTGCATGGTACGGTTTCAGTACGGCAGACTTCCCGTGCTGTCCGCCGCCGACTGCTCTGTATTCCGTGCTCCGCCGCACGCTCATCCGCCGCGCGGCATCCGTCCGCAGGCAAACAGGCGCAAATTGAGACAGAGACACTTATACAGTACCTGAAATCATTATAATTATTTTCCGGAGCTTTGTCAAGGCTTTCCGCCAAAACTACCCCGCCCGCGTTTGTTTTTCGGATACATCACCAAATCAGCGATTCCTTTTTTGTGCAATTTGACTTTTCAATAATCCGGTATTCCGCCGGCGGCTCTGCGCATTTTCAGTCTGCTGACACCTGCTCCACACAAGGGCCTGATATAATGTTCATCAGAATGGAAAGCTGTGCATATGCATACATTATCATATTTCGATAGATTCATATTTATGTCATGTTTTGTTCACGATTTATTCATCTAAATTTGAGATAATAAAACGAATACTGTCCTGCGGAATCTGCCGGTACGGGTAAGCCGGCTGACGGTGCTGAGGGTCACCGGCGGACAGGAAACGAAAGGGGCTTACATTTATATGGTTGAAATCCAGAATCTGACCAAATACTACGGTCTGCATCCCGCCGTGCAGGATATCTCCTTCACGGTCGGCGATCATGAGGTCCTCGGATTTCTCGGGCCGAACGGCGCGGGCAAATCCACGACGATGAACATGATCACGGGATGCCTCCCCTCCAACTCCGGAACGGTGCTTGTGGACGGCTACGACATTGCGAAGGATCCGATGGAGGTCAAGAAGCGGATCGGCTATCTGCCGGAGATCCCGCCGGTCTATCCGGAGATGCGCGTGCGCGACTACCTGACCTTTGCCGCCGGACTGAAAAAAGTACCGTCGTCCGAGCGGAAAAAGCAGGTCGAGAACGCAATGGAGCGTCTGCGCATCACCGATGTGCAGCGCCGCATCATCGGCAATCTTTCCAAGGGTTACCGTCAGCGTGTCGGCTTTGCGCAGGCACTGCTCGGCAATCCGAAATTCCTCATTCTCGATGAGCCGACGGTCGGTCTTGACCCGACGCAGGTCATGGAGGTCCGCAATCTGATCCAGGATCTCGCCCGCGAGCATACGATCATCTTCTCGACACATATCCTCGCGGAGGTGACGGCGGTCTGTCAGCGCGTCGTCATCATCAACAAGGGCAAGATCCGCGCCGTCGATACGATCGAGAATCTCGAGCGCAGCACCGGCGGCGATCTGCGGCTGAAACTGAAGGTCGAGGGCGACATGACAAAGGTCTCCGCGATCATCGGCGATGTGCCGGGCGTCAAGGCGATCGAGGAGGTCTCGGTCGAATCGGCCGGCGTGAATGCGTTCACGGTCGCAGTCGAATCCGAGGATGTCCGCAAGCCGCTGATGACTGCACTGATCTCCGCGGACTGCATGGTACTGGAGATCACCGCCGTACATTCCAGCCTCGAGGACGCATTCGTCAAGATCACCGGAACAGGAAGGCAGTCCCGCGAGGACGCCTTTGAGGAGCTGGGCAGGGAAATGGATGCACAGCGCGAGGCAGAGGAAGCGGCAAAGGCCGCGGATGCCGGTGACGGAAAGGAGGACGAAAACTGATGTTTGCACTATATAAAAAGGAAGTGCAGTCCTATTTCTGCTCGCCGTTTGCCTATGTCATCAGCGCACTGTTCCTGCTGGTGTTCTCGCTGAGTTTCATCAGCGGCATCTCCAATATGGATTCCAATGTGCTGAAATTCTCGTTCTCCAATATTTTCTATAACGGATTCTTTTATTTCATCTTCATGATCCCGCTGCTGACGATGCGCACCTTTGCCGAGGAGCGCAAGGCCAAGACGGAAACGCTCTGGCTCTCCGCACCGATCACCGTCCCGCAGGTCGTATTTGCAAAGTTCCTTGCGGTCGCGACGGTCTTCCTGCTGATGATGCTGCTGTCGCTGTTCTTCCCGATCGTCGCGGCGCTCAAGGGCACTGTCGTTGTCTCCAGCCTGATCTGCGGCTATCTCGGCTTCTTTCTCTGGAGCCTTGTCTGCATCGCAGTCGGCATGATGATGTCCGCGCTGACGGACAACCCGATCATCGCGGCCGTCCTCGGCGAAACGGCGATGATCCTCCTGATCTTCCTCGACAACTTCACAAAGACCGGTCTGGTGCAGTCCGTTCCGGTGCTGTCGAAGATCCTGACATGGTTCTCGACCGAGGTTCGCTTCGGCGCGTTCTCGCAGGGACTCTTCTCTCTTGCGGATCTGGTATTCTTTATTTCGCTCACGCTCGTGGTGCTTGTCTGGACGATCATTATCATCGAAAAGCGCCGCTGGAGCCGCGGCTGAGAGGAGGGCACTGACATGGATAAAGCATCAATCTTTCAGAAAAACCGCCGGTATTCCATTCTGGCATGGGTACTGGCACTGCTGGTTCTGGCAGTCGCCGTGCCGCTCAACCTGATCTTCGACCGGATCAATGTCAACTTTGATATGACGCCGAACAGTCTCTATACGCTCACCAAAACGACTACGGATTATCTCGATGAGCTGGACAGCCGCGGCGAGGTCGTCGATGTCTATTTCCTCGCAACAATGGAGGAGCTGGAAAGCGATCTGGAGCTGCTCGCGCTCTACCGCACCGTTCTCGCTTACGATGCGCATGACTGCTTCAATCTCACCGCATTCGATCCCGACACGAATCCGGAGATTCTCAAAGAGCTCAATCCGGACGGCGTATTCAATCTGACCGCAGGCGACTTTCTCTTTGTCCACGGCGATATGGTCAAGCGTCTGCCGGGCAGCCTGATGTATGCCTATCAGCTGGACGATAATGAAAAGGTCATCGGCGCAGAATTCCGCGCAGAGAATTATTTCACCGGCTATATGAAGACCGTCGTGGACGGTGAGCTGCCGATCCTCTATTTCCTCGAAGGACACGACGAGGTCCCGCTCTCCGATATGACCAAGCTCTCCGCCAATCTCCAGAATTACAACTACGGCGCAAAGCAGCTCAATCTGACAACGGCACAGGCCGTTCCGGATGACTGCCGCATCCTCGTCATCGCATCGCCGAAATACGATCTCACGCAGGACGAATTTGACAAGATCATGGAATACACCCGAAAGGGCGGCCATCTCAGCGTACTGATGTCGCCGAACGACAGCGACACCGCATTCCAGCGGCTCGAACAGCTGCTCAGCACCTACTGCGTCGGCATGAACTATGACCGCGTCACCGAGACAGACGAAAGCCGGCATTCCCACAAGGAGCCCTATGCTCTGATGTGCGATATGGTCGAGGCGGATTCGACCTCGATGGCGAACCTGACTGCCGATCTGCTCCCGACGCAGACCAACACCGTCACCTATATGCCGGAGTCCCGCAGCTTCTATATGGCCTACGGCTCCAACATCTCGACGGTCTCTGTGGAAGCGCTCATCAAGACACAGACCTCGGCACAGTCCGAGCCGTGGGGCGGCGTCAAGCTCGATCCCCAGACCACGACCGGCAAGGAGCTTGCGCTTGCCATGTACGCGCAGGATTCCGAGCGCAGCGATTCCAAGCTCGCAGTCTTCGGCTCCTCGGATATCATCACCGATGAAGGAACGTCGAACGCATTCTTCATCAATCCGCTCCAGCTCTATCTCTCCACGATCACATGGATGTACAATTCCGATGTCGATATGAACATCGCGGACAAGGCGCGCACCTATGACAGCCTGAACATCAACAGCTCCGGCGAGGCAAGCGGCCTGATCGCACTGTTTGTCGGCTTCCCTGCACTCGTTGCACTGGCCGGCGTCGTCATCTGGCTGAGGAGGAAGGACGGATGAAGCAGCTTCGCTGGATCGCAGTGCTGGCCGCTGCTGCAATTCTGCTCGGTGTGATCTTTATCATCGTCGATCAGAATACGAAAAAGAAGGAGGAGCAGAAAAAGCTCGGCGAGGCCAAAACGCTCTTTTCCTTTGAGGGCGGCAATACCCGCCGCATCGACCTCGAAAACGAGGAGGGGCATTTCATCTTCGACTGGGACAACGATGAGCTGCTCTGGCGGAACAGCACCGAAAATGATCCCTTCGACCCGAATCCCTATACGCTCAATGCGATCATCAATTATTTCAGTACGCTGAAATCACTCCGCACGATCGAATTCGACTGCAAGAATACTTCCGTTTACGGCTTCGATCATCCGATCACGCTCAAGATCACAACGACCGAGAACGACAACGATCATCCCTATGTGCTGTATGTCGGTGATGCAACGCCGACCTATGACGCCTATTACGCCATGCTCGACGGCTCGGACGATGTGTATACGATCGACTACAACAGCGGCACGGTCTTCTGCTCCGCAAAGAATATGCTGAAAAACCGGTATATCTTCTTCACCACGGTCTCGCAGGTCTCCTATTACAAAATTGAGCGCGAGGGCGCGGTCACGATGGAAATGGAGCGCGACAGCGATTATCTCTGGACAGTCAGACAGCCGGCAGATTTTCAGCCGAATGAAGAGACCCTGACGGATCTGCTGGATTCCGCGACGCGTGTGCAGGTCGCATCGTTCGTGGAGGAAACATCGGATGGACTGGACAAATACGGGCTCGATCATCCGCATACCAAGATCTGGCTGCGCGGCGTGAACCGCGAGGAAAAGATCAGCACCGAGGTCTGGTTCGGCGACAACATGAACGAGACGGAAATGTACGCCTATCTCCCCGATACGAAGCAGGTCTGCACGGTCGCACTCGCTGATGTCACATTCCTGAATCTGGCGGAGACCGATCTGCTCGCGCCCTTCTGCCTGCATGATATTGACTTCTCCGGATTCCGCAGCATCGAGGCCGATATGGGCGATGTATACGATCTGCACGAAACGCTCACCTTCGATTCGACGGAGCAGACCTACCGGATCGGCGATACCGAGATCAACAAGGCTGAGCGCGAAAAGGTCACAGCATTCACGAATTTCGCCCGCTCGCTCATCAATCTGCATTATACCGATCTGGCGCTGGATGAAAAGCCCGATCCGGAGGCAGAGCCCGCCATGCGGATCACATACAGCTATGCAGACGGCCGCAGGGTTGAGCTGACCTTCATCGAAAAGGAAAAGAACCTTTACTATCTGATGCGCGACGGCAAATATGCAGGTGTCACCGTCCGGCTGAACGAATTCTCGGCAACCGGCAGCGTCATCGAAAGCCACACCGCACTGAAAAACGCACTGCAATAATAAAATGCTCCCGAAAGCGAAATGCCTTCGGGAGCCTTGCTTCTATAAACCGGGATTTATGGGGCAGCTTTTGATGATTAAATAGAGGTATCCGCTTCGCGGATGCTATTTTGAATGGGTGCCTCTATCGCAGGCACCCAAGCCCGCGAACTCTTGAACGCTGGGGGAGTTTCGC
>DGSY01000045.1:48176-58025 GCA_002394125.1 Ruminococcus sp. UBA4350
TCGCTCTCTGCGGAGAGCGACGAGGGCTCTGCCCTCGACCCGCGAGCTTTTTGAAAAAAGCTCGACCAAAAACTTTGGATGACATCGCCGGAAGCGAAATGAGATTTCCTCAGACCGTAAAATAGGTGCGAACAGCACCGTAACAGCGACGAAATTGATATGCTCCGCGAAACGGTGCCGGAGGGAAACGGCTGTCGGCACTGCCGACAATCAGTTGCGGCGCAGGTAGCGCGATGTGGTCTTGCGCTTCTTCTGCTCATACATGATCTGGTCAGCCTGCGCGATCAGCGAAAACAGCTTCATCTCCGGCTCGACCGCGGTCACAAATGTGCCGATGCTCGCGCAGAGCTCATAGGGCTTGCTGATGATCTTGTTCGCCTCTGCAAGCTTCAGCCGGAACCGCTGCTCAAAGCTCTTTGCGTCCTCCTCTGTCATGCCGTCCGCGATCATGATGAATTCATCTCCGCCGAACCGTGCACAGATCTGCTGCTCCGTGCAGCTGTCACGGATCACGGCCGCAAGCTGCCGCAGCGCAAAGTCGCCCTCATCGTGGCCGAAATTGTCATTGACATATTTCAGGCCGTCCATATCAATGAACGAGATCATCAGTGAACCGTGCGTCTCGCAGCTGTGCCGGAAGATCTGATCCGCCAGCCGGATAAAGCCGTTCCGGTTAAAGATGCCGCAGAGCGGGTCGATGACATACAGCCGATCAAGCTCGCGGATCGCGTGGTTCATATGCAGCAGCTTGCGGACATTCTCAAAGGAATTGCTGATATTCATCATCAGCGAATGACAGAGAATGCTCCGCACCGGAAATTCCGTATTCGTGAAAATATAATATCCAAGACAACGCTCGCGGAAATGCAGCGGGAAGAAATAGCTGACATGGCCGCCGGTCTCCGGCGGGAACGGGAACAGCTCTGCCGTTTTGAAGCGATTCCGCTCGGCGATCCTGCCGTCGCTCCAGATCAGCGGTGCGCTCATTTCCTCGGAATAGCCGACGATCTGATACTGCTCGACCGATTCACCGGCGTGACCGTCCAGAAACGCGCTCTCCCAGTTGTCGCAGAGACAGATGCAGCACTGCTCGCAGGCGATCTCCTGCAAATAACCGGAAATAATGCGGATATTCTCCTCCGGCGATTCGCTGACCGCGAGCGCAGAGGTCATGCGGTTGAGCAGAGAAACATCGGTGCGCGTATTCTTGATGAGCCCGTAAGTGGCCTTTCTGTAGCGGCGGATATCAAGGCTTTCCGTATCGACACAGCCGCAGCTTTCCGCAAAGACCGGCTTGGCTCCCAGCGTCATCATCTTTTCACATTTTTCACCGGCAAGCACGCGCAGCAGCAGTGTGCAGGCGGAATAGCCCGCATCACACAGCGGCCTTGCCACGCTCGTCAGCGAGGGGCAGTGATGCTGTGCATAATAAGTGTAATCAAAGCCGGTGACGATCACATCCTCCGGCACACGGATATCATGCTCCTCCAGAACGCTCGCTGCCTCCAGCGCCATTGCATCGTTTGCGGCAATGATCGCATCAGGCAGCGCTCTGCCGGAACGCAGCAGTGCCTCCGCCGCCCGCATTCCGCTCAGCGGACGGAAATCGCCCTGATAAATGCTGTACTGCTCCGGCGCAATGCCGTGCGCCTGCACTGCATCCAAAAATGCGCGCTTTCTTTCCCGCGCTTCCGGATTATCCTCCGGCCCGCTGATAAAGCAGAGCGTCTTTGCATGGTGAACATCCAGAATATGCGCCGTGACCGCCTTCATCGAAGCATAATTGTCGATGCAGACATTGAAGAATTCCGGGCAGTCATTGTTATCCAGCGTCACCGCCGGAATGCCGGATGCCCGCACTGCATCGTGGATCTGCTGCCGGACATCGCGGTCGCCGATCGTATTCGTCAGCAGCACAGCGCCGTCGAACCGGCTGAAATCCGGCAGACGGTAAATATTATACTCTCCGGTGTCATACTGACTGTTTGAAAGCACCCCGCCGAAGGACGCGAACACGGACACATTGAACTGATGCTCCTTTGCCGCCTTTGTGATGCCGCGCAGAACGCTGCTCTGATATTCTTCATCTGTTCCTGCAACGACCACGGCAATCGCATAGAATCCGCTCTGATTCACGGAAACCACCTCTTTCTGTCTCGATTATCCCCCTGTGGATTCCCCACTCTTTACCCATTCTATATTATAACATAACGAATCAAAAAAATCAAGCAGGTTCCGGAAAATTGTGCAAAACAGGACACGCACGGAAATGCTTTCTGCCGCATAATATACAGCAGAAAGGGGAGCAAGCGTATGAACAAAAAGACAAACCGTTTTCTCTCGCAGGAATGCCTGCGCCGCGCCGGACGCACCTTTCTCCAGACCGCCTGCGGGATCCTCTGCGCCGGCATGACGGCTGCGCTGACGGACTGGGTGCAGCAGATCCCCGGCTGGAAGGTCGGGCTGCTGACGCTGCTGGCATCGTCGGTCTCGGCGGGCATTGCGGCGGTCATGAATCTTTCCTGCATCGCAGAGCCGCCGGAGGACGATCCGGAATAGACAAATGCCGCAGCAGCTCCGGCGCTCACCGGAACCGCTGCGGCATTCTCATGCGTCACGGAGTATTATCTGTGCTGAAGCTCGATGAAGGTCACGCCGCTTGTGGTCTTGCGGTAATAGCGCGCGAGGAATTTTGCGATATCGCGCTCCTGCTCGCCGGAATTGACCGAATTGCCGATGATGGCACCGGCAGCCGCGCCGATCACGGCACCGAGCGGCCCTGCGACCAGAAGCCCCGGCAGCGCACCGATCACGCCGCCGCTGACGAGGTCACCGACCTTGCGCTCATAATACTGCTTTGCATTCTCCTCCAGCCGGATCTGCGGCTCATCGCGCAGAACAGCGGCCTCAAGCTCTGCATAGGTTTTCACTGTTACCATAGTTCACGCCTCCTTTGGCTTTCGTTCCCTGAAAGGGAACATTCAGCGCAGCCGTTTTGCGGCTGTATTCTCATACCGGCGGGATCTGTATTCTGTCAGCACCGGTACACCCCTATTATAACGCGTCATCCCCATTTTGTCAAGGTCGGCAGTGCCGACAGCCGTTATCCTTCGGGGACGGTTCGCGGAGCGTATCAGTTTTGTCGCTGTTACGCTGCTGTTCGCAGCTATTTTACGGTCTGGCTTTCATCCCATTCTGCATCCATACGCGTATGAAGAACTTTAGAAAATGGCTGTCGGCCCTGCCGACCTGGAAAAGGTTACCTGTTGACCGCATTTCCGAAATAGTAAAAGTCCTGATGCATTGCAAACCAGCTTGTCAGCACTTCATGGCGGATCCCCTGATCGTCCGTGCAGATCAGCTGCATCTGCGAAACATCCCCCTGCGCACTCCAACAGCGGTAGAGTCTGTGCGGATCCTCATATTCTGTCCAGACCTCCTCATGACTGCCGAAGTCTTCATAGAAGCGAATATCCGTAACCGTTTCGGGTATGACTGTATGAAGCAGATCCAGCGGTACGGTATTCAGCACCTTGACGGAAATATATCCCGAAAAATCATCCGCCCACAGAACCTCATCGAAGCGGCAGAGCACCGCACAGGCTTTCCCGATATCCTCCGGACTTTCGGCACTGTCCCATCCGTTCAGGAACATCTGCCACGGCTCAAAGACTGTTGTGAATGTATTGCCTGTTTCCTCGTCAAAGGGCTGTGTGACCTTGAGTACCCGGGTTTCTCCGATCACCGGAACCTGATTGGAGTGCAGCCATTGCCGTTCTCCGACCGGCAGAGACAATTCCTCCGGCCTGCACTCCATCCATGCCAGATGATATCCGATATCATGGATGCCTGCGCCCGCGATCATCTTCGGCTTTTCTTTCCTTTCATCCTTTGTGACACGCTGCTTGCAGCAGCTGCATAGAAAATTCATTTCTTCATCCTCCGTTGCTGATTTTCACTCCGCATCCGGCGGGAGCGGCTGCTCCGGAAAGAGCAGCGCATACTGTGCAGCAACGCGCTCCGCGGCCTTCTGCCGGAAGTCCGGCGGCGACAGGATCTCCAGCACCGGCCCGAAGCTCAAAAGCTGAATCAGCAGCTCTGTCTCATCGCTCCGGTCATACCAGATCTGCACCGTGCAGCTGCCGGTCTCCGTATCGCGCTCCGTGTGCTTTTCATATGCCGCGAATTCCATGAGGAACCGCGCCAGACCGCTGCGCTCATCCGTCACGCGCACCGTCACCGGCTCCGCACAGCGCAGTCCCGCAAAAAACCGCTCCCGCGTCTGACTGTTCTCCGGTGCATCCCGCAGCATCCGGATCGAGCGGATCCGGCCGAGATTGAACACCGTGCTGCCGGTCAGTCTGCCGCGGCGGATCCGGCGGCAGTAAAGCCGGAATTTGTCGTTCTTCTGCGAATATTCCATAGCGACCGGCAGACAGCACTGCCGCTGCGTCTCGCCGCGCTGCGTGCGGTATTCGAGCAGCACGGCCGTCCCCTTGCGGAGCGCATGAAGCGCGATCCGGAATACGGCACGGTATTTCGGATCGGTCATGCAGTCGCCGTCGCTGAACTGATCGGGATACCGGAACTGCTCCGGCCGGAACAGCGGCGGCGTTTCCGCGAGTGCCGCTTCGATCGCATCATATTCCGCATCGGTCAGGAACAGCCGGATCTTCGGATCCGCGAGCTTTGCCCGCAGCCAGCGCCTTTGCAGCAGCGTCAGCGGGCGCTCCGGCAGATGCTTCGTCACCGGCGCAAATGCGCCGTCCGCTGTTTCGCGCAGCAAGCCCCAGTCGCTGCCGTCCGCCTGCGGGATCAGCTTCTGCGGCAGAAACAGCATCGAATCGCGGAAGCCCTCCTGCGCCGTCACATCGGCGATATCCTGCCGCGTAATGCGCCCGCGCCGCAGCAGCCGCGCCGTGATCCGGTAATAGGCACCGTAAATCTCATGGAAGATCGTCATGCGCCGCACCTCCGTACATCGCCTGCATCCGGCGGATATCATCCGCAAAGCGTTCCCGCAGTGCGGCAGTCCCGCCTTCGACCGATACGATCCGGCCGATCAGTGTTTTTGCCCAGTGCATGATCTCATTCGGGTCAATGACGTCAAAGGTCAGCGTATACTGACCGGCGCGCTCCTGCGTGAGAATGCCGCAGCGCTTTTCGCGCACTAACCGCTGTAGGATGAACGGCTCTGTCTCCGTATCTGCGCGGACGGTCAGGCGCAGCGGCTCTGCATCCGCCCCGCCCTGCGGCGCCCCGAAGGATACGCCGTAAACGCGCCTGCTCAATGCCAGATATTCCGAATAGATCCTGTCATAATCCGGAAAGACCGCGCCCTGCCGGAGCGCGCCGAGATAATCCAGCCGGAAGGAATGGAATCTGCCCTCCGCCGGAATATAGGCGGCCAGATAGCGCCGGCCGGTCTGGAGCGAACCGATGATCTGCATCGGCACCGCTTCAAACGCCCGCCCCTCGCGGTCATCGGCATCGAGCCGGGCGCTGTAAGCCCGCAGTGTGACCGTGCATTTCTGCTCCATTGCCGCGAGCAGCACCGGCAGGATCGAATCCTCCAGCGTATGTACGATATAATTATGCTTGCGCAGGAAGATATCATTTTGCAGACCGGCTTCATGGAGCATTTCCGCGCCGATGACGCCGAATGCATCATCCGCCGCAAAGAACCGCACCGCTTCTGCGAGCGCCGGATTCTCACGCAGCCGCAGAACCTTTTCCGTTTCCGTCAGCCGGTAAAACATCGCATTTCCGCGCTTTTCCGCAGTCAGAAGCCCCTCGGCCGCATATTCGCGCAGCTTGCCGCGGACGGTCTGCGGGTCGAATTCCGCACCGTATTCCGTCACGAGCAGCTCCATGACCGCATTGAGGCTCCGCGCCTCCCCGTCTGCCAGCAGATCGAGCAGCAGAAAATGCAGCCGGATATCATTCGCAGTAAAGCTCTTTGCTGCGTACATCTGATACAGCGGGTTTTCGGGGATGCGGCTACTGTCCACGGAAAGAAAGACCTGCCGCCCGCGCACGGAATCATCATATTGCAGTACGCCGCCGAGCCAGCTCTCTGCCCGACGGCGTTCGTCATCATATGTGCGGCTGCTTTTCTGCTGAAAGTCGCCGCGTATCCGGAATCCGCAGATGAAGAAATCGCGGATATAGCCTTTTGTTTTCTCAAATGTTTTTACAAGTTCCGAAAAGCCTGCCATATGTCACCTCTGAATTCCTGTCGGCAGGGCCGACAGCCGTTTCCCTCCGGGTCGGCAGTGCCGACAGCCGTTTCCCTCCTGCAACGTTTCGCGGAGCATACCGGTTTTGTCGCTGTTACGGCGCTGTTCGCGCCTATTGTTTGTTCTGGGATTATCTCATTCTGCTCTCATTCGCTTCCGGAGATCTTTAGGAAATGGCTGCGGCACTGCCGCCGGCGCAGATAATACCGAATAAATGAACATGACCAGCAGCGGCAGCAGCAGACGCAGATCCGCAGGACTGCGCAGAATGCCGTTTTGCAGATCAAAGGCCAGCAGCCCGATCCCCGCAGTCAGCAGCACCGGCCGCAGCCATGCCTCATCGCGGAATGCGCGGAGCAGCCATGCAGCGCCCGCCGCCGGCAGCAGCAGAAGCGCGCCGAATTGCAGGATCGTGCGGTTCATATACAGCCCGAACACATGACACGCAAAGAAATAGCTCATCAGCGTCGGGATCAGCAGACAGAGATTCAACAGCGCCGCGTGCAGTCCGTTCCGCGCACGGAGCGCAAAGGCCGAGCAAAGCACCGTCCAGAAGAAAAAGCCCTCGCAGACCGAGCCGAATGCCGCCAGTATCCCGCCGCCGCTGAACAGCGCATATCTGCCTGCCATCACCAGTACGCCTGCCGCGCAGCCTGTCAGCGCAGCGATCACAAATTCCGTTCCGAGTCGTTCGTATTTCACGGGAATCCCTCCTTTTCTGCTCTCATTATAGCATAAGAGGATGCCCCGTGCAAGAGACTTCCGAAGATCCTAAATGAATCTTCATAATGCTTCAGAATTCCGTTCATTTTCTTCATTTTCCGCGCTGTCCGGCGCATTCTGCACCGTGCGGCGGCTCCTGCGGATGCGGATCGTCTGCACCGTCACAAGCACCAGCCAGATCAGCAGGCAGCTCCCGCTGACCGCCGCGCCGGCGATCAGTCCCTTCGGCATGAACGTCATCCGCAGCTCATGCGTTCCGGCGGGAATGCGCACGCCGCTCATTGCTTTCAGCATCCGCTCGACCGGCACCTCGCTGCCGTCCACATACGCCGTCCAGCCCTCGTCATACGGCAGGGAAAGGTACAGCACGGAATCCTCCTCCGCCGTGACCGTTCCCGTAAAGCGCGACTGCGCAAATTCGCTCAGCCGCAGCGGGGCGCTGTGCAGCTGCTCATAGCCCGGCCGGAATACATCATGCTCGAAGCGGACGAGCCGCACATACAGCGACGACCGCGCCTCCGGATACATATTCAGCACAAAGGCGGCCTCGTCGCCCTTTTTCACACTGCCGGCAGCAAGGCAAAGCTGATTGTCCGGCTCATATACCCCCGGCGCATAAGTGTAAACGCTGCTGCCGTTCACCTGAAGCTCACACTGCTTCATCTGCTTATCCGCGTCAGCCGTCCAGCGGTAAAAGAGGAAATAGTCGCCATCCTCCGGAATCTCATAGGCAATGCGCAGATACGGGCGCACCTTGTGTTCCGCCTCCGGATCCTGTGTCATATCGTCCGCCTGTATCGAATACAAATCGCCGTCCTGCTGAAGCTGCATATAGTCCGATGAGACCGAATCCGGCGTAAGCGCCGTAAACATGGAGCCGTCAATTCCGGTCATATCCCGGAAGATCTGATCCTGCACATCGCAGCCGAGCAGATTTTCGCCCTCCGGCAGCTGCATGACATCCGGCACGCAGAAGCCGAGATCGGTGTCATATTCCGAACGGTACGGCAGAAATTCCGTTTCCGCGCCGCTATGCATGGGCTCCGCACAGCCGACCGCCCTGTCTGAGACCGCGTACTGCACATCCGTCAGAAGCATCGCAAAGGGCGTCGTATCGTGGTAAATACAGGTATAGCCGGAATAGAGGAAGCCCAGCGGCGAGCAGAGCGCACCGGTATCCGCAGGAATCATCGAGGAAAAGACCGAGCTGCCCTGCGGGATATCATACAGCAGCTCCATATCATCGCCCAGTGTATCATCCTGCCGCAGCGCTGTGCGGTGCAGTGCCTCCGGCGTCTTTGCATCATCCGTCCGGATCACATCGAGCGCCTGTGAGACTGCGCTGTCCGGCCGGAGAATTTCCGGATCGGCCGGCTTCATGCTGTTGTTCTGAATATATGTACTCAGTCCCGTTTCACAGGTCACCAGAATAACAAGGAACGCATAAAATATTCCGCGCTTCTGCGGAAAAAAGCGATAAAACGCATAGAGCAGCAGATAGAGACCGCCGCAGACCGCGATGACCAGCGGAATATCCACCGCGCAGTATTCCGCAGCACACCAGATCACGGCTGCGGTAAAGCCGGCCATCAGAATACCGGCGCAGACTGTCCGCATGACAGTGCCCGCATTCGACTGCGGCTTCAACGGTTTATCGCGCATCGTCTCCGTATAGCGCCAGCCGGTCAGCGCCAGCACAAACGGCACCAGAAAGCCGAAGCGCTGCACCGTCACATTCGGATAATGCAGGCCGTGCCAGACGAAATTCAGCGGAGCATAGGCGATGCTCAGCATCAGGAACAGGAACAGCGCAATCCCCGTGAGCCGCTCCCGCATCGGAATCCGGCTTGAAATCAGATAGCCGCCGAGCAGCATCACAATCAGAATGCCGGCGCCGAAAAAGCCCGGATGCCGGTTCAGCACAATATACTGGAACGGCGCAAGCCCGCCGATCATCTCCTGCACCGTCGCGTAAAACTCCGTCCAGCTCGTGATCGAGCTGCCGTATGTCGGCGTCGTGCGAAGTGCAAGAAAAGTCGGGATCAGCAGAACCGCGCTGAGTCCGCCGCCCAGAGCGGAAAGCCCCAGAAAGCGCAGAGTCTCCCGCCAGAGACTCCGCAGCGGCTTTTTCAGGATGATGAGCAGTGCGATCCAGCAGAGGCCGGTCATCACACAGATGATGAATCCCATATAATAGTTGCACGCGATGCAGAGGCCGAGTGTGATGGGATACAGCCGCGCATCCCCGTCCCGCATGACGCGGATCAGCCCCGCACAGATCAGCGGCAGCAGCGCGACCGAATCCATCCACACAAGCTGATGCATACTGCCGAGCATCCATCCGCACAGCGCAAATACGGTTGAAAAAGCGGCCGCAGAGGGAGTCAGCGCCGGACGGATCGTTTGCAGCAGAACCGAAAAAAAGTATCCGCAAAGCCCGATCCGGACACAGACCGCGACCGAAAAGAACGCCGGCAGAACGGATTCCGGCAGAAAGACGGCGATCAGATTGAACGGGCTGATGCAGAAATAGGCGGCCGTCGGGATCAGGCTGATGCCGAGTCCGGAGCGCCATGTGTAGAGCAGGCTCTCGCCGTTTCGGAGGATCCGCCGGAGCATAACAATATACGGATAGTATTCCGCATAGGCATCGCCGCGGAGCACGGAGTCCTCACCGAACGGATAATAGCCCGAAAGCAACAGACACAGCAGCATGACGGCACACGGGATCAGAAAGCTGAGCAGCCGGTAAAGCCGGTTCTGCCGCCGGATATTCGGATTCAGGCGTTCCATTTTATCACATCCTTTTCGCTCTAAGCCATATACGGCAAAGCCCAGAGACACCGCCTCTGGGCTTTTTGCTCTTAGAACCTGTCCACATAGGGAT
>DGSY01000092.1 GCA_002394125.1 Ruminococcus sp. UBA4350
GATCGAGGTAGATGACATCTGTCCGAGCCTGGACTTCTGCGTTCATGAAATAGAGCATATAGCACTCATGACACCTGATGAGTGGAATTGTCAAGAAATGTGCAGTCAGAGAATACCCAAAATCTGTAATAGACAGGTATCAGGCGGCATGGTGAGCCAGCCCGGTTGAAGACCTTAGCGCCACAGGTGGGAGACCATCCTTATTGAAGCTGTTGATTCTCTGGGTATTGTAGTAACCAAAGATGTATCTGAAGATGACTGTTTTGACCTCTTCACGCTTCATTCTGTGGGTCGGGAGCTGATACAGCTTCTCCTTTTTCAGGGTGGCGAAAAAGCTCTCCATACGGGCATTATCGTAACAATGAGCTGTGCCGCTGAGACTCTGGATCAGCCCGGCTGATACGAGCGTTCTGCGGAAAGCATAGCTGGTATACTGGCAGCCGCGGTCGCTGTGAAGGATCGTTCCTTCAAGCCGTCCGTACTTCTGTCGAAGCTGTCTGACGGTATCTATGCAGAGTTCCTTCTTCATGTTATCACGCATTTCGAGAGCAACGATCTCGCCGTTATAGCAGTCGAGAACAGGCGAGATATAGAGTTTTCCGTCTGCGCACTGAACTTCAGTGATATCGGTCAGGAGTTTCTTCAACGGTGCAGCGGCAGTGAAATCTCTTTTGATCAGATTCTCTTTGTCCTGCGTTGCTGTGTCAGTCTTGGTAATTCCGTGCGGTCTGCGATGCCTGTGGATCAGTCCGGCTTCGCTCATGGTGCGGTACACGGTACGGATGCTGACATGTGTCCCGCGTTGCGCGAGAGCTGTCTGCATCCTCCGGACACCGTAATTCCGGTTATCCGTATGCTCTGCTAAGATGCCTTGTATTTTGACCAGAAGAATCTTTCTCGCACCGGGTTTGCCATGATTCCTGAGCCAGCGATAATAACCGGATTCGCTGATTTTCAGGAATTTGCAAATTGCCTTTGCGCCGTACTTGCTGCGGAACTCATTGACGAACAGATGCCGCTCGCTTGTCTTTACTTCTTCCGGTCTCTTGCGAAAAAACCGAGCGCGTCCTTGAGAATATCGTTCGCTTTACGCAGCTCAGCGTTTTCGCGTTCCAGCTCCAGATTACGCTGCTTTAGCTCTTCGTCGGACTTCTGATCCTTCTGATGCTTGATCGCTGCACTCCGCTTTGAACGCCAGTCTGACAGCGTGTAATACTGGATCCCTAACTGCAGAGCAGCCTTTTTCACCCCGATTTCATCGGAGAGTTTTAACGCTTCTTCTTTGAATTCTTTACTGTACTTCATTGCTTTTACCCCTTCTGGTTTGATTATTTCTATTATACCAGATCTTTGGGTGTTTGTCGACTGCTCTGTCAGTATAACATATCATCATACGAATAGCCCATGTCACGCATATAGCGAATATCCTCGGGATCCACGCCATAGTATCCTGCCAATTCAATAAGGATAAGATAATCGGAATCGTCAGAGCAGCCGGTCGGCACTGCTTTCTCCAAGTTATAGAAGCTGCTGCCGAGTCCGTACCATCGGTTACCATATATAGAATAGTCATCCTGCACGGTATAGCTGCTGCGGGTGATCTTTCCGTCCGGCGCAATGCGGAGCAGCTCGCCTTCCTTGACTTCAATCACCTCGTACTTCGGAAACCGCGCCGGAATCTGCTTGAAAGCTGCCGTCATGATTTCCTTGGTCGAGCTGTAGACATAAAGACCGAGGGACGGAAAGTGGATCAGGTAAAGCGGTGATTCACCTTTGACAAAGAACAGATTGTTGCGATTGTCCAGAATCGTGAACGAGAAATACCCGCGTACCTGTTCCGCAGCATAGCGTAAGGAATCGAAGGTCAGTTCATGCTGTGATTCTATCAGTTGCACGGCGATATAGCTATCTGTTTCAATCTGTGTATCGGGCAGATGTAGCTGAGACCGGAGCAGCTCATCATTATAGAGCACTCCATTGTGTGCCAGCGCAAAGTCTATTCCGGCATGACCACGGAACGGGTGGTTATTGTAATTATGCTTCTGGCTTCCCTGAGTAGTCAGTCGGGTGTGTCCGCTAACGGCAGCGGTTCCTTCCGGAATCCGGAAATGCAGTTTATGTGCGGGCTTTGGCCGCTTGAAGATGCTGAGACGGTCGGCGCGGTTATAGGCTATGCCCGTAGCATGATGTCCGCGAACCTCAGATGCATTCGCCAATGCCTGAATCAACTTCTGCAAGACCTTCCACGGCACATGTTTCCCGTAGTCCAAAAATCCAAATAATGCACACATAATCAATACCTCCTGTCATCTTCTTCGTTATTGCGTTTGATGATTGACGCAAGCGCGCTGATCAGCAGAATCACTGCTGTCAGCGCCTTGGTCCAGTCGTTTGTTTTTTCTTCGATCATCCAGTCATCCCGATGCGGGTCAATAATCCTGTTTTCATTATCAGGTTCGATCATCACACTTCCTCCTCAGCTTTTACTTCCTCATTGATGTAGATGCGGCGTTCCTTGAGATACCGGATCAGCTCAGGCTCGGTTACAGATGCCACAAAATCAGACCATGACTGCGCTGCAATCTCGTCCTCTGACATATTGAGTGCCGTGTCAATAATACGGTTCACAAACTCCAATGTCGCAAACAGCGTATTGGCTTTCAGCGTACCGCGAAACAGCCGGAACTCGATCGTGTGATACGGGCACAGATTCACAGCAGCATAGCGCCCTGTATTGCCCTTCTTGGCTTTGTCCAAAATCTCCTTTCCGGTTTTCTCCATCCCGTAACGGGCAGCCCAGCGGCTCATATTATGCTGACTGCGACGGGAGAAGATAAAAATCTCATTCCAGTGCAGCTCCACAAAATAGAGGATGCGCTCAATCACTTTCTCCTGCTCCTCGCGGGTTTCTCCGAATGCATCGCGGTTTACATGCACATGCAGGCCACATGTATTGGTCATGTGCGACTTGTAACCGAGCCGCACCGCTTCATGCAAAATGTCCTCCCAGTACATCTCGTTCAAGTGATAGTCCAGCGTCATGGGGTGGGTCACGATCTCAAATCCGTCATCAAGGCTGCCGTCCGATTTGATGTAAATATTCTCGCAGCGGGTATTCGCCTGCGTTTTGATACGGCGTGCGTTTTCCTCGTCTTTGCCGCCGAAATCGACTTCCAGCTCAACGCCGAAAAAGCGGGATCCTTCGCCGTAGAATATGGGATCCGGCTTATAGCCATATTCCTCGATCTCCGTATCCAATCTATCGTAGCAGTTCGCGCAGTATGGCAGATCATTGTGCCAAAGCACATCGTCATCATGCAGAATGCGCCCGCAGCCCTCGCATCTGCGGTAGTGATCGTCGAAACAGCATTCGCAGAGTGTTGTGTGGCCATCGCAGATTGCATCATTGCGCCAGATCGTTTCGCCGCAGTGGTCGCAGGTTGTGGTGTGCTCTTCGGCACAGCTGTCACAAATCCATTCGTCGTCGATTTCAGTTTGCTCGTGTTCCTCAAGCACGCAGCCGCAAAGCGAGCAGGTTCTTGTTTCTTCCATTTCAAAACCTCCATAAACAAAAATTGCCCCGCCATAAGGCGGGGCATCAGTATTCCTCGGCTAACAACATTGTGCTGTATGTGTCCGAGTCAATCACATACAGCTTTGCGGTAACGGGATTGTCTGACGGGAACAGGAACACTTTTCGATATTCCGGTTCTTCGGCGGTATGCGTAATCTGCTGCATTCCGCCGAACGGTTTGAGCTCGAACACCTGCAAATAGCCGCATTCATCCGGGAGCAGCGTAATGCAGTTCCAGATAAACTTCTGTAACTGCAAAGGAATGGTGTCACAGACACCGCGGGTCAGGCAACGCGGGGATTTGAACATAACAGAAGCCTCCTTTCGCTCAGATTTGAAGCGTGACAGCGGATGCTATCTAGCATTCACTATAATTATATATATTTACAGATTTAAAAAATATCGAAATAAGGCCAAAAAATGTCATACTATATGATAATAGGAGCTCATTTCGTCGATTTTGTCATACAAAACGATAACGAACGTAGTGAGTTACCTGTAATTATTATTATATTATAACATACAAGGATCTGAAAAGGAGGAATTTCAATGAAATCCGAAGAAGAAAAGAAGACAAGGAGAGTTCCGACACGAATGACACAGACTCAGTACAAAATCATCCGACAAAAAGCCCTTGACCGTAACATGAGTGTAAGCGCATTTGTGGTCGAAGCAGCGGTACATGATGATAAACGAATCACACCGCTGCAAATTATGCATCTCCAGAACCTGATCAACCAAGCCGCTGATGCCTGTGAATCAGAAAACCCAACACTTGCCCTTGAACTTCGCAGAGAGGGGGATGCACAATGGAAAATATTGTAAAATTCATTCGGCACTCGGATGCTGGAATGCCTTATCTGTGGAATATGTGCTTCTACGGACGGGAACGGGAGATCTCGCGCGGCGGTTTTGGACTAAATCCATATGATCCTGAGACCGCTTACTCGCAAATGGAAGCCGTAAAGCGGTACTTTAACCAGACCAGTACAAACCCGCTGATCCACATAGTGGTTTCTTTTGATGGATGGACGGATAACGCTGAATTTGCCATGAAAAATGCACCTGCAATCGCGGCTTTTTTCAAGGATCATTATCAGCTGATCTGGATGGTGCATCCTGCAGATCCGGATTCATCGCATTTTCATATGCACATCCTGCTGCATTCGGTCAATCTGCAGAACGGAAAGCTGTTCCATAGCGGACCGTATGAGATGAATGCGTTTTGCTATCATGTGAAAAGCATCACAGGTATGGGGTTCCGATTGGTATGTGAGCAGCGGGATAATTGGAATACGATATAAAACGAAATGCCCGGCGTTTACCGGGCATTCGCGAAATATGTTTATAGATTAGAGTATTTGCATCTTGTATAGAATCGTATTATAATAGAGGATTACGATTATTCTTCGACTATCTTTAGAAAAAGCCTGCGAATATACACGGGAAACGGCTGCATATTTTGAAGATGACTACCAGACACTCTTTTGTGCGCACCAGCCGGATGAGGATTGCGACTATTATCATTCGCATATCATGATCAATCCGGTCAATATCAATAACGGAAGAATGATGGAGACGGATCCTGCCAGTTTAAAGCCGTTCTGCAAGCATATAGAGAAGATTACCGGTGAGAATAATCGCCTGAAATTCAAGAAAAATGATGAATAATACGAGACTCTGACAGAAAACGACATTTCTGTGTTCAGGTCTATTGACGATAACGCGATTATGGTTTATAATAAAGCTGAAATCTGAATTAAGCAGGTGATGACATGAAAATTGTAATCGCAATGGACTCTTTCAAAGGCAGTTTATCGTCAACAGAAGCTGGAAAAGCAGCGGCAACAGGTCTACTGAGAGCGTTTCCGGAAGCAGAAATCAAGGTATTTCCGGTCGCTGACGGCGGGGAAGGTACGGTGGATGCACTGGTATCCGGTCTGAACGGTTCATACCGGACAGTCATCGTATCTGATCCGCTCGACAGACCGATTAAGGTACAATACGGCATTCTTCCTGACCGGACAGCGGTCATTGAAATGGCTGCTGCATCGGGTTTGCCGCTATTGTCTGAATCAGAGCGCAATCCTATGATGACTACAACCTATGGATTCGGGGAAATGATCGCAGATGCAATTCATCAGGGTTGCCGCAGCTTGATTCTCGGTATCGGCGGCAGTGCTACCAATGACTGCGGGATCGGCTGTTTGCAGGCTTTAGGATTCGGGTTCTATGATTTAGACGGTAAACAGGTGCCATATGGTGCAAACGGACTTGCTCAGGTGCATCATATCACAATAGATCAGGTTATGCCGGAGTTGCTTGAGTGTCAGTTTCATGTCGCCTGCGATGTGACCAATCCCCTGTGCGGAGAAAACGGATGCAGTGCGGTATTTGCACCGCAAAAGGGTGCTGATCCTGCGATGGCCGCGGAAATGGAACAGTCCATGCTGCGCTTTTCTGCGATGGTGAAGGCGTATGTTCCGGATTCTGACGCAGATCTGCCCGGTTCTGGCGCGGCAGGCGGACTTGGCTTTGCACTGCGAACCTTCCTGAATGCGGATCTGAAGCCGGGAATTGATGTTGTCATCCATCAGACCGGCATTGAGGCAGCGATCAGGGATGCAGATGTCGTTGTAACCGGTGAGGGACGGCTGGATGCACAGACGGTCATGGGCAAAGTTCCGATCGGCATCGCCAAAATCGCAAAGAAATACGGATTGCCGGTGATTGCGTTCTGCGGATGTGTCGGCGACGGTGCTGGGATATGCAATCAGCACGGGATTGATGCTTATTTCCCGATTCTGCGTTCGATCACATCGGCGGAAGATGCTATGAATCCGGATATTGCAAAGAAGAATCTTGCTGATACCGCAGAGCAGGTTTTCAGATTATTCAGATGCATATAAAGCGAAGATGCCCGGCAAATGCCGGGCATCTTCTCTATACTCGTTCATCCGTACTGATTCATGCAAAACAGCATCGTTGCTCCCTCTTCCGCATATTGTCACCAATGCAGTCAGCTTTGTTGACGGGTTGATGTATAACAGCAATGTCGAAAAAAACAACCGGTATTATATGAATTATTGAAGGCGATCGAGGACTCGCGCACGATCTCTTTCGATTATGTCAGTCAGAAGCAGATCCGTCTGCATTATACAGAGATCCTCCCTGTCAAAAATATCTCTATGGAAAACATAGGGCGGAGATATCTGTTCGCGGTCAATCTCTTTTCTCCCGAGCATTATCCGACGCTGTTTCTGCTGGACAATTTATCCGATGTTCAGGCAGGCGCGGTATCTTCAGATTATTCAGACGATGAGAAGGAAAAGCTGTACCGTGAAGCGGTTCATTTCTCCGCCGGCAGTCTGCATATTCATACGAATCATTTGATCCGCATTCATTTGCTCCTGCATCCCGATCATGCCGGAATCCTGCTGCGTCAGCTGCCGGATGCAGAGCTTGTTCCGGAAGACGATGATCTTTGTCATGCATATGTCAATGTCGTTCATACGCGGGAGCTGCGCCCGTTTCTGCGAAAAAATGCCGAATGGGTCAGGCTGGCGCCGGATGATGCATCCGGTCTGCGGGAGGAGCTGAACGAAGAAGCTGCGGAATGGAGGGCGCTCTATGGAATTATATCATGAATATCAGAACCGCTATATCCGCGGGATCATCAAAGCCATGAACCGCGCTGTCGATGCCGGAAAAATCAGCACCTATGACTTTGAGGATATCGTATATCAGAGTGCAGACGATCCGGAGCACCGCATCGGCAGAGCATTTCTGGATGCATTTATGGAAAGCGCTGTCTTCGATCATTCTGAAAAATATATGCTGAAACCGGTCATTCCTGTCAGGATCAGCCTTTGTCCGACTGCTGCCGAATACCAATGGCTGAATCATGCCCTGCAGTCGCCGCTCGCTGCATTGTTCTTTGAGGATGCCGACCTGACCGCGCTGCGTTCTGCGCTGGCGGAGCTGCATCTGCCGGATCTCATGCGCCATATTGAATCCTGCGGGAATGCAGCGCCGGAGATTCCGGATCCGGCGGTATTCCGGACAGTCCTGCAAGCAATCCGGCAGGGCCGCTTTCTCAGGATGACCAATACTTCGCGGAGCGGTGCGGTCTATGCAGAGCAGACAGTGATCCCACTGAAGCTGGAATACGATCTTGCCTCCGGCAAATGGTATCTTTCGTTCTGTGATGCAGATGCAAGCCGGCCGATCCGGGCATATCTCGGAGCGCTGTCGGATGTATCGGCAGAGGAGGAGATCCCGGCGGAGAAGCGTCCCGATCTGCGGGAGATGATGCAGGCGAAAAAAGCAGAGCCGGTGATCCTGCGCGTTTCGCCGGAGAAGAACACGCCGGAGCGTGCAGTCAGATTCTTTTCGCAGTATAATACCGCGGCGCTGCCGGAGCCGGACGGCGGCCTGCGCATGGAGATCCGGTATTATACATTTGATGCGGAGACGCTGCTGCGGCAGATCATCTCATTCGGACCGTATGTGCAGATTCTGTCGCCGCCGGACATGATTGCGCGGATGCGTGAATTCCTGCGGAATTATCCTTATTGACGGCTTGACAAATCCGCAAAAATGTGATACAATATGTACAGAATCCCGTGGTGCGTACCTGTGCTTTTTGACACGAAAAAAGCATCGTTTCAATGCCGTTTCGCACACATATTCTGGGATTGCAACTTACACCCCTCACGGGGACGGAAACAGCTTCAGAGCGTTGAATGCTTCAGAAAGATTTTCCAATTGCAACTTACACCCCTCACGGGGACGGAAACGCGTAGTTGAAGGCCTGTGCTTTCTTTATACCGAATTGCAACTTACCCCCTCACGGGGACGGAAACCTCGGTCACGCGGTACCCTTCTCTGGATTCAAATTGCAACTTACACCCCTCACGGGGACGGAAACTCGCATATAACCTGGATTACATATGCAATCGGAGATTGCAACTTACACCCCTCACGGGGACGGAAACTACCAATCATCTTCTGTTAATTCTTTCGGTTTCATTGCAACTTACACCCCTCACGGGGACGGCACAACAAAAAGCACGCACAGGAAAATGTGCGTGCTTTTTGCATATAAAAAACGGGCGTACCCTTTGCCGGATACGCCCGTTCTGTATTCAGAGATAGGATTTCAGCTTCTCATTCATCAGCTGATAGGATTGCAGGAATTCGTCTGTCAGCGGAATGTCCGTGTAATTCCGGACATAGCTTTTCAGCAGGACGATCAGCTCCTGCGGGCTGCGTCTGACTTCCTTCCGGAAATCCGAAACCGTAAAGCCCTGCATGGTATGGGCGGCCAGATTCCGGATCGCTTCTTCAATGTTCCGCAGCTCGATCGTTTGTGTGACGAACTGCCTGTCCTTCTTCGGATCGGCAAGATTCTCGATCAGATTCGTCAGATGCCATGAAAGCACATAACCGGACGGAAGCGGCGGCGCGGGCTTGTGCTTCTTTCTGTCATTCTGATGGTAGACTGGAAGCTGCTCGAATTTCCCGTAAAGATCCGAGTTTTTCAGCGCATAATCATCCCACATCAGCAAATCGGTTTTGCGGGTATAGTTTTGCAGATCAATGCCGAACATCCGGTCTAAAGCGCTGACGAATATTTCAATGATAAACGGCGTAAGCGCCCGCAGGAAGTCGGTGTATTTCTCCTTCTTCACATAGATATCCAGCAGCAGGAAATATTCCGCTGTCTGCATATTGCCGGACATCAGATCCTCCCTGCCGCATTCGCAGAATTTCTGCTGTGCATCCCTGAATTTGGCATCGCTGCGCAGAATTGCCGCATCGAGCAGCGATGTGAATTTCGGAGAGATCAGGCCGCGCAGCTGCACGCTGACGGTTTTTGCCGCATGATAATCATATTCGTCGATCAGCTTCGCAAGCACTCTGCGGTTGAATTCATAGAGCAGATTGGTATGCTCGGAAACCGTCACGCGGTTTTCCGCTTCGGGCAGAAGATCGGCATTGCGCGTCCATTCCTGCTGAATATTGCATTCCCGCGGATGATTCGTCTGCTTGTTCGGCGTCGCGACCTGTAACGGCTTCAGATCCAGCTCCGTCGCCGAAGCAAGGATTTGCAGCGTGCTTTTCATGGCAGGCGTACCGGAGGAAACATTGACCAGCAGCTCTGCATCGGGGTAATCGTCGCGGAGCTTCGTTAATATGTCGCGGAAATCCCGCAGGAACACATCGAACAGATGCACCTCTGTGAGCTCCGGACGCTCGATGACTTCAATGTCAAAGGATATCCCCAGCGACTGTTCGAGCAGCTCTAATCCGCCGAGATAGCGGTGATCCTGCTGCTCCAGATCGCAGGCTTCCTTTGAAAAATACAGGATGATCTTATCCGGACGCTCATGACGGCAGATCTGCAACAGTGCGCCCTCACGCACGGCGGGCTGCCCGTCGGTCAGCTGCTTCCTGTCCTCAGAAACAGGATCGGTCATTCCGACCGGTGAAAACAGTATCTTCATATTTTCTTTTCCTCAAATCGAAGTTTGCATAGTCCCATTTCTTCCAGGCGCCCGCCGGAATCGGTCATTTTGATCGCCTTCGGTGAATAGCCGTTCTGTCTGAAAAAGGAGATGTGCTTTGGCGTCCAGAATTGCAGATCGAGTATTTTAGCCGTGCTTTCAGCACCCTGTTCCGGATCCTGATACAGCGCATTCAGAACTGTTTTATGGTGGAATCCCGTACCGCCGCCGAGATAGAGATACATTTCATTTTCGGGATTGATTTCGGGCGGGAGATAATCCAGAAAGATGCTGCGGAATGTATCATCATAAAACGAAAAGAAATGATCGCCGGCTTTGAGAATCTGCTTTGCAGAAAACGGGCAGAGCGTTGTGTCGATCGTGATATCAAAGGTCAGCTGCGTTTTCATTTTCAGTGTTTCGCGCAGGATGTTCAAAGGGTTTTCGTTCTTTTTGAAAATGTCGATCTTCTGCGAAAGAGACAGGCAGTCAGCGGAAGCGGGGGAGCTGTCGCTGACGATCAGCCCGGCCATACAGTCATTGGTGATCGCATCCCATTGTTTCTGATCGCGGTGCAGTGTCCGGAATACTTTGCTTTCGATCCGGGCGGATTCCCATGACAGAAGGGATTTCTGGAATCGATTCGTTTCTTCGAGCCTGTCGCCGATATCCTTTGTATCATTCTGAAATGCATCCCGATCCTGCAAAATCGCATCTGCCGCAAGTACAGTACGCAGCGCACCTTTCAGACTGCTGCCCGGAATATACGGCATTCCGTATGCATCCTTGATGAACCGCTGAATCTCAAAACGGGCTTTCCGTTCGGTGCTTTCCGTTGCGGGAAAGGAATACGCAGCCCATGAAGCATACGCCTGCTCCGGTACGGAATGCTGTGTCAGAAAATCGGTCATGGAGATATCCTTCGGCAATCCCTTTTCAAACGCATCCAGCAGATGATACTGCTGCAAGCCTCGGAACAGCTTCATCGGGTGCATCACATAAATCCTGCGGGATTTTCCGGAATAAACATAATCCAGCTTTGTCAGTTTTTCTCCGCTGCCGATGTGTACGGGAGACAGTGTTTCCAGCGCTGCAGTATAATACAGATATCTCATCAATACACACCTCGCTCTCAGACATGAATAAACAGCGGGAATCCGTAACGGTAAACGGGATGACGGCCGTTTACAGATACATCATAAAGACCGCCGCTGAACGGAGCTGCAAAGCAGGAGCCGGCTGCAAACATATACAGGTCGTTTTTCTTCTGCGGGTTAGCCGCATAGGTTTCCGAGGCGGCAAATCCGCTCCGCCGGATCAGCATATAGCCTGCATTCTGCGCGGCCTGTTCCAGCTCCGCATCAAGCGGAAGACAGACAGAAAGCGTCATCAGACGGTCTGACTGTTCCGCCGACAGAAGATCGGACAGTGCGTCAGGCAGGTCATCGGATCCCGCACGGAATCTGCCGAAGCCGGATGTGCGCTTTCCGCCGATCCCGGAATAGCCGAGCGATGTGATGACCGAAAGATAACGCTTCATCAGCGTGTCATTCTCCGCGCACAGGAGAAACCACAGCCCGCAGTCCGGTGCAAACTGAAATCCTCCGACATAATACGGCTCGGAATCCTGTTCCGGATTCTCCGCTGCTTTGACATTCGTTTGAAGAAATGCAGTTCCGATTGATTGTATGGCGCGGTTGTATTCGGCGCACTGCTCCGCTGAAAGCTCGCCGCGCAGATATGTCTGCAAGGCCGGAGCCGGCAGATACCGCAGCTTTTTGAACTGCTTTTTTACAGTTGAATCTGCGGATTCGGATTCCGTTCTCCCCCGGACGGAAATTGCCGGCTTCGGGATACAGCATTCATTTCCGATGAGCGGGAATGCATCTGAGATACGGAATAAACCGTTTTCCGTTTCACCGATCAAAGCCTGTAAGCCGGCTTCCCCTTCTGTCAGCAGCACTTCATGGCAGATCGCTGAAAACAGCGTATCTGCGCAGATTGAGTATCCGGATGATTCCAGAAGTCCCTCGCCGAAATGCACCGGCCCCGTAAACTGCATTCTGATGATACGGCAAATCATATCAGCTCAGCACCTTTCAGTGATGTGCTGCATTCCTGCAATACATCATCCGCGATTTCGCCGATGACAGATTCCGCATGAAGCTCCCGGAATCTGATCTTGCCGTAGCCTCTTGAGCCGTTTCCGCCGAGATAGTCCAGAGAAAGCAGCTTCATTCCCTCAGCAAGCAGGCAGATATTCTGCGCCAGCTCGTCCGGTCCGGATGCTTCGCAGATGATCTCCAGATCAAACTGTGCGCCGCGGATCACACGCTCGATCTGGCGCGGATTCGCAACAGCGGTGAGCCGGTTGATCGAATTTTCAAACTTCACCTCCGTCGGTGAATAGATATCCATAGATTCCAGACGCTGCATAAAGTCTTCGTTCAGGAACAGATCACTGAACAGCACCTTACTGCGGTTTTTCTGTGAGCCGAACAGATCACAGATCTCCTTCGGATCATCTGACAGATTACAGTCAGAGCCTGTGTGCGCACGGGATAACAAAGTGCGGATCTTTCCCTTCAGACTGCTGCCCGGAATCATCGGGCGGTGGTTCAGGGCATCGCGGACAACCGGAGAATCTGCTGAACCGATCGGAGAGAATGCACCGCCGGTTCCGATATGCAGACCGGTGACGGTTTCCAGTATGCCGGTAATTTTCACTTTCGTAAACATCATTGCCCTCCGATATAGAATTTATGATATGCGACAAGCGCTTCCATGTATTTGCATACCAGCTCGAACTGCTTCACGGAATCTTTTACGCTGTCCAGACCTTCGATCAAAGCAGATTGCTTCATAAATGCGGGTACTCCTTTTTCGCCGCGGCCTGCCGCGTAAACAAAGCGCATTTTGATATACTGCACACGGCTCATGAGATTTTCGTCCAGCAGCTTTTCCTGCCGCACACGAATGATCTCCCGCACCTCTGTCAGAAGTGAAAACAAACCGCGCAGCTGCGTGGTGCTGATCTTGTCATTCCCTTGTTTGTGTTCAAGGATCACCTTTTCGGCGGAATCGGCAAAATTCGTGATATCCAGAGCCTTGATATCAACGGCAGGCTTAATTGGCTGACTGCTGCTTTTTTGCTGCCCTGAAAACGGTTTTACGCCGTAGGAGCCGTTTCTGTTCTGCTGCATTTCACATTCCCTCCTTTGTATCGGAACTCCGGTGAACATATACATATAACTGGATCGCGGTCAGAAGCTGACGGCGTTCTTCTTCGTTCCGGATCCATGTATAAATCTGATCTGCGAAACACTGATATGCTGCCAGATCCATTTTGTATTTTTCCATTTTTTCTTTGTCAGCCTTTTTTGGCTCTGCTGGACGGAGCCGCGCCAAAAAATATGCAATGCGCGGGATACTCATCCTGTCTGCCTGCCCTGTTTCACGGATCAGACTCATCAGTTTATACAGCATAGAATTACCGCGCTTCGGATTGTCACGATCTTCGTCGGCGCCGAACCGGGAAAAGAATGCATCCAGTGCTGCATATTTTTCGCCCAGAACATTTTGTATCAGGTCGCTCCACTGATAGCAGCCGGAGGGATCAAAGACGGTCAGGGCATTTTTGCCAGGAACATTTTTGCTGTATTCCTCCAGCGCACCGGTTTCACGGGCGATGGCTGCGATCGGGTATTTCGGCGGATACAATCCGATACCGCCGGAGATATGCAGCGTATCCTGTGTATATCCGGTCAGCTCGTCATGCAGATCTACGGCAAATCCGATCATATCATCCCATGCGCCGGCTACAAACAGATCATCTCCGCCGGCATAAACAGTCACGGCTTTCCGCGGACGGATCTGCGTGCTGCCGTTCAGATGAAACCGTCCGTTCAGCAGGATCTGATTGATGCGGAACTTAAAAAACAAAGACAGGCTCCTCGAAAAAGCGGCAGCCCGCGGCAATGACATATAATCTTCATAGAAACCGGCGACAAATGCCTGTCCGAGATTATCGACATCTGCCCGCAGGACGCCGATCCGCTTGATGCCCTCATCGCGTTCCGCAAGCTCCTCGAAGGTTCCTGCGGAGGCGTAATCACCGATCCAGAGACGAACCGCTTTCAAATGCTGTGCGATCGACCTGTTCTTGGCAAATATGCGGACGATTTCTTCGCTTGTATCAGGGATCTCGGATTCTGCGGTCAAATAGTATCCGAACGGCAGGAAGATCGTATTGCGCTGCGCCGGTTTCTGACTGCGGATGACGAAATATGATTTTGAAAGAAGATCGGATGCGAGCATTTGCAGCGATTCGCAGATCTGGCAGAGCCCCTGTTTGCCGAGCCGGTCAGAACGGTGACAGATGCTGCATTCGCGTTCATGCTGCGGAAGCGGCTGATTCAGTGCCATGATCTCAGAGGCAAGGTAGCGGTTCATCTTCTGTGCGGAGATCTTTTCCGAAACCGTCCGGAAGATCGCGCGATAGCTGCCGGAGGGCTGATTGGCAAGAGAAGCAGCGGAGCAGGCAGTAGAAGCGGATGCGAGATACAATGCCGTTTTGAATGTATCTCTGAACCAGTCCCTGACCTCCTGCGAAAATGCAGAAAGAAGCGACTGCATATCCGGTGTATTCGGGAGCAGCACATAAGCATGGCCGCCGCCGGAATAGATCAGATTGGCGCGGGAAAGCGCAGCTCTTTTCAGAAGCTCATCAATGATGACTTCCATGACGATCTCAAGATAGAATGATCTTGAACGCAGACCTTTCAGCGCGCCCTTGCTGGTGATCGTATAAATGAAGCTCTGGATGCCGCTCGTATCAAAGCTGAACAGCAGGAAAAGCTCCTTCTGCATCAGCTCCGGTATGTTTTCAAGATCGGCAGGAGAAATGATCTCTGCCTCCAGACAGTCGAACAGAACGGATGATACCGCCGCATTCAGCTTTGCCGTATCAAAAAGCGACAGTTCTTTTTCTTCCGGATCGGGCAGATAGGAGATGTATGTTTCAAGCTGCTCCAGCAGCTTATTCAGCTCGTCAGCCGATGCGGGAACGCGGTCTGCGGCGCGGAATGCCTGCTGCAATAATTCAGGTGCGCGGTCTGCGGAAGCGTTTCTTTGCGGAAGAATCATTTCGTCAACGGCAGCCGCAGGAAAGACAAGCTCTGCATCGTTGCGGTTCAGATGATTGAACAGGCTGCCGAGCGCATCGCTCCGGCCCTTCTGCGGGCCGCTCATTTCATGCATCAGATACGAAGAAGCAGCACAGATCGCCTTTGCATCCGGAAGCGGGGCGGCGAACTGCTGCATGGGCTCCGGATAAACCGCGGCGGCGCAGTCATAGAGACTGCTGTAAAGCACATTCAGCTTTTGCTGCGTCATGCTCTGCATTCCTCCCTTCACTGTTTGATCGGTTCATATTTGACGCGCCCCATTCCGAGAGCGGTCTTGATGCCGATACCGGAATACTGCGCATAGTCACAAAGCATATTGATATAGCTGCGGAATGTCTGATTTCCGCTGACTCTGAGCGTGATTTCTCCGATGAATGCGGGGACCCGTATGCCCTCCAGCGGGAAGGCTGTGCTGCGTATGCGGAACGCGGATATGCTGACGCGCTGCTCGATCTCATCAAACAGCGTATCATAAACGGTGTCGTGGATCCGGCAGGTCAGATCATACCGCCTGACCAGTCCGGAGAGAATCAGCTTTGCAGAGGGCAGATTCACATACTGTCCGGCGCTTTTGAATGCTGCCGCTGTTTCAAATTGCAGCCGGATCAGCCGCGGCGCATCCTCCAGAATATAGTGCTGCCGGAAGAGATCCGGATATGTGATGCTGTGCAGCTCCGGCGCTTGGAACGAGATCAGGTCATTCTTTTGCAGGAGCTCTGCGGAGCGCAGCGCCTGAACGGGCGGCAGGAGCCTTTCGGCATCCTCGGCGGTCAGTACGGATAATGTCCAGATCCCGCCGCCGTCCCGCGGCAGGATATTCTGGCTGAACGGCCGGAGTGCGTTTTCGTGCAGCTGCGCTGCATAATCCGGCGGGAGCTGCTCCATCAGCAGGCCGTGGAACAGCGACGCAGTGCCGGCGGCATAGCGGAATCCCTCCCGGCTTTGAAACGGAATGGAAATCTGTGATAGCATGGCATAACTCCGTGTGGAAAAATTATAAATCTATTATATTACACTTTGTCTAGTTTGTCAACCGGTTTCAGAAAAATTTTATGATTTTTATTCAACAGATTATCTTGACATTCATCCGCAGTTATGCTATAATGGAAAAGCAAGGGGCGAATGGGCTGTTTTATGTGTTGAATGTGTGCCGAAAAAACGGGATTCGCGCCCGGATTTAAGAAGAAAATTGCCGAAATTCAGCCTATATTGCTGAGCGCTGCTTTTCTTGACCAATATATAGTGATATTTCGGGAATTTACGACTAGATCTGCTATTGCAACTTACACCCCTCACGGGGACGGAAACTAAATACAGTTATACCCGATGGGGGGATCATTGATTGCAACTTACACCCCTCACGGGGACGGAAACATATTAGTTTCCTCCATATAATACATTCTTCGAATTGCAACTTACACCCCTCACGGGGACGGAAACATCAAACGCCATTGCGACATTGTAATACGTCTTAATTGCAACTTACACCCCTCACGGGGACGGAAACTTTAGATATTTCTTTATATGTATATCCTTCATCATATTGCAACTTACACCCCTCACGGGGACGGAAACTCGCCCCACTTCTGTACAGCGGCTTCCACCTCTTTTATTGCAACTTACACCCCTCACGGGGACGGAAACGCCCTGCTTTTCGTCAAATTCAAGCTCCGGATCGATTGCAACTTACACCCCTCACGGGGACGGAAACCATATAACCTGGATAACATACGCAATCGGAGCATTGCAACTTACACCCCTCACGGGGACGGAAACATAGGCACCTTCCTTTCTAGGTTAAAAAGTTTCGACATTGCAACTTACACCCCTCACGGGGACGGAAACACTGCGGCGATTTTACATTTATCACCAGTATTAGATTGCAACTTACACCCCTCACGGGGACGGCACACAAAAAACGAGGCAGACCGCTGCCTCGTTTTTTTCACCTTTTTTTGTTTTACGATTTTTCCTGTGTATGCTATAATTAAATCAACGGAGCGGGGAAGCCCCCGCAAGGCAAGGCGCAGACGCGCCGCGGACTGTGAACAGGAGGAATCGCCATGAAGAAGCTGCGTGTTGTTTTTGCGCTGCTGACCGCCCTTTCGCTGTTTGTCGCCGGTTTTTCTGCCTATGGTCTGCTGTTTCGCCGGCAGCCGGCCGCTGCCGTTTCACCTGCTGTCGTCAGGCCGGTTGTCGTGACGGCTCCGGCCATCACGGTGAGCGTTGACACGCTCTACGAGGTGCTTGAGCCCTGCACCGAGCTTGTCACCGCGACCGACCGCTACACCAACCGCGGCACTGTCTCCGACCACCGCGAGTTGTTCGGCCGCACCGTTTCCTGCACGATCGAGGAGGTCGAGTTCTCCTACATCGGCACGCTTCGCGCCGGCATCGACCTTTCTGAGGTCAAGTTCGAGGTGAACGATGCGTCGCGCGTGATTTATGTCACGCTGCCCGCACCGACCGTCATCTCCCATTCGATCGACACCTCCAGCTTTATCTTCCAGACCAAGCGCAACGGTCTTTTCACGGAGATCTCTCCGGACGAGTTCATCGCGGCGCTCGACTACATCTCCTGCGAGCAGGAGGCCGTCGCGACCAAGTCCGGCAAGGTTTTCCGCCTTGCGTCGGAGACCGCCGAGCAGACTGTCACCGGTTTGCTCAAGGCGGCATCCGTCACTGCCGACTACACGCTCCGCTTCTACACCGCATCCTGACGCACGGGCAGCCCTTCGGGGCTGCCTTTTCGCATATCCGGTTGGATATGTGCAAGATCATGCACATACTTTTCTTGACAATTTACTTGTGATATGATACAATATATCCAAACATTCCGGAAATCTTATGGTAAGAGGTGATCTTATGGATTTTACAGCACATATCCGTCAGAGCGATCAGGCGGAGCAGACCGTCGCTGCGCATTGCCGGCAAACTGCGAAACTGGCGGCGCGTTACGGTCAGTTCGCGGGATTGTCTGCATCTGCGGAGCTTGCCGGCCGGCTGCATGATATTGGCAAGCTGACTGCGGATTTCAATGCGTATATCCGCGGCGATGCAAAGCTCCGCCGCGGTGAGCTGGATCACAGTTTTGCGGGCGCAAAATACTTGCAGGAGATCGCAGCGCAGTCCGATGATAAGGCGCTGAAAAAGGCGGCGGGTATCATCAGCAGAGTGATCCTGTCACATCACGGGCTGAATGACTGGATTAACGAGGATGCGCAGAATACATTTCAGAAGCGGATCGCCAAAGAAACATATTATGCGGAGATCCGTAAAAATCTGGATGAAAGCGGGATGCTGCCGGATATTCCTGCGATGCTTTCGGCGGCTGCCGCGGAGATCGCTGCAATCAGCCGAAAGCTGCAAACGCTTGCCTCTGATGCGGAATCGTATGCGTTCTATCTCGGTATGCTGGAGCGGCTGCTGCAATCTCTGCTGATTGACGCAGACCGGACAGATACCGCAGATTTTATGTCTGCATCCGATACGGAAGCTGTTTTTGATACCGAAAAGCTCTGGGATGAGATGCAGATGCGAATGCAGCAAAAGCTGGATTCCTTTGGAGAGAAAACAGATGCGATCTCCGTGCAGCGCAGAAGCATCTCCGAACGCTGCGCTGCATTTGCCGCGCACGATGTGCAGATCTGCAAACTGATTGTTCCGACCGGCGGCGGCAAGACACTTTCCTCGCTGCGGTTTGCGGTCGAATATGCAAAGCGAAAGCAGATGCAGAAGATCATTTATATCGCGCCGTTTATGTCGATCCTGGAGCAGAACAGCGATGTGATCCGCGAAATAGCAGGGGCGTCTGCATTTCTGGAGCATCATTCCGATATGCTGGCGGAGGTCTCCGATGATGATGACCGGCTGCATGAATACGAGCTGCGTACAGAAAAATGGGATTCGCCTGTGATTGCCGCAACAATGGTACAATTCCTGAATGCGCTGTTTTCCGGAAAGAGCAGTGCGGTCCGGCGTATGCACAGATTATCCCGCGCAGTCATTATCATTGATGAGGTGCAGTCCGTACCGCTGAAATGTGTGTATCTCTTTAACCTTGCAATGAATTTTCTGTCTCAGGTTTGCGGCAGTACGATCGTGCTTTGTTCTGCGACTCAGCCGCCGCTTGATCTGCTGGATGCATTTCCGGTTCTTCTGGATCAGAACAGCAGCATGACCGGCGATACCGCAGAGGATTTCAAAATGTTCCGCCGGACAAAGGTCATCTGTCAGAAGAAAAAGGGTGGATATTCCTATGATGAAGCAGCAGAATTCTGCCGGGAACGGTTTGCGGAAAACGGCAGTCTCCTTGTTGTAGTGAATACTAAGGCATCTGCGAAAGAATTATACCGGCGATTGCAGAATACAGACGGCGCATCGGTATTTCATCTCAGCACGAATATGTGTCCGCAGCACCGCCGTGAATGCATTGACAAAATGAAAAAAGCGCTTGCTGCAAAATTGCCGGTGATCTGCGTGACAACACAGCTCATTGAAGCCGGTGTGGATATCTCATTCGGGTGCGTGGTGCGCTCACTGGCCGGTATGGACAATGCCGCGCAGGCAGCAGGGCGCTGCAACCGGAACGGTGAATACAACAGAGAATGTCCGGTATATATTCTGCGGCTGTATGAGGAAAAGCTCGGCAGCCTGGCGGAGATCAGCGAAGCACAGAATATTTCGGCACAAATGCTGGAGCTTCCGGAGGATACCGATTTTCTCGGCGTTCTGCTGATGTCAGACTATTTCAGAAAGCTGTATCAGAATGCACAGCACCGCAATCAGCGGAATCTGCTCCGGTATCCGCTGCCGGAGACAACCGATCAGGATCTCATCAATCTGCTGTCTCTGAATCGGCACCGCAACAGGGAAAAGGGAATGAAATACTGCGGACAGGCATTCAAAACGGCAGGCAGATTGTTTGAGGTGATCGACAGCAATACAACGGAGGTGATCGTGCCGTATAACGAGGACGCTGAAAAAATCATTGTTCAGCTCGGCAGTGAACAGAATCCGCATGAGATCATGAAGCTGCTGCGGCAGGCGCAGAAATACGCACTCAGCATTTATGCCGGCACGCAGCAGGCATTGCATCGGGAATCTGCAATTCGTACTTTGTATTGCGGATGGGATCAGCAATGCAGCGTTCAGATCCTGGACAAGCGATTCTATGATACAGAGTTCGGTATTACGACCGAGGGCGGAATGCATGAGGTATTGTGTTATTAAAAAAAGCCGCATGATGCTGACACATCATGCGGCAAAACAAATAACATAATAAAATCATACTAATTTCAATCCACACATTGATTTACTCAATGTGACATTGATTATTATAGCATAAAACTGTCTTGATATATGAACAAATTGTAAACTTTTGTCATAAACTTGACAACTTACTTTGCGTATGCTATAATAAAATCATACTAGAAGTGAAAGGAGTGATCCGATATGGAAATACCGAAACACCGCAATACGGTCGAGTTTCAGGTGAGCGGCAAATACGCGCTGTTTACGGATGTTCTCACGCGGACAGGCGGTGAGCGCTGCACCTATATGATCCCGACTTATGAAGCACTCAAAGGGGTACTGCACAGCGTATACTGGAAGCCGACTCTGATCTGGTACATAGACGCTGTGCGGGTGATGAATCCGATCCGGACGGTTCGCAAGGGCATTCGCCCGATCAAAATGAGCGGCGGCAATGACCTTGCATATTATACCTATCTGGAGGATGTATGCTATCAGGTACGGGCGCATTTTGAATGGAACCTGAACCGTCCCGAACTGGAATGCGACCGCAATGAGCATAAGCATCACAATATCGCAAAGCGCATGATCGAACGCGGCGGCAGACGGGATATTTTCCTCGGCACACGGGAATGTCAGGGATATGTGGAACCGTGCGCATTCGGCGAAGGTGAAAGCGCATATGACGGTACGGGTGAGATCCCGTACAGCCTGATGCTGCACGGCTTTACCTATGCCGATGAAGCGGAGCGTGAGGAAGACCGCGGAATGCTGACAGTCCGTTTCTGGCAGCCTGTCATGAAAAACGGTGTGATCGAATTTCTTCCGCCGAAGGAATGTACGGTCACGCGGCATATCAAGGAGATGGAGATCAAGCCGTTCGGACATGAACACGGGAACTTTACCGGTCTGAATGAGCCGGAGCTGGATCTGCTGGGAGGTGATGATTTTGAGCTGGACACAGGAGCTTTATAAAGTATATGAACAGCAGTTGGAGCAACAGCGCGACAAGCCGTTCAATGACGGCTCTGTACTCCTGCCGGTCTCGCATTCGACTGCGAATGCGCAGATCGAGGTGACGCTGAAGCAGGACGGGAGTTTTGTTTCGGCAAGGGCTTTGACCAAAGAGGAAGGCTTGAATACGATCATTCCCGTTACAGAGGATTCCGGCGGACGCACGAGCGGTGTCTGTGCCATGCCGCTTGCAGATAAGCTGATTTATCTTTGCGGGGATTATTCGCAGTACACCGGCAAGGACAATACCAGACACTTTCAGGCATATACGGAACAGCTTGCAAAGTGGCATAACAGCGCCTATACACATCCTGCTGTAGATGCAGTTTTTGCGTACATTTCACAGGGAACGCTAATGCACGATCTGATCGGTGACCATGTACTGACACTTGATGAAACCACAGGGCGGCTTGCGAAAAAGATCAGTATTGCAGGCATTGCGCAGGAGGATGCGTTTGTGCGTTTCCGGGTGTTCGGGGATAAGCAGGAAACATGGCTCGATGAATCGCTGTATGACAGCTTTATCCAATGGAACAGCAGCGAAAGCAGCGAAACGGGTCTTTGCTATGCAACCGGCGAAACTGCACCGATTACCTACAAGCATCCGTCAAAGATCCGGAATACGGGAGATAAGGCCAAGCTGATCTCTGCGAATGATGAAAGCGGGTTTACTTACCGCGGACGGTTTGCCGACAAAAACGAAGCGATCTCCGTCAGCTACGACTTCTCACAAAAGATGCACAATGCGCTGCGCTGGCTGATTCAGCGGCAGGGAATCTATCTTGATACAATGACGCTGCTGGTCTGGACAAGCAGTCTCGAAGATACGCCGGATATTATGGGTGCGGCTTGCGATGATGACGATGATCCGTATCCGGAGCCGGTCACGCCGGATACTGAACCGCGCTACCGTGATTTTCTGCGCAAGCAAATTTTCGGCACAAAACCGTTTGACATTACATCAAAGGTCATGCTCATGGGTGTGGATGCTGCAACGACCGGACGGCTTTCGATCGCGATATACGAGGAGCTGGAGCATTCCCGCTTACTGGAGCAGCTGGTGAAATGGCACAGTGACACATCGGTTATGCGTTACAATCGAAAAGCCAAGAAACAATGTCCGAATTCCTTTGCTGTCCGGGAGATTATCAACTGTGCTTACGGACTGGAAAACAGCAAGGGATTTATGGAAGCAAAGCCGGAGATCATCAAGGACAATGTTCTGCGCCTGCTGCCGTGCATCACACAGGGACGCAGACTGCCGGCAGATATCGTGCAGAATCTTGTAAAAAAGGCATCCAATCCGCTTGCATTTGAACACAGCCGGCGCACTGTACTGGAAACCGCCTGCGGCCTGATCCGCAAGCAGAATATTGAGCAAAAGAAAGGGGTAACTTCTATGGCTTATGATCCGAATGAGACCGACCGCAGCTATCTGTTTGGCTGTCTGCTTGCAATCGCGGACTGGGCTGAACGCACATCCTATGACAAAAGTGAAAGCCAAGACCGCATTACGAATGCGAAGCGTTATTGGAGCAGATTTGCTCAGAGACCGTCAGAAACATGGGCATATCTTTATAATAAGCTGATTCCGTATCTTAACAGGCTCCAAAAGAATGATTATCCGTTTTATAAAAAATTCAATGAGATGGTTTCCGATGTTACAGCAAAATTTATGCTTGAGGAGTTTTCAGATAACAGTCCGCTTACATCAGCATATCTGCTCGGCTACCATCATTTCAATGCTGAGATCTACAAGAAAAAAGAGGAGGAATAAACCATGCTCAGTCACAAAATTGATTTCTCGGTGATCATCACCGCGACGAACGCAAATCCCAACGGCGATCCGCTCAACGGCAACCGTCCGCGTGAAGCCTTTGACGGCTGCGGCGAGATCTCCGATGTCTGCATCAAGCGCAAGATCCGCAACCGCCTGCAGGATATGGGCGAGAAGATCTTTGTGCAGTCCGATGACCGCTGCGATGACGGCTGCGGAAGTTTGAAAATCAGAGCTGAAAGCAATAAAGCGGTAAAGGCGCTTGGAAAAAAGCCTAACCGTCAAGAATATGCTGACACAGTATGTCGTGAATGGATTGATGTTCGTAGTTTTGGCCAGGTATTTGCATTTTCAGAAGATGACGGAAAAAAGGGTGATGGCATTTCCATTCCGATTCGTGGACCGGTTTCTATTCATATTGCGCAAAGTGTATCTCCGGTTGATATTGTTACTTTCAAAATATCATCTTCTGTGAACAATAAAGCAGATGTCAATACGCAAGGACTAGATAAAAACCGTTTGGGTGAGAAGCACCGTGTCTCCTTCGGGCTGTATGTGATCCACGGCAGCATCAACTGTCAGCTTGCGGAGAAAACCGGATTCTCCGATGAAGATGCTGCGAAAATCAAGGAGGCACTCTGCACACTCTTTGAGAATGACGCTTCCTCCGCCAGACCGGAGGGCAGCATGGAGGTCTGCCGCGTTTACTGGTGGGAGCATGACTGCAAAACGCCGAAGGTCAGCTCTGCAAAGATTCACCGCGCCTTGCAGATCACGCTGAAGGACGGCATTTCTGCGCCGCGCTGCTTTGACGATTATGATATTTCGATCCGTGAGATCGACGGCGTGAAGCCGGAGATCATCGACCTGATGTGATGTACCGCGAGGAAGACTATCTGATGCTTTCCGGCCTGCAGCATTTTGCATTCTGCCGCCGGCAGTGGGCGCTCATTCATATCGAACAGCAATGGGCGGAGAACGAGCGGACGGCTGACGGCAGAATCATGCATACAAATGCGCATGACGGCAGCTTTCGGGAAAAGCGCGGCAATGTGATCATCACGCGTGCGATGCAGATCTCCTCCGCAGAGCTTGGCATTTCCGGCGAATGCGATGTTGTCGAGTTTCACAGGTCAGCGGACGGCATTCAGATCAGCGGTATGGACGGAACCTATCAGGTCATTCCGGTTGAATATAAGCGCGGAATGCCGAAGGAGGATGAATGCGATGCGCTGCAACTCTGCGCACAGGCAATGTGTCTGGAAGAAATGCTCTGCTGTGAGACCCCGCAGGCATATTTGTATTACGGAGAAACACGCCGCAGGCTGACAGTTACGCTGGATGCGGCATTGCGCCAGCGGACAAGGGATATGCTCGCAGAAATGCATGAGCTGTTCCGGCGGCAGCATACGCCGAAGGTCAGACGCACAAAGGCCTGCAATGCGTGTTCACTGAAAGATATCTGCCTGCCGGTTCTGGAGAAAAAGCGCAGTGCCGCAGATTATCTTGCCGAAGCACTGAAAGGCGGCGATCTATGAAAAAACTGCTCAATACACTTTATATTACAACGCCGGACAGATATCTTTCACTGGACGGTGAGAATGTCGTGATCTCGGCAGACCGGCAGGAGATCGCGCGTGTTCCGCTGCATAATCTGGAACGCATCATGGCATTCGGATGCAGCGGGGCAAGTCCGGCGCTCATGGGAAAATGTGTATCCGAATCGCGGGAGCTGGTATTTATGTCGCGCTCCGGCAGATTTCTTGCTCGCGCGGAAGGCGAAGTGAACGGGAATGTTCTGCTGCGGCGCACGCAGTACCGCACAGCGGATGATCCGGAAAAAAGTCTGACAATCGCACGGAATATCATTGCGGCAAAGCTGTATAATAGCCGTTGGACGCTGGAACGAACGATGCGCGATCATTCCATGCGCATTGATCTGTCACTGTTCACGGAAAAATCGCAGTATTTGCAGAATGCAATTCAAACGGCAGTGTCTGCGCCGGATGCGGATACACTGCGCGGCATCGAAGGGGAAGCGGCATCGGTCTATTTTTCCGTATTCGATGACATGATCTTGCAGCAAAAAGAAGATTTCCGGTTTACGGTCAGAAGCAGGCGGCCGCCGCTTGACCGTGTGAATGCGATGCTTTCCTTTGCATATTCGCTCTGCACGGGAATGTGTACCGCTGCGCTGGAAGCGGTCGGGCTGGATCCGTATGTCGGATTTCTGCATACAGACCGCCCCGGCAGACGTTCGCTTGCGCTGGATCTTGTGGAAGAATTCCGTGCGCTGATGTGTGACCGTTTTGTTCTGACGCTCATCAATAAACGGACGATCGCACCGGAGCATTTCGATCTGCGTGAGGACGGCGCTGTGCTGCTGAATGATGACGGCCGCAGGGTGTTCATTACCGCATGGCAGAACCGGAAGGATGATGAGCTGCGGCATCCGTTTCTTGATGAAAAGGTGCAGTGGGGAATGCTGCCCTATGCACAGGCGCTGCTGCTTGCGCGGTATCTGCGCGGCGATCTGGATGCCTATCCGCCGTTTTTATGGAAGTGATGAAATGTTTATTCTGATTACATACGATGTAAGCACCGGAGATGCCGCCGGACGGAAACGGCTGCGCAGAGTTGCGAAGCTCTGTGTCAATTACGGCGTGCGCGTGCAGAATTCCGTATTTGAATGTCAGGCTGATGCAGCGCAGTGGCGTGTGCTGAAGGAAAAGCTGCTGCGGGAAATCGACAGTGAATCTGATTCGCTGCGGTTTTATTATCTGAATGATAATCAGCGTGCGAAAGCGGAGCATCACGGCGCAAAGGAGACGATCAAGGTCGATGAACCGCTGATTCTCTAGTGCGAGTCATAAGCGCACAGAAAAATGCAGGGGGATTCGCACCGTTTTTTGCGGGCGGATCTTCATACGGACCGGTGTTCCCGCCGGAATACAAAACGGAAATTTGTCAAAAATGCGAAAATGACAGGAGCGATCCTGTTTCTGTTATCAGCATTTTTGCTGTCGCCCCCTGCACAGGGGGCGTGGATTGAAATCGATCAAGCGTAAGGCTGTCTTAACAAACGTTGAACGTCGCCCCCTGCACAGGGGGCGTGGATTGAAATACATTATGCATAGGTGGCATTATCTCCGCTATGGTCGCCCCCTGCACAGGGGGCGTGGATTGAAATAACATAAAATCCCCCTTTCGAGAGCATTATATCGTCGCCCCCTGCACAGGGGGCGTGGATTGAAATAGGTCACAGGAAAAGGACGGGTCAGCCTTACTAAGTCGCCCCCTGCACAGGGGGCGTGGATTGAAATAACATAAAATCCCCCTTTCGAGAGCATTATATCAGTCGCCCCCTGCACAGGGGGCGTGGATTGAAATACAAAACCGATAGTCTTACCCGTGAACTTGATACCCACGTCGCCCCCTGCACAGGGGGCGTGGATTGAAATATTCGTTTCAGACATATCCACATTCACAGTAAGGTCGCCCCCTGCACAGGGGGCGTGGATTGAAATTATGTTTGGATAATAAAAAGAGGGCCGGCACGCCTAGTCGCCCCCTGCACAGGGGGCGTGGATTGAAATGTAGCATAAGCTAAAGCCGCTTTATCATAAGCAGGTCGCCCCCTGCACAGGGGGCGTGGATTGAAATAAGATGCCGTGCGCGGAGATCAATCCCCCTGACCGTCGCCCCCTGCACAGGGGGCGTGGATTGAAATATCCGGACGGTATATGGATTTTTTGCGGCGCGCAAGGTCGCCCCCTGCACAGGGGGCGTGGATTGAAATAAGATATACATGATAATGAGGTTTAACACTACCCGTCGCCCCCTGCACAGGGGGCGTGGATTGAAATTTCTGATAAGGTCAAATTTTCGTTTATTGGTATTGTCGCCCCCTGCACAGGGGGCGTGGATTGAAATAAGATGCCGTGCGCGGAGATCAATCCCCCTGACCGTCGCCCCCTGCACAGGGGGCGTGGATTGAAATTTTTTCCTCTTGAAATTGAAGAATTACCGCAAAAAGTCGCCCCCTGCACAGGGGG
>DGSY01000004.1:0-6385 GCA_002394125.1 Ruminococcus sp. UBA4350
TGCCCGTCGGCTTCCAGCTCATCGGTCCCGCATTCTCCGAGGCAAAGCTCTATCAGGCTGCTTCGGCGTATGAGAGCAGTATCGCTGCGCGATGATTGATTATGAGGGCTCCGCCCTCAAACTCCCGCCAAAGGGACACTGTCCCTTTGGAATCCCGCTTTCATGCGAAAAGGACAAGGAAATGAATACGCATTCCAATTTTGCAAAAAAGATCATGCAAGCAGCAATCTTTGCCGGACTGCTTTTTGCAGTTCTGGGCGGTATCGTGACTTTGGTGTTCGGGATTCTGGATATTAAAATTCCGTTTGTTGTGCGGATCCTGTTCTGTATCGGCTGCTTTGTGTCAGCGGGTCTGAATTTCCGAACTTACAAAAGGATCAAAAAGCGAAACAAAATGAACGGGCAGGAATCTGTCTGATAGAAGCTGTACTGAAAAAAGAATTCTCCTAAATTTCAACGGAGGCTGAATCTATGGCAAAATATGAAAGTGTCATCGGTCTGGAGGTACACATCGAGCTGCGTACCAAGACCAAAATCTTCTGCGACTGCCCCGCTGACCACGGCGGCGACCCGAATACCCGCTGCTGTCCGGTCTGCATGGGCATGCCGGGCACACTGCCCGTGCTGAACAGACAGGTCGTGGAGTACGCGGCGCGTGCGGGCATGATGCTCAACTGCGAGATTGCTCATTTCTCGAAAATGGACCGCAAAAACTACTTCTACCCCGATCTGCCGAAGGCATATCAGATCTCACAGCTCGACCACCCGCTCTGTGAGCACGGCTATATTGACATCAACGTCAACGGCGAGGAAAAGCGCATCGGCATCACCCGCATCCACATTGAGGAGGATGCCGGAAAGCTGGTGCATACCGAGAGCGGCTCCGGTGCCGACTGCAACCGCTGCGGCGTCCCGCTGATCGAAATTGTTTCCGAGCCGGATATCCGCACGGCAGCACAGGCGAAGGCTTATCTTGAGCGTCTGCGCGAGCTGGTGCGCTGGTGCGGCGTGTCCGACTGCCAGATGGAGGTCGGCTCGATGCGCTGTGACGTCAACCTCTCGATCCGTCCGGTCGGCGACACGAATCTCTATACCCGCACCGAGATCAAGAACCTCAACAGCCTAAAGCATATCGCCGCTGCGATCGACGCAGAAAAAGCGCGTCAGATCGACGAAACAGAGGCGGGCAGAGAGCTGGTGCAGGAGACTCGGCGCTATGACCCCGAAAAGGACAAGACCTATTCGATGCGCGTCAAGGAAAATGCGAACGACTACCGCTATTTCCCCGACCCCGACCTCGTGCCGATCATCCTGACCGACGACGATCATGCGCGCATCCGTGCCGAGATTATCGACCTGCCGGAGGAGCGCCTCGCGAAGTACATCAATGACCTGAAGCTGCCGGAATCGACCGCAAAGTCGCTCTGTGAGGAGCCGAAGCTGGCGAATCTGTACAGCGCGGCAGCGGAGCAGGTGCAGCAGCCCAAGCTGCTGGCGAACCTGATGCTCGCGGACACCGATGCCGTGAACATTCCGGCGGCGGTCTGGGCAGAGCTGACAAATCTCTGCGCCGCGAATAAAATCAACCGCTCGGCACCGGCAAAGCTGCTCGAAGCCTACCGCGAATCCGGCAGGGAAATTGCGGTGCTGGTCAAGGAGCTGGGGCTGGAGCAGGTGCAGGATACCGGCCTGCTGAACAGTGTTGCCGATGAGGTCATCGCCGCAAATCCGAAGGCTGTTGCCGATTACAAGGCGGGCAAGGAAGCCGCAATCAAGGCGCTCATGGGTCAGATCATGAAGCGTACCAAGGGCGCTGCAAACCCGCAGGAAGCAACCGCTCTGCTCAAAGAGAAGCTCGCAAAGCTCTAATTTGCAGCCTATTCTATATAAAGTTCGCCCCGAAGCGTCATTGCTTCGGGGCGTTGTGTTTATGGATGTTATTTTTTGTGATTCCTGAGAAAGCGCTCCATGCGGTTTGCGGCTTCGGTCAGATGCTTCAGCGAGTACGCATAGGAAATGCGGATATTGTTTTTGCCGGATTCGCCGAATGCCGAGCCGGGAACGACTGCGACGCGCTCCTCCTCCAGCAGCTTTTCGCAGAAGGTCTCACTGTCCATGCCGGTCGGCTCGATGCTCGGGAACAGATAGAATGCACCCTGTGCCGGGAAGCACGGCAGACCCATTTCCGCGAAGCGCTCCAGCAGAAAGCGCCGTCTGTGGTCATATTCCTCCGCCATATGTGCAGTATCAGCATCACAGTGCCGCAGCGCTTCGACTGCCGCTCTCTGGCTGATCATCGGTGCGCACATAATCGCGTACTGGTGAATCTTCCGCGCCTGTGCAATGATTTCGGGCGGTGCAGCCATCCAGCCCAGACGCCAGCCGGTCATGGCAAATGCCTTCGAGAAGCCGTTGACGACGATTGTGCGCTCGCGCATGCCGTCCAGCTCCGCGATGGACACATGCTTTGTGCCGTAGGTCAGCTCGGAGTAGATTTCATCGGACAGCACCATGATATCCGTGCCGCGCAGCACCTCCGCAAGCTTTTCGTAGTCCTCGCGGGTCATGATTGCTCCGGTCGGGTTATTCGGGTAGGAGAGCATCAGCAGCTTGGTTTTCGGGGTGATCTTCGCTTTCAGCTCCTCGGCGGTCAGGCGGAATTCGTTCTTTTCCTGCGTCGGCAGGGAAACCGGAACGCCGTCTGCCATCGAGACGAGCGGCGCATAGCAGACGAAGCAGGGCTCCGTGATCAGCACCTCATCGCCGGGATTGAGCAGTGTGCGGAATGTCAGATCGACCGCCTCCGAACCGCCGATCGTGACGAGCAGTTCATTTTCGGGACAGTATTTGAGCTTGTATTTCCGCTCCATGAAATGCGAGATCTCCTCGCGCAGCTGGAGCAGACCGGAATTTGCACCGTAGAAGATCGCCTGCCGTTCGAGCGTCGAGATCGCCGCCTGCCGGATCGTCCACGGTGTGCGGAAATCCGGTTCACCGACGCCGAGCGAGATCACATTGTCCATCGTCTCCGCGAGATCGAAGAATCTGCGGATCGGAGAGGGTGCGATCGCCTGTGCGCGTTCCGAGAGTATGGATTCATAGTTCACAGGTAGACACCTCTTTCATCGCCCGGCTCATCCTGAATGAGAATGCCCTTTTCCTTATAGCGTTTCAGCACGAAATGTGTTCTCGTCGAGAGAACGCCCTCGAGCGTTGCGAGCCGCTGCGAAACAAAGTTTGCGATATCGCGCAGGCCGCTGCCGGTCAGCGTGATGCCGAGATCATAGCCGCCGGACATCAGCGTGACCGATTCGACCTCCTCAAAGCCGGAGATCATGCGGGCAAGCTCATCGAAGCCGCAGTCCGGCTGGGGCGTGATTTTCAGCTCGATATAGGCCGAGACCTCATCGCGGTCGGCCAGCTCCTCATCGACGATGACGCTGTAGCCGCGGATGATGCCGGATTCCTCCATCTCGGCAATCTGCTTTGCGACAGTTGCTTCGTCTCTGCCGAGCATTGCGGCAAGCTCCGCATTGGAGAGACGGGCATTCTGCTTGAGAAGCGACAAAAGTTCTTTCATGTTCGGTTTGCTCCTTTACTGAAATCTGTGCGGCATCTGCCGCGGGATCATTTTTTGCTGAACTGGTCGATCTTGTCCATAAGGAAATCGCAGACCATGCGCTCCGCTTTCTTTTTCCGTCCGGCGGAGGTGGTCGGGATGCCCGTGACCTTTGCGATCTTGCGTTTCAGCTTTTCGGTCGGGGACTGCGGCTTTTTGCGTCTTTTCGGTTTCGGCTCAAAGGGCGGCGGGAAGATGCCCGGCGCCGGAATTTTCTTTCTGACTGGCATTGGAACCATCCTTTCCGTTATTCATCATTCAGTTCATAGCGGATGATGCCGCCCGTGACGGTCATCAGCACGCGTCCGCGGAATGTCATGCCCTTGAATACAGTGTTGTGCGAGCGGGAATGCAGCTTGTCAGGATCGACTGTCCATTCACGGTCAAGGTCAACGAGGATCAGGTCGGCAGGCTCGCCGGCAGCAAGTGTACGCGCCGGTAGATGCAGGATCCTGCGCGGATTGTCGCACATCAGCCGCACGATATCCTGCAAAGAAAGCAGGCCGGTGTGATAGAATGCGGTCAGCGTCGCGGCGAGCGAGGTCTCCAGCCCGACAACGCCGTTCGGCGCTTTTTCAAAGTCCGCCTTTTCTGCGGCGGTATGCGGCGCGTGATCGGTGATGATGCAGTCGATCGTGCCGTCAAGGATGCCCTCCCTGATCGCGGCGACATCATCCGGTGTGCGCAGCGGCGGATTCATCCGGTAATCGGCATCGCGCTTCAGAAGAAGTTCATCGGTCAGCAGGAAATAGTGCGGCGCCGTCTCACAGGTCACATCGCCGCCCTGCGCCTTTGCCTGCCGGACATGATCCACGCTGCCGCGTGTGGAGACATGGCAGATATGGAGCTGCGCACCGGTGCGGAGCGCGGCTTGCAGGTCACGGTATGTCACGGAATCCTCGGAGGCTCTGTCCATGCCCTTGACGCCGAGCTTTTCGGAGACAGCGCCCTTGTTGATAATGCCGCCGTTGATGATCGCGAGATCCTCACAGTGCGAGACGACCGGCAGTCCGGCTGCCTTGGCCTTTGCGAGCGCCTGCTCCATCATTTCCGCAGTCGGGACAGGTCTGCCGTCATCGGACAGCGCCGTGACGCCTGCGGCTTTGAGTGCTGCATAATCGGCAAGCTGTTCGCCCTTCAGCCCGACGGTCAGCGTACCGGTCTGGTGAATCTCAACGCCGGTTTTCGCGGCGCGGCCGAGGAATTCGCGGACGGTCTCCGGGCTGTCCATCGGCGGAGTGGTATTCGGCATACACAGCACGCCGGTCACGCCGCCTGCCAGTGCAGCAGCGGCGCCGGTATTGACATCCTCTTTATGCGTCTGGCCGGGATCGCGGAAATGAACGTGCATATCGAACAGTCCCGGCAGGCAGGCAAGTCCCGTGCCGTCGATCACGCGGTCTGCACCGGCATCGAGATGCGGCGCGATCTCTTTGATTTTTCCGTCACAAAGCAGAATATCGCAGACGGCATCCTGCTGCCGGTCAACGGCGCGGACATTGCGGATCAGGATCGAATCCATGAGGTATCCTCCTTTTTATGATTGTTCATTTCTTCCGTTTCAGGCATCAGAACAGTCTGCGGATCCCGGCGACATTGCGCCTGATCTTCCGGCGCTTATTGCGCTTTTTATGTGTCAGCAGACGCAGCACACCTGCCGCCAGCGCGACCAGCCAGATCCGGTCAATCCCCTTTGAAAAGAGCAGTCTGGTACCCTCCTGCAAAGGGATCGCCTCGCTCGGCTTCTCCGCGCCGACAGCATCCATTCTTCCGTATCCGGCATTGAAAAACGCCCTGCCGGATTTACTCTTCCACTTCCACTCCCGTGTCATGCTGCGCCTCCTCTGCATGAAGCAGAACGGTCTGCTTCCGCTTTTCAAATTCCTCATCGGTGAGAATGCCGAGATCATGCTGCTTTTCGAGCCCGCGCAGGAGCTTGACGGTCTCCGGCGCATGAAGATTCGGCACAGGCCTGCCGAATGCACCGGCGGGCGGCTTGGCGATCAGGAAATTGATCTTCTTGCCCAGTTCGGTAAACATATTCTCATGCTCGGTGCGGATATTGTCCGCAGGCTCATCGGCATGGAGATCAAAGGTCTGATGCAGGATCGTCCAGCCGGAGCCGGTGAAATATTCCAGCGATTCCTCAAACAGGTCGCGGTCATCGGTCTTGAAATGCAGCTCACCGCGCAGAACGGCAGCATACTGCCGGAGCTGGCGCGGATGCGTCAGGCGGCGCTTCTTGTGGCCTTCCTTCGGCCACGGATTGCAGAAATTGATATAGATGCGGTCAACGCCGTCTGCGGGGAGCAGCACCTCGGAGAAGCGCTCGATATTGAGGATCGAGAGCAGGATATTCTCCGGCTCGCGTCCGGCTTCCGCAAAGGCTGCCTCTGTCTTGCGCTTGGCGACGCCGAGCATCTCGGATTTCATATCCAGCGCGAGATAATTGTTTTCGGGATGCAGCACTGCGGCCTGTGAGACCCAGCCGCCCTTTCCGCAGCCCAGCTCCACATAAAACGGCTGGTCGGGCTTTGCGAAACGAGAGCGCCATTTTCCGGCGCAGGCAAATGCATCGTCCATGCAGAACGGTGCGGCGGCAAGCTCCGGTCTTGCCCATTTTTTGAAGCGAATTCTCATAATATCGTTCCTTTATTTCTGATATGGCTTTTTCTTATTATAACATATTATGGTGAAAAGTGCAATGGATACAAGTAAATAATAATAGACTTTTTCGCTGTCTGATCTCATATCGGAGCCGGGCAC
>DGSY01000004.1:6425-26361 GCA_002394125.1 Ruminococcus sp. UBA4350
GGAGCCGGGCACTGCCCGGTTATAACATATTATGGAGAAAAGTGCAATGGATTCAATCAAATAAAATCTGCCGGCAGTGCCGCAGCCATTTCCTAAAGTTTTCCAAAAGCGAATGAAAGCAGAACGGGATGTAGCCAGACCGTTAATTCGGCGCGGTCAGCGCCGCAGCAGCGACAAAACTGATATGCTCAGTGAAATTATGCCGTAGGGAAACGGCTGCCGGCACTGCCGGCCGACCAATCAGTTTCCATGCCGGACAGGATATTTTCCGTATAATAGACCAGAATATCCTGTGCATCTGCGGCGGAGAGCTTCCCGTCAAGATCGGCATCGGCTGCCTGCATCGCCGCTTCGCTGAGTGATGCAGGATTGCCCGCGAGCTGATCCGTAAACGCGGTCAGCGCAAGCTGCGCATCATCCGCGCCGATCGCAAAATCTCCGCTGACATCCCCGCGAATCTGTGTGCCGGTCTCCGCGAACTTCCAGCCCGCCTTCTCCGCATAGCTTTCCGCGGATGAACCCGCCGCCCCGACGATCCAGCCGTGATAATAAATGTTATATGCGCTGTCCGTGCCGTTGGAGACTGTTCCGGTGACATTGCTGATGCTGCACGCCGGATTCAGAAACTGCACCGAGCGGAGCGCCCCGCAGCGTGAAAACGCCTGCGCCTGTACCTCCGTGACGCCTGCCGGCAGTGTAACATTTTTCAGCGCATCGCAGTCCGCAAAGGCGCCGTTCCCGATGACGGAAACGCTCTCCGGCAGATGCAGCTCTGCCAGCGCATCGCAGTCCTGAAAGGCTCTGCCCTCGATCTCCGTGATGCCCTCGGCAATGTGCAGCTCCGTGAGCGATTTGCAGCCGCCGCAGACTCCGACCGCGATCGTATGCACGCTTGCGGGAAATGTGACCGCACGGATCGTACTGCCCGCAAACGCATTCGGCAGCACCTCCTCGATGCCCTCTGCGATCACGACGGAATCAAGCGCCGCATTCCGGAATGCGCCGGATTCCACAGAGATCACCGGATAGCCGCCGATCTCCGCAGGGATCACCAGATCACGCGGCGCATCCTCCCGCAGACCCGTGATGCATACCGCTTTCCCGTAAAGGTCATGCTCATTCAGCTCGCAGATCAGCCCCGTGTCCTCCGCAGTATCGGCAGAGACAGCCGCTTCCGGACAGGCTCCGCAGAGCAGCATGGCCGCGCTGAAAATTGCCGTGACCGTTCGTTTTGTCATTCCGTATACCTCCTGTTTCAGCAAATGCTGTGATATTTTCATTATACTCTCTTTCGCCCCTGCCGTCAATGCTTTCCTGACAGCCGGCTTTGCTCGCACGCTGCGGCTGATATACTTTTTATCAAGCCGGAGTATAAATTTGCACAGTCCATGTGACAATTTTACATCTGTCATTTTCAAACAGTGCAGAAAAGTTCAAGTTGTTTGTAAAAATCATCATTGTGTTTTCCGCTTTCCGGCGCTATAATAAAATCAAAGATTTGTACCGGATGTAATAAAAATACAGCAATTCCGGCGCAGATTTCAGAGAAAATGCAAATGCGTATGCTTGCAGAAATGCCGGACGGGATCCGCAGCGCCCCCTTCCTGCGGATGCCGCCGGGCGATGGGAAAACAGGAGGATCAATATGAAAAATGCAAAAGCTCTGGCGGCTGTTCTGACCGGCCTGCTGGCGATGCAGTCCCTGCAAATGTGTCCTGCAAGGGCTGCCGACACCTACGAATGGGAATCCGGCGTAATCTATGACACCGGCACTGAAAAGACCGAGGTCACGGCGCTGACCGGCGCGAGCGGCGGCAAGGCCGTCAGCCTGCTGGATGCGGGCGATTCCGTCACGCTGACCGTCAAGGCGCCGTCGGCGGGCGCATATACACTCGCGATCCGCTACAGCCAGCCCTATGACGAGACAGGCAAGATCCAGAATGTTCTGGTCAACGGCGAAAAGGCTGACACGATGTCCTGCGGCTATACCAAATCGGGCGAATTCGATACCGTCAACATCACCGCGAATCTCCATGCCGGCGAGAATAAGATCGCAGTCGAGGCCTCCTGGGGGTGGACATATCTGGATACACTGACCGTGACACCGTGGCAGGGCGGCAGCGTCACCGTCGGGGCGGCGCTCTCCAATCCGAAGGCCACGCAGAAAACACAGTCGCTCTATGCCTATCTCTGCGACACCTACGGCAAAAATGTGCTGGCCGGTCAGCAGGAATCCACATGGATGGGCAGCGAGGACTATGAATTCAACATCATCAAAAATGCAAGCGGCAAGCTGCCGGTCATCCGCGGACTGGATTACATGGGCGAGGATTTCTCCGGCTGCAACCGCCGCGCAAAGGCATGGGCGGCAAAGGGCGGCATCGTCACGATCTGCTGGCACTGCGGCGACAATTTCAAGGGCAGCCACACCGAGGCCATGAATTCCAATCCTGACTGGTCAAAGCTGCTGACACCCGGCACGAATGAATACAAGGCGCTGATCGCAGGCATGGACAAGGGCGCGGCGGCGCTCAAGGAATTGCAGGAGGCGGATATCCCCGTGATCTGGCGGCCGTTCCACGAATTCGACGGCGCATGGTTCTGGTGGGGCAAGGGCGGCGCAGAGAATTTCAAAAAGCTCTGGAAGCTCATGTATGACCGCTACACGAATGAATGGGGTCTCAATAATCTGATCTGGAATCTCGGCTATTCCGGCGACGTCAAGGACGGCTGGTATCCCGGTGATGCGTATGTCGATATCGTCGGCGCGGACACCTATGTCAATCACACCGGCTCTCTGGTCTCGATGTATCAGCGGACGGCGAATGTCGCGAAAAAGCCGGTCTGCCTGCATGAAAACGGCCCGATCCCCGATCCGGAGAAGATGAAGGCCGACGGCGCAAAGTGGCTCTGGTTCATGACATGGCACACCTCGTTCATCGACAGCGATCCGATCAATACCGCAGGCTATCTGAAGCAGGTCTACAACAGTGATTATATGCTGACGCTGGACGAGATCCCCGATGTATACCATTATGCCGTCAAGACCGCCGATCCGCAGCCGGAGGACGACAAGCCCGATGATACGCCGGTTCTGCGCGGCGATGTCAATGCAGACGGTAAAATCGACAAAGCAGATATCGGACTGCTGCGCGATCATCTTGTCACGGCAGCGGCACTGAATGAACAGCAGGCAGCACGCGCCGATCTTGACGGAAACGGCAGAGTCGATGCGGCAGATCTCACGCTGCTGAAACGGCAGTTTGTCACGCAGAAGGAGACACCGCAGACCGATCCGGAGGATACGCCGGCGCAGAGATCCGATTATCATTTTGATGCAGCAAAGCAGTATGCGGAATATCCGAAAAGCTACGCCGCCGCGATCCCGCAGGCCGGAAAGATCGTCAAGGAGACCTATCAGGGCATCAACGGCAGCAACACGCTGAATGTCTATCTGCCCTACGGCTATGACAGCAACAAAAAGTACAATGTTTTCTATTTCATGCACGGCATGGGCGACAGCGAAAATTCCCTCTTTTACAATGATAACGGCGAATCACAGCGCCTGCTGGACAACATGATTCAGAACGGCGATATCGAACCGATGATCATTGTGACGCCGACCTTCAACAAGGTCAGCTCTGATACCTTCTACAATGCGGAGAATTTCTACAAGGAATTCCGCGCAAGCGTTGTTCCGTTTGTCGAGGGAAAATATCCGACCTATGCAAAATCGACCTCCGAAGCCGATCTCAAGGCATCGAGAATGCACAGAGCCTACGGCGGATTCTCAATGGGCAGCGTCTCGACATGGGCGGTCTTTGAGAACTGCGTGGATATCGTCGGCTACTTCCTGCCGATGAGCGGCGCGCATCACTGGGGCACGGGCAATGCGGATGCAGGTGCGCTGGCGAGAGCAGTCGCAAAGGCCGGGCTGAAGCCGGATGAATATTACATCATGTCCGCGACCGGCACCTCGGATTTTGCATATCCGGTACTCGGCCCGCAGATCGAGGACATGAAGAAGCAGAGCGCATTTGTTTACACCTCTGATTTCTCAAAGGGCAATTTCTGGTTTATTCTGGCAAACGGCGGCGAGCACAGCTGGTATTATGTCCGCCAGTATCTCTATAACGGACTGCCGTTCTTCTTCCGCCGGTAATCCCTCCTGCAAAGGTGCGGAGTCCGCACCGGCATACAGAATGAAGCACAGTAAAAAAGCATCCCGACCGGAATCCAATCGGTCGGGATGCTTTTTTCAGCCGGTCATTTCCGTGCCGGACGAATGTCCTGATACAGAAAGCCGCACTGCGTGCAGTACCAGAGCAGTCTGCCGGCGCGGTACACCGGCATCGTAAAATGAAAATCCCATTCCGGATACTGCCGGAACATCATCACGCTGCTGTCCGTCACATAGGCTGCGAAAGAAATGTAATGCTCCTTGGTCATCGGGTGGCCGGAGGTAACATACCACTCCCCGCCGATGTCCTCGACCGTCAGCATTTCTTCCGCAGAAGCCCTGCACGGTTCAAGCGCCGTGAGCCGGCTGCCGCAGCAGGTCACCGCAGCTTCGCCCGAAGCCGTGACGATATTCCCGCAGGTTCTGCATACATAAAACCGCATCCTTTCCATATTGCCGTTCTCCTGTTCATTCTGTGATATTTCGCCGGCCAGCAGCGTCCGGATATCCGTATCCAGCTCCTCTGCCAGCGCGGCGAGCAGTGAAACATCGGGGCAGCCCTTGCCGCATTCCCATTTTGAGACCGCCTTGCCGCTCACATGAATGCGCTCCGCAAGCTGCTCCTGCGTCAGTCCGCGTGCAAGCCGCAGCCGCCGGATGACCGCGCCGGTTTTGATCTGATCCATTCAGGCACCTCCCTGTCCTTTGTCATGCTTTCATTATACAGAAAAAACGGAGCGCGGTCAATCCACGCTCCGTAGATTTTTACATCAGCTCCCGCTTCAGCAGGGAAAGATCCGCCGCATTCAGCACAGCGTTCCCGTCGCGGTCTGCTGCCTGCGGATCCGGCAGATCTGCATCCGGCACCGTCAGCAGCCATTCCCGCAGCGCCGCGGCATCTGCTTTTTCAGCGTCCGCAGATGCCGGAAAAAATGCCGCGCCGAGATCCTGCGCCCCGCTGCAAAGCGCCGTGAGCCGCCGCGCAGCCGTGCCGTCATAATAATACAGATCATAGCTTCCGCAGGCGGTGCTGCTGTAGATCACGCCGCTTTCCCCGACCGGACAGGCATCCGAGCAGTCATGATTCGCTGAATTGAACGGCAGCGCGGTGACATTCCCGCCGTCAAAGCACATGAGCTGATCGCAGTGATTCTCCGCGCTGTACCATTTCGTAAAATACAGCAGACCGTCCTTTGCAATCGGATAATACGCATTGACATCCGGCTCGCTGAAAATCACCGTTTCCTCATGCGTTTGCAGATCCAGACGGCAGATCGCGCCGATCTTTCCGGCGTACCGCGTGAAATATACCGCTTTGCCGTCGCCGGAAAAGCAGGGCATCGCCTTTTCCGCGCTGTCCTCCGTCAGCGGGGTGACAGCATTTGTCTCAATGTCCAGCAGCATAAGCTGATAGGAAAAATCATCACTGCTGCTGTCCCATTTTCCGCGCTTGAACACGATCTGCCTGCCGTCCGGCGAAAGCTTCGGGTCCTCATTGCGGAAGCCGCTGTTCTGCGTGAGATTTGTGATCCTGCCGCCGTCCGAGAGGTAAATATCCCATTCATCGGCTGCACGGTCGATCGCCATGAATGTGAACTGCTCCGGCGAACGGCCGAAGCTGCCGTTCATCGCATGAGCAAAGCCGCCGGTGATCTCTGTGACCGTCCCCGCCGGATCGCGCAGATACAGCCGGCTGTCCAGCGCCGCATAGCTGCTGTAGCTGTGCCAGAGCAGCCAGCCGCGGGGCGGTTCCGCAGCCGGCTCCGCCCAGCCGCTGTCCGGATAGGATTCATGCTGCGCCGTGTCGCCGCTCTCACGGAACGGCGTGACTTTTACATAATCGACCATAAATGTCTCCGTATCAAAATCCGGCGTTCCCGCCCAGTTTTTCGGGAACCAGAGCCCAAGCCAGAGGCGGCTCTCATTCGTCGGGATGAAGTCATATGCGGTATAGGTCAGGACATCATCGAAATAATATTCCACACGCGGCGTTTCCGTTTTGCTGCCCGTGTGCCAGTCAAAGCGGTAGGTGTGAAAGGCGCCGTCCGCCTGATCGCCGCATCCGACGGATTTTGTCTTATAGTCCTCCTCGGTCTGCCATGTGGTGCAGAGCGCATGGCTGAGGCTGAATGCATCATTCTGATCGCGGCCGGGAAATTCGATGTCGATCTCATGATTCGTGATTCGCAGCGCATCGCCGCTGTAATCCTCCTCATATTCAAATGTCCACATTGCCGAGCAGCAGCCCAGCTCCGGCGCGATCTTTGCACGGATCTCATAGCTGCCCGATGCAAAATATTCTCTTGTCGCGATCGCCGCGCCGCAGCGCTTTCCGTCGGCACGGCGGGTGCCGTCACGGTTGATGCCGCAGACTGCGCCGTCATACTGATTGCCGTATCCGGTCAGCACGAGACAGCCGTCCCGCAGGGAGACATTCTCCGCCAGCACGCCGCCGTTATAATCGGCAGTGATACCGTTCTCCGTGACCGTTCCGCCCCAGTTTTTCTCTGCGATCAGCCATTTTGCGGGATCGGGCGCCGCGCCGCTGAAATCGTCATAGAACACATCTGCCGCATCGCCCGCCGCCGGAGCCGGCTGCACTGTCAGCAGCATGAGCGCTGCGGTCACCGCAGATACAAGCCGCTTCATACGCTGACCTCCGCGCTGCCGACCTCCAGATATCTCGCGCCGCGCCTGCCGAGGTCGGAGCGCATCAGCGAGATGCGGCGTACCGGCATGGTCTCCCGCCGCACGGCAATCTCCGCAAAGCTCTGCGGGCTGTATGCCCGCCGCAGCAGCGTGATATGCGGATTGAATTCCATGCGTTCAAAGGGGATCTGCTGATCGGCCAGCACATGGCGCAGGCTTTTCACATACTGTGCCAGAACCGGATCGCGGTCGGCGCCCGCCCAGAGCAGATCGCCGAAATTGCCGATATACCCGCCCAGCGTCAGTGTCATCGGCGGAACAGGCACCTTCGCCATTGTCTCCAGCACATGATCTGCGTCCGGATATTCGCCGATGAAGGTCAGCGTCATATGCAGATCCCAGTCGGAAACATAGCGTCCGGTGAACTGATGCATCCGCAGCGCGTCCTGTGCATCGGTCAGCGCGCTCCTGACATTCTCATCCGGTAAAACGCAATAAACAGTCTCACATTATCCTCCTTATCATGCTTCATCGGTTTGCAGTCCGGCTTTCAGATTCTCCATGCTCTCCGCAAGCGCATCGAATACCGCCGGTGCTGCATCCGGATCAAGCGGCTGCACGATCCGTCCCGACCGGACAAGCATCTGCGCGGCGCGGACACCGTTCCCGTTATGCACCGAAAAATCGCGCAGCATCCTGCCGAGCTTTTCGGGATCATCATTATACAGCAGTTCACGGACTGTCTGAAAGGCACGCTGCATATCGCCGAGCCCGTCACCGAGCCATGTGACACGGATTCCCTTGCGGGCGGCAAATGTGCTTTGTCCGATCAGATGCATTGCGCCGCCGAATTCGTCCCTTGCGGCGATCACGACCCTACGGATCCCGCCCATGACCAGCGTTCCCATGCACATGATGCAGGGTTCCAGTCCGGCATAGAGCGTATATGCGTGTTTATCCGGAAATCTGGCTGTATCGAGATTCCGGATCGCTTCGGTCTCGGCGTGTGCCGCCGCAGGATTCGGCACCGTCCGTTCGCAGGTCATATTTCTGCCCTCGGAAATGATATTCCCGTTTTCATCGGTGATGACCGCAGCGATCGCCTTGCTGCCCTTGCAGACGGACAGCCATTCCAGTGCAAAGATTCTCTGCCAGTGCTGCGGCAGCTCTGCATAGCGCATCGGAGCACCTCCTGTCATTCGCTTTTTCTCATTATAGCAGATAATGAGAAAAAGTGCAACGGATGAGGGAAAAACAGGAATAAAACTTCCTGATTCATATCACAGGCCGCAGCTGCCGGGACCCGCAGAACAGCAGACGCACAGATGCTCAGCCTGAACTGAAGTCTGTCTCTGAAAGTAGGGCGTGTTGACACTAAAATAATATGCGGATTTTTGAGATGATTTTGTTCCGTTCAAGGCAAAAATCCGCAGGCGGGCTGTCGCCCGGCAAGGATTTTTAACGACGAACGGGGCAAAATCAGCCAAAAAGACGCGGTTAGGCTTAGTGTCAACACGCCCTAATTTTTCTGAATAAGTCTGACACGCCCTTGCCGTTGAAAAGCGAAGGGCGTGTCAGGATGATTTACGATATCCGGTCATTTCATGATAATCGAAAAACGGTGTAAATACGCGTAATGCCGTGAAGCCATTCCCTGCTCAGGGCGCAGATCACGGAAGCGCTTTATCTAAAAAAATCCGCTCGCTTTCTGCTTTTGTCACAGTCAGCGCCGCTGCTTTCGCCGGATAAGATGCGAGCTGCACCTGACCCTTGCCGTTCCGGATCTCGATCGGGATGTATACAGATCCGGAGGGCGGAAGTGTCCACGAATCGACGCAATCCTCATGCGTGATCGCCGGAAGAACCCCGACGATATTCTGATGCAGCAGGAAGGAGTCCCTTCCCGGCCGTATCTCTGATTCATATTCCAGATACACATCCGCGACGCCGCTGACATTTTCCGGTGCAGTGACCACGATATCTGCGGCAGTATCCGAGACCGTCCGGATACTGACCTGAATCCCCTCCGTCAGGCAGCTGTCAGCTGCCGCACCCGGTTCCAGTAGTCAGCATAGGAATTGTTTCCGACAAAATGATAACCGGCATAGACCTCGCGGTAAAAGAACCAGTTGGCATTCCGGATCCACGGGCCGAAAAGATCATAATCCAGATGTATCGTTGAAACGCAGTCAAAATCCTGCGCCCGAAATACATCCATGTAATGCTGACGTGCTTCATCGGTCAGACAGTGAATGATGTAATCCGTTCCGCTGGGCTGATACTGATCTGTGACTGTTTCCAGCGCGGAAGCATAGGCTGAAAAAACACGGCGGTTTCCGACGATTTCCAGCGATGTCTGCAAATCCTCTGCACAATTCAGGAGATATCCGCCTAATTCAGGAACCTCGGTGCCCGTTCGCTCCCACGGCAAATCCGTAACCGTCCAGCTTACTGCGATCATTCCCGCCGCAGCACCCAGCACGATCTGTCCCTGCTGCATTTTTTCAGATATCCGTTCAGCCGGTTTCAGTCTGACGATCAGAAGCCGGATGAGATTCACCAGCTCTGTATAGATCAGGATCAGCAGTGTTCCGATCAGGAAATCATGAAAGATCCAGCCGCCGCCGCTGAACAGCTTGTATTCCTCAGCTGCTCCGAAGCAGGAAAGCATCGCAAAGGCCGGCACACCGAAGCGCCGGACATTCTCCCAGCTGATTTTCCGGATCAGCAGGATCAGGTATCCTGCACAAAGTGCCAGACACAGAAGAACCGGCACGGACAGATCCACATCATAATAATAAAACGGATGCTCATGCGGCATATTGAAATACCAGCTCTGATAATATGCCGAAAAGAAATTTTTGCGGAGCCAGATCAGCGGATGTCCGCGTGTAATGCAGACGGCAAGTACAAACACCGTCAGGCTGATCCCCAGAAGCATCAGTCCCGCAGCCGCAAATGTGCGCCGGATGCTTTTGAAGCGGATCACCGTCAGGAGCATTGTCAGCAAAAATATTGCAATACAGCATACGACACCGTAATCATTTCCCCAGACCGTTGAGAGACCTGCTGTGCAGGATAAAAGGACAATATGAAAATAGAACTGCCGGCCTTCGCTCCAGTCCTCATGCTTTTCAAGCCGCTTTGAGATCAACAGATAAATCAGAATGCAGACCGGAAGAATCAGTCCGCGGATATTCCGCGCGGAATTTCCGCCCTTCGCCATGATCTCCAGAGAACGGTTTACCGGCAGAAACAAAAAATACAGGGAAAGCAGCGCAGGCACCAGCCAGTTCCGGCGGAATCTGACCGCACAGAAGCCAAAGCACAGCATTAAGATCGACAGCGACGATACATAATCATATGCCACGACACCCGCTGCATAGCTGCCGCCGAACAGAAATGTCACCGCTGCTGTCAGAAACAGATGTCCGCTTCCCAGATATACGGTAAAATCCACGAACGGGATCTGTCCGCTCAGCAGACGGCGTATCACATTATAGCTCTGAAATGTGCCGTTGATCGCGATATAGTCAAGCGTTTGATTGTGACCGTAAGCACGGAGATAAAAGATGACCAGCAAAAACACAACGGAGAATGCAAGTCCGGCCGGATGTGTAAAAACATTCTTTTTCTTATTCTGAAGTTCCATGTTTCACATCCTTATCCGGCTGATATGCACCCGCAGCGTTTTTCAGGAGTATTTTCATCAGCTCTGCATTTCCTTTCAGGAAACTGATCTTTGTCGGCGTTTTCTGATGCCGCGGATAGGCACGCGTCACAGGTATCTCGCACACCTTGTAGCCGAGCTGACTTGCCCGGACTGAAAGATACGCGAGCAGCTCATAGCCAGAAAACACATCGCGCAGCGGCTGCACGCGCCGGTCACGCAGATACCGTGCAGAATAGCCGCGGTAGGCATTGGTCGTATCCGTAAAATGAAAGTGCGCGGTCAGTGAGATCACAGGCGCATGGATCAGGCGCAGTGCAGCTGCACGGATCAGCGGCGTATTCACTGCTTTTCCGCCCGGTACATACCGGGAGCCCTGTACCAGATCATAGCCTTCATCCAGCTTCCGGATAAAATCAGGGATATTCTCCACACTGTCTTTATTATTGCCGTCAACCGTAATGATCCCTTTGTAGCGCCTTTGCAGCGCAAACCAGATCCCAATGCGGAGCTGCGCCCCCTGTCTGCCGGTGCCGGTCTTGGTCAATAATGTATTCACCTGCAATGCCTGAAGCCTCCGGTGCTCCATGCTGCCGTCCGCGGAGCCGCCGTCACAAATTATGATATCGGCATATGCGGCGGCCGATATCCTTTTCATGCGCTTCAGCTCGGTCAGAATGCGGTTTCCCTCGTTGATCACAGGGATCAGGACGGCGTAATCCGATGATTTTTCTGAAAACACACTGCTTTCAAAATCCGGAACGCCCTGTATATTATGATGCTCCATACTGTCTCATCAAGCCTCCGATATACTGCATGACATCCGTGCGTGTGTCGCTGTCGCCGGGATCGCCCATTTCAACGGACACACATCCCTGATAGCCCTCCTCCGACAGCACCGAAAGGATCTCCCCGTGCAGCTTCCGCGCACGGATCGGTTTCAGATACGGCTCACTGATATGCACATGACTGATCTGATCTGCGGCGCCCTTCAGGAATGCAGCAGTCTCACCGTTCTCTATCATAGTGCCGATATCCAGATTCAGCTTCAGACCCTTGCTGCCGATCCGGCGAACCAAAGCCAGTGCCTCGGCCGTGGTATTGATGAAATTGGTGCCGTAAATCGCCGGATTGGCCTCAATGCCGATCACAGCGCCGTGCGCCTCCGCATAATCAGCCAGCTCCCGAAAGAATCCGTCGGCAGCGCTGCTGTCAGCCCCCTCCGGCAGATTCCGGTTTTTCGGGCAGCCGAACACAAGATGCGGACAGCGGGCAGCTTCTGCAAACCGGATTGCTTCCTTCGTATATGCAAGCAGGATCTCACGCTGCTCCGGATCCGCAAACAGGTTCTCTTTCCGGCCGTACCAGATCGACTGCATTGAGGAAATGCGCAGCCCGAAGCGCGTCTCCAGATCCTGCGACCATGCACGGATCTCCGCAAGCCTCCGGTAGGGCTCCTCCGGAATGATGCGCGTCGGTGCGATCTCCAGCATCGTGAAGCCCGCGTCCCGCAGCCTCCGGTACATCATTTCATCCTGCTGTGCGGTCCAGGCGATATTGCTGAAGCTCCATTTCATACAGACGCCTCCTGCTTCTCCCATCGTTCCATAAAGTCTGCGATCTCACGCATTTCTGCGTCCCTGCCGCAAAGATACCCGTCCGATCCGCCGAATGCTTCCGCATAGAGGCTCCGCAGATCATAATCAAACGGCTGCCTGCCGGGAATTTCATTGCTCCATCCGGATTGATGCCGCACTGCCTGATAGACCTCCGCCGCGCTGACAGACGGTGTACAGAGATGCACCAGCGGCAGCTTTTCATGCAGGGCCGTGGAAATATCGCGCCAGAGTCTTGCGAGATGATAGAACTGAAAGCGGCTGCGGCTGTCCGTAAAGCAAAGTGCATTGAATGACGATGCTGCAAACCATTCCCGCAGCGCAGGAAAATCACAGTCGGTTTTCATCGCGTAAAATCCGTTCGCTCCGGGGATATATGATGACTTTACAAGGCTGCTCTGCGCAGAGAGCTCTGCGTATTTGTCTGCCTTCAGCATGGCCGGAACGATCCGGTGCAGATCATAGAGAAAATTCTTTTTCAGCCCCCTGCCGTAAAGCGCCGGCAGACGAATGACTGTGACGGCTGCATGATCCTCCCGCACCCACTGCTCCAGCTGAAAGCGGTTCCTTCCGTATGCAGATTCCGCATCCGGTACGGCAGTCTCATCCTTTCCGCGGCTGTCACTGAACACCGCGATCGTGGAGATCAGCACCACACGCTCCGGACGGATCATGCGCAGATTCTCACGCGCCGCCTTCATGACCTCCAGATCCTGCTCCGGTGCGGTATTGGCAAGAAACATGGCTGCCGGAACGCCTGCATAGATGCAGCATTCCGGCCGGCTCCCGTAATATTCCTTCACATCAGAGGAATGACACTCTGCCGAGAACGAATGCAGCTGCCGGAGATTGCCGCCGACAAAGCCCGTCGCGCCGACTAACAGATCCTTCATTTCATACCTCCTATTTCTGAATGATCTCAACATCGCTGACCAGATACCGCTGCCGCCGGAAGATGATCTCCAAAAGCAGAGACAGATACCGGATCACAATGCTCATGATCAGAAACACACCCGCAAAGCCGAATGTAATAAAGAGTGCCAGTGTCGTCCAGCCCTCGATCGGGATGCCCATACAAAAAATCACGATCGTATAGATCAGCTCCGCGACCGCAAGCAGCAGCATGACGCCGGTGATGACGGCACTGAAACGGTATCCGAGACGTGTATAGAGCAGAAGACTTTCCACGCCGGTCGAAAATGATGTGTTGCGTTCATGCGCACGGACACTGTCACTGCACATACGCTGATACGGGAGACCGGATGCCGCAAATGCGGATTTTCTGTACGGCAGATATTCGCTGATCGCATGGACGCGGTTCACGGCGCGGCGCGTGACGATGCTGAAGCATTCCGTACCGATCTGCGCACTGCCGCCGGAGCTTGCATTGAACAGCTGATAGAAGATCCTGCCGGAAAGTGCGGTATCCCGCGGCGCGACGGACATGATATCATATTTTCCGCGCATCGCCTCAAATGCCTTTCCGAGCAGCTCTGCATCAAACTGATCCTGTGTGCTTTCCATCTGATAGATATAGTCGCCGATCGCCATATCTATGCCTGCATTCATTGCTGCCTCTTTTCCCTGAAAGCTGCTCATGTGAATGATGGTCAGCGGCTTTGAAAAATCCCTGCTGATCTGCCGCAGCGTTTCGACAGTCTGATCGGTGCTGTGATCGTCTGCCACAATGATCTCGAACCGCTCAAACAGCTCGGTGAATTTCCTGTATACCGTCTCAACGAAACCGGCAGCAGTCCCGCTGTCGTTATGCACATAGATCACAGCGGAGATAAACGCTTTTTCTTTATTCATGCTCAAACACCTCTGCAAGATCGTATACTGTATTGATCTTTCCGGAAAGCACACTGTAAAAGGCAGGTGATTCCGACATACAGCGGATCACGGTCGGACGGGAGTCATCCAGTTCACTCGCGACAAGGATCGGCTTCATACTGAAAAGACTTTCCTGATAAGTGAAGGCATATTCCTCTCTGAGATATTTCCGGGCAAGCTGCTGCATATAGTCCCATGCAGAATCCGGCTTGTATGCACATTCATTGCAGTTATGCAGATCGCCCGTGCTGCACGCACACTGCGCCTGACACGGAAATTCCGCACATTCCGAATAGCTTGTTTCATGCGGCGTAAAGGTCACGCTTGTCAGGCTGTGCAGGCCGGTCTTCCCGAAGGGCATGATGCTGAAAAACGGGCCGTCCATGACTGTGATCCCGACATCCCGCAGCGCCTCACTGACCTTGCAGAGAATGATCTCGCATTTTTCGAATTTGATGCGAAAGGGTTCAAAGCCGGCCATTTTATGGATATCATTGACCGATGCATAGGCCGCATTCAGGATAAACGGCGTGCTGACCTCGGAGCCGCCGGCGGTGATGTGCCAGAGATCGCCCTCTGCACGGATCTTTTCTGCCGGACAGGAGCAGACGATCTCCGCCTTCGGCATCGCGGCCAGCTTTTTCAGCAGATATTCCTTCAGCATCATAGCATCATAGGTATATTCCTGTGTCAGAAAAGCGCCGTCACACATCCCCGGCTGAAAATAAAGCTCCGGTGAAACTGCTTCGCACCGGATATGAAGGCTGTCACAAAAGCTGCGGAATGCTTTCTGATCTGTCCAGCTGAAATGGCTGCTCGTTGCGTAGACCTGCCTGAAATCCTGATAGATGCAGAAGCCGAAATCCTCAACAAACCTTTCAAAATACTGCCGGCTCTTGACGGCTGTGGAATAGCTGCGCGGATAGTGATATCCCATGTGGACCCTTGCCTGATTGATGTAGGTCGCACGCATAAACGGCTGCGGATCCTTTTCCAGAACCAGTACGCTTTCATTCCGCTCACAGCAGAGCAATGCAAAATACAGTCCGTACAGTCCTGCGCCGATCACAACCCTGTCATAGCTTTGTTTCATGCTTCAATTTCCCTTTTCGGTTATATGGTACAGATAAAACTCCGGAAAGACGGTTTCCGGATACTGCGAAGCAAGTGCTTCACGGAGGCCGTCAGCCTGTTTGACGGAGAGCGCGATCCACTGTGCATCCGCAAGCTGCGCTGTCACATAATCCAGTGTCTTCGCCGTCGGATTCTCCGGGCTGACATAGGTATGCCGGCCGGTCACGGCGCCGTACATGAAGCCGTTCAGCTCATAGCTGGCAAACAGCACACTGTCTCCGGGCGCTGCCTGTTTCTGCATGGCGCTTTCCAGTTCATCCATCCACGCATATTTTTCGTGAAGATCCGGAAAGTCCGATACAGGCATCGGCATAAGGCAATCGGGGATCATTGTCCGGATCAGGATCAGAAACGCGCCGGCGGCCAGTGACGGCAGCGTGAATGCCGGAAACAGATCCCGGAATGTGAGAACAATGCACACCGTCAGCGAAAACAGCAGCATCGCCAGAAGTTCAGCATAATAGCGATGCTCGACATAGCCGACCAGAATATACATCATCAGCTTTGCTGCTGTATACAGCAGGATCACGCTGATGATCCGGAAGGCTTTGCGGGACGGCAGCAGAGCCTTCAGATCCCCCGCATTCATTTTCCGTCCGTATTTCCGCACACAGCCTGCCAGACCGCAGGCAGCCAGAATCAGCGCGACAAGCAGTGAAAAGAGTGCATCTGAAAAGGCAGCGGCCAGTGTTTTTCCGGCAATATCCAGACGGCCGGAAAGCCATCTCCCCGGTGCTGTCGACAAGGTCATTTTTTCCGCTTCAGGAAGAAAAACGTAGCTCGGTGCCACCGGCTTGACAAGCATCATGGTGCCGTTGTTGTCTGAGATACAGAATGTCCTGAAATGCACCCATGAATAGATGAACCAAGGCAGACAGACCGGCAGCAGACCGGCCGTATACAGTAAAACAGTCTGCAGCCGCTTCTGCTTCGGTGCGGTCAAAAGCAAAACAGGCACCAGAAAAGCGGCAAGGGATATTTCATCAAAGCGGTTCATCCAGTTCAGACCGGCAAGAAAGCCCAGCAGCACGACGCAGAGCTTTTTCCGGTACTGCTCCTGATACAGACGGATTGCTGTATAGACTGCCGCAGCAGTCAGCAGGATCGAAAGCGAAATAGACCTTGCGGCATAGACCTCCTGCAAATATGCGGGATTCAAAAAGGTGAGAAACGAAGCTGCCGCGCCGCAGAAGTAATCCTGTGTGAAGCAGCAGCTGATCCGCATGAACAGCAGTGCCGTCAGGGGCATCAGCGCAAGATCAAACCAGATCCCCGCAGCAGCTCCTGCACCGGTCAGAAGATCTGTCAGCCGGATGCAGAGCGGATAGAGATACGGAAAAGAGCAGTTATAATCGGAGCGCAGCACATATTGACGGATCGTGCTGACACGTCCGAAGTCCTTTCCGATCGTCTGCGCAATATCATAATAGGAAAAACTGTCCGGCGAAAACTCACCGAAATGCAGCATGACCGTATTCCAGCCGAAATACAGCCCCAGCATGACAAGAAATACGGAAAAACAGTTTATGAGCAATCTTGACTGGTTTGGTTTCATGATTTGAACCTCTGAATCAGATTTCATGACGCGGAAACGGTTCTGCCGATAATCTGCATCTGTGTGTACTACTCAACTTATGGTATTCCTGTTTCGTTTCAATATTATGAAGATTGGAAACTGTCAGGCAAGCATCTGACCGCCATACGATCGGTGTCATGACTCCAGAATCTTGAGGAAAAGCGGATAGGTTTCACTGTATTCCTCTACAAATTCCGCGGTATCCTGTCCGTAATACGCAGCCATCCATTCCACTGGGTACCAGAAATGCACTAAGCTGCTTTCGACCGGCGTGAATACGGATTTCGACTGCGGCATATAAAGAAGCTTTGTTTCCGCCAGTGCATTCTGCCGGATCATTCCGATCCGTTTCTGCTCTGTCTCCCGGTATTCATTCACCCATTGACGATACCGGATCAGGTTGTTGCCGAGGATGGCTGTCAGGATCAGAGCCAACACGGGAGCAGCCGCACGCAGAATGCGCGGCAGCCGGAGCCGAAGCTTTTGCAGCTGCACCTCCGCTTTTTCAATCTCCTGCTCAGGAAGCCTGATCCTGAAGAAAAACAGCGCGGCCAACAGGCAAATGATGCCCAGAACGATACTGATGATGCCGTCGGGTAAACAGAAGAGCAAAAAATCTATCCCGCGCGCCAGGAGAGCGGCTGCAATCAAACGGCAAACAGACCGGAAGCTGTAATTCTGCGGATTCCTGCAAACCCGATAGAGATAAATTGCAGCGCTCAGCGAGGCTGGGATCAGCAGCAGGAAGGAGAATATCATCGGCCGTGCCGTGAAAAATCCGGTTAAGGACAATCCGGCGGCGCCGATCAGACTGAGGATAAACGGAAGCAGGCTGTGCAGCTTTTTCTTCCGGCTTATATTTTTATCCGGGAGGACAAGGATCAGGCTGACGAGAATGATGAGCAGCAGAATGCCGTCCGCTCTGTCAATATGCGCCAGATAATCCTTCAGGCTTGAAAATGTGCCCGAAAGGCTCATTCCCTTCGTTTCAACAACAGCGCGCCGGTTCGTGTTTCCGGGCGCCAGCAGAACCAGACACATTCCCGGAATAATAGATATCAGGCAGGCAATCAGGCTGCCGCGCACACGCTTATCATAACAAAAAGCCGATAGAACGATCGCTGCCGCAAGCATACCGCCGGTCGTTTCGTTGGTTGCGGCGGAAAGCATGAACATGGGGATCACAGCGATCTTTTCAGCTGCTTTCGCTTTCTCCGGACGGGTAAGAAGCCAGCAGATGCAGCCCAGAAACGGAACCGTCATCCAGATATAATTCACAGCACCGGAAAGCCAGATCACATCGTCGCCGAAGGACGGGATGAAGCAAAAGCTCATCAGCGCAGTCAGCGGATACAGCCAGATGCTTCCGGAGCCGGAGATTGCTTTGCAAATGCGGTACAACAGCCATCCCGCCGCAGCAAATATGATGCCGTTGAAAATGGAGAAAACGATTTTCGGGAGGCACAGAAAGCAGTACGCCAAAAAATGCGCGATCACGCGCCCGCCGCTGTAATGATAATAATTTTTCATGGAAAGAATGATATCGGCGAAGGAGCTGATCCGCCGCGTCTCCGCGGTGGGATCGAATCCGTCCCAGATAAAAAAGAAATGCCAGTCATCTGACAGATAAGGGCAGAACTGCGTACAAAGTAAAATGATCACGAAAGATATCAATGCGGTCGCACCGAACACTATCCGGCGGCAGCGCATATCAGCAGGTCGTTCCATTGATGCCTCCTGTTCCGGCGTTTTCCACGCTGTACTGATGATTTGCGAGCAGATTCTCCTGATCTGAATACGGATATTATTATACCATATTATAATAAAAAGTGCAATGGATACAGTGAAATAAAAACCGCGCCCGAAAAAGCACCCATACCGCAGTATGAGTGCTTACCGGATACGCCGGTGCGTCAGAGCTCCGTCTCCATGTCGCCGCCCAGAAATTTCGGCAGACTCCCGCCGTTCTTCTTTCTGTGCGCATATTCGGCCGTCGCCGTAAAGAGTGCATCACCGGAGGAATTGATCGCAGTCTCCATCGAATCCTGCACGACGCCGATGATGAATCCGATCGCCACGACCTGCATCGAAACATTGTCCGGTACGCCGAACAGCGAGCAGGCCATCGGGATCAGCAGCAGCGAGCCGCCCGCAACGCCCGATGATCCGCCGGCTGCCAGTGCCGAAAGGAATGACAGGAACAGCGCCGAGCCGAAGGAGATCGGAATGCCGAGCGTATGCACCGCCGCCATTGACATGATCGTGATCGTCACCGCCGCGCCGTCCATATTGACCGTCGAGCCGAGCGGGATCGAAACGGAATACATATCCTTATCCAGACCGAGCTTCCGGCAGAGCTCCATATTGACCGGAATATTCGCCGCTGAGCTGCGGGTGAAAAATGCTGTAAAGGCGCTCTCGCGGATGCATCGGAATACCAGCGGATACGGATTGCAGCGGAGCGTGATCGCGACGATCAGCGGATTCAGCACCAGCGCGACAAAAAGCATCGTCCCGACCAGCAGCAGGAGCAGTCTGCCGTAATCCTTGAAAATATTGAGCCCGTTCTCCGAGACCGACGAGAACACCAGCCCCAGAATGCCAAAGGGCGCGGTCTCGATGACCCAGCGCACGACCTCCGTCACGGCATCGGAGATATTTTTCAGCATCTCCTGCGTTTGCTCCGATGCGAATTTCCGCAGTGCAAGGCCGATCACGACCGACCAGAACAGAATGCTCAGATAATTGCCCGATGCGATGCCCGCGACCGGATTGCTGATGACATTGTTGAGCAGCCCCTCGATCACCTCGCCGAGACCCTGCGGTGCGCTGATCGTCTCCGCGGCGGCATCAGTGAATGTGATCTGCTGCGGAAACAGGAATCCGGCGATCACGGCCGCAAAGGACGCCAGCCATGTCGAGATCAGATAGAAGAAGATCACCAGACCGAAGCGCTTGTCCAGCTTTGCACTGCGCTGCGCCAGCGAGCCGATCACCAGTACGGCGACGAGCAGCGGCGCGATCGCTTTCAGCGCACCGACAAACAGCGTTCCGAGCATTCCGATCTTCGCCGCCTGCGGAACGGTAAAGGCCAGAAGCAGGCCGATCCCCATGCCGATCAGAATGCGCAGGATCAGACCGGTCGAGGTGTAGAGCTTCAGGATCTTTTTCAAACCAAGTGCCTCCTCTTTTTCGATGTCTCACATCAGAATTATAACACAGCTGCGCATTTTCGTCAAGTGCAACAGACTGCGGGGAGTGGCTATTCAGGGATTTTA
>DGSY01000032.1:0-21838 GCA_002394125.1 Ruminococcus sp. UBA4350
GAAGTTGACCATCTGGTTGCAGAGCGTTGCAAGATGCTTTGCCGGTGCAGAGGTGATCTTGCCCTCGACGCCGCCGAGTCCCTCCTGGATCAGCTGCTTGAGCGACCAGCCCGCGCAGTAGCCTGTCAGCATGGAAAGATCGTGGATATGCATATCACCGGAGCGGTGCGCATTTGCGATCTCCTCATCGTAGATCTCGGAGAGCCAGTAGTTTGCGGTGATCGCGCCGGAGTTGTTGAGGATCAGGCCGCCGACGGAATATGTAACAGTGGAATTCTCCTTTACGCGCCAGTCCGTGACCTTCACATAGCTGTCAACCGTGTCCTTGTAATCAAGGATCGTGGACTTCATATTGCGGAGCTTTTCGCGCTGCTTGCGGTAGAGGATGTATGCCTTTGCCACATCGCTGTAACCGGCCTCGCCGAGCACCTGCTCTACGCTGTCCTGAATGTCCTCAACGGAGATCATATCATCCTTGATCTTCTCCTCGAAATCTGCGGTCACGCGAAGTGCGAGGAAGTCGATCACAGACGGGTGATACTGCTTATTCTGCGCTTCAAACGCCTTGCGGATCGCTTCTGCGATCTTTGTGATCTCGAATTCGACCACTTTGCCGTCACGTTTTGTTACCTGATACATGAGTGGATTCCTCCTGACAATATATTCACTGAGAATTCAAATCCCGCGCAGTGCGGCATTCGGCACATCCCTGCGCACGGTCTCAAGGAACGAGCGCATCTCAGCGGGCGTGCATCCGGTCACGGTGTTATCAATCAGCCGGCCGGAATTCTGAAAGTTTTGCAGATAGTAGGCCTCCGCGCCGCGGATCCATTTGCCGATGCTGACAAAGTCCTCTGCGGTGTGATACTGCCTGACCACAGTCGTGCGGAATTCATAGGGGATCCTCCCCTGCCGCATGAGATAACGGACACTCTGATGCACCGCATCAATGCTGAGCCGCTCAGTGCCGGCGGTCACGGCATATTTCTCCGGGCTGTTTTTAATGTCCATTGCCACCATGCTGATCCGTCCGCTTTCACAAAGCTGACGGAGGAAGTCGGGATTCGTGCCGTTCGTATCGAGCTTGACGGCAAATCCCATATCGCTGATATCACGGATCAGATCGGGGAGATCCGGCTGGAGCGTCGGCTCACCGCCGGTGATGCACACACCGTCCAGCAAGCCTTTGCGCTTTTGCAGAAACGCGAACAGCTCGTCCGCTGTCAGCATTTCCGCCGGCGCTTCCGTCACCAGTCCTGCATTGTGGCAGAACGGGCAGCGGAGATTGCAGCCCCATGTGAAAACCGTGCAGGCCGTCTTTCCCGGATAGTCCAGTAAGGTTAGCTTTTGTAAACCTGCAATTTTCACGCTGATCCCTCATTTTCTGAATTTGTTAATATATCAGCACTAAAGAATTCCTGCCCAGTTCTGCAAGAAATGATAATTTGCTGAAAACACAAGATATAGTGGAGCAACGTCCTGCTTCTCACTAGACCTCGTGCTGTTCTCTATTCTATCAGCTTTTGAATGATTTGTCAAGAGCAAACGGATTATTTTTATGTTTTAATTTGCATTGATTTGTTATTCATGAACTGCTCTGCGGCTTTTTCTTCGTATCCAGGCCGAAAACCATATTGTTATATCATCAACGCAATGCACATAGAAAAAATGCGCGAAAACCGCCTTGTTTTCTACATATATATAAGCCGTGTTTCATGCCGTGAAAATCCCTTTTTTGATGCTTGACAAGATACACGAAATATGGTATAATGGTCTTGTGTAAAAAACAACTGTCCGTCAGGCACGGATGAATCAGGAGGTGGACGCTATGTCCGCACAGGATAAAAGCTGGGTCGTCGTCGATGCGGCGGTTCTGCCGGAGGTCATCTTGAAAACGCTGACCGTCAAGCGGATGCTGGCAAACCGCGAGGAAAAAAGCTCCTCGGCAGCCTGCCGCGCAGTCGGGATCTCCCGCAGCGCATTCTATAAATACCGCGATTCGGTCTTTGTATATGAGGAGCAGATGCGCGAGCAGATCTTCACCGTTTATCTCCTGCTGCATGATGAATCCGGCGTTCTCTCCGGCGTCCTGCATACGCTCACCGATGCCAGGGCAAACGTACTCACGCTCAATCAGAGCATTCCGGTGGACGGCGCCGCGACCGTCACGGTCACCTTCCGGCTGCCGGATTCCGCTCATGTTTCCTCGCTTTGCTCCGCGCTCAGCGAGAAAAAGGGTGTTGTCGAGGTGCGGCTGCTCTCCGGCTCCTGACGCCGGTGTTTTACAAATATAATATAGAAATGAGGTCGAAAGCATCCGCGAGGGATGCGAATTCAAATGAAGAAATTTGCTGTTTTAGGTTTCGGAACGGTCGGTTCCGGTGTAGTCGAGCTGTTCTATAAGAACCGTGCGAAAATCGAGCAGAAGGCCGGTGAACCGCTGGAGCTGGGATATATCCTTGATCTGCGCGATTTTCCCGATTCTCCGTTCGCTGACAAATTCACGAAAAACATCGACGATATCCTCTCCGATCCGGAGATCACGGTCGTCGCGGAATGCATGGGCGGTGTCGAGCCGGCATTCTCCTATCTGATGCGCTGCCTCGAAAACGGCATCAGCACGGTGACTTCAAACAAGGAGCTGATTGCGAAGAAAGGCGCCGAGCTGCTGGCGGCGGCAAAATCGCATTCCTGCAACTGCTTCTTTGAAGCGAGCGTCGGCGGCGCGATCCCGATCATCCGGCCGCTGCACCGCTGCCTCGCGGCAAACGAGATCAGCGCGATCTACGGCATCCTCAACGGCACGACGAACTACATTCTCAATAAAATGCTGACAGACGGCATGAGCTTCGAGGATGCGCTTGCAAAGGCGCAGAAGCACGGCTACGCAGAGCGCGAGCCCAGCGCCGATGTGGACGGACACGATGCCTGCCGCAAGATCTGCATTCTTGCCTCGCTCGCATTCGGCAAGCACGTTTATCCGGAGAGCGTCTATACGAAGGGTATCCGCGAGATCTCCCTGGATGACGCGGCGGCGGCACATGAGCTGGACGGTGCGATCAAGCTGATCGCGTTTGTCAAGCAGCTTGAGGACGGCCGTATCCTGCCCGCAGTCCTGCCGATGTATGTTCCGCACGAAAATATGATCTCCCGCGTTGACGGCGTTTTCAACTGCGTTGAGGTCTGCGGCGACGCGATCGACCGCGCATATTTCTGCGGCAGAGGCGCCGGTAAATTCCCGACGGCAAGCGCGGTCATGGGTGATGTCATCGAAGCCGTCAAGCATCACAAGACCGTCTTCTCGCAGGATTGGGTCGATGCCGGAACGCAGGATTTCATTGCAGGGATCGACGCGCTGAACTGCGGAATGTTCATCCGGTTCGATGCGAAATATGACTCTGCAAAGCTCAGCAGCTTTGTTTCGGAGTATCTGGCTGCGCACGGCCATTCGGACATTCCGGTCACGGCATCTGCGAATGCCTGCCTGATTCCGGAGCCGCTGGCGAAGGCAGAACGCGATGCGCTGCTGGATGCGCTGAACGCAAACGGTATGCCGGCTGCACACTGGATGCCGGCGATGGAAGCATAAAAGCAAAAAGCAACGGGCTGTACGCGAAACCGTACAGCCCGATTTTTTATGCCCGCTTATAGAGGAAGATGTTCTCGAAGGTCACATTCGCCGCCCCCGCTTTACCGAGCAGGAAGACGATCTCGCAATCCTGCGCCGGCGCCTTCATCTCAAAGGTCTTGGTGATCTCTGCCGCCGTGACCGTGCCGCTGCAATAGACGGTTTCCGGATCCGCCATGCTGCGCAGCACATACGGGAACTCGATCTTGTCCGCGCCCTTGACCGTAAACGACAGCTCATAGGTGCCGGATTTCAGATCCAGCCCGCGCACATATCCGATCACATCCTCGGCAGTCTTGCCGCCGCTGGTGATGTTGATATTGAGCGACTTGTTCCATTCCGCATAATACGGCCAGCCTGCCGCTCCGCTGTCGGCATTCAGCGCCGCGCCGTATTCGCCGTCCGCAGCAAAGTCAAGGCCGATGCCGCTGTACTCAATACCGAGCGCTTTGCAGATATTGCTCGCCGCGAGATAGGAATTCAGCTCATGCGTGACCGGAGACGGATGCCAGTCCGCGCCGATGCCGTCGCGCTGAATATTATGCGTCGGGGATTCGTAGCAGAAGATCTTCGGATCGCCGACCTCTTTGACCGCCGCCTCAATGCTCGGATACAGTTCGGTGCAGCCCATGATGCCGAGTGTGCAGACGATCGCAGCATCCGGATTGCATTTGCGCACTTCCTTGAGAAAATCCACATACGCGGCCTGATAGAGCGGCGCACGGGTTTCAAGATCATCCTTCGCATAGCTGTCATCGTTCGTACCGAGATTGATGAAGACGACATCATTCGGATTTGCGGCGAAATCCCATTTTGCATCATAGCCGCCGAACTTCGCGACCTGCTCATAAACCGGCGGAACAAGCGAATCAGTATTCCGTTTGCCATCGCCGGAATAGCCGGAATAGATGCCGTAGCCGCTGTAGCTGACCGCGCTGTAATCGGCATCGAGCAGCTGCGCCGCAAGATACGCATACGATTTCGAGAAATCCTCTGTCGCGGTCTCAAAGCTGACATACTGCGAGTCCGCGCCGACGCCGTAAGCGCAGGTGATCGAGTCGCCGACAAATTCGATCGTCAGTTCCTTCTTTGCGGTCGGCTTGACCGGCTCGGATCTCTTCGATGTGACCTTGAAAGACTTCACGCCGATCGCACCGTTATTCGCTTCGGAAAGATGCATGACCTTGACCGTCGCGGTGCGTTCTGTATTGCCGGAAAAGAGCGGAACGGTCTGCTCAGTTTCACCCATGACAACATCCTTGATAAGCTCGCCGTCCACATAAACGCCGTAGCGCGGGCGGTATTTCTCATCACCTGCGGTATTGCCGTCTCCGGCGATCGTGACGCTCGCTTCGGTTCCGGTCACGGTGCATTCGACAGCCGCGCCGCTCTGCACGAGCCATGTCACGCCGTCCTTCGTCACGGTTCTGCCAATGACCTTCGTAACATCCGTGATTGCCGTGATCGTCTGCTCGGTCAGATCACCGAGATCCGGCGCTTCGAGCAGAGAACGCTTCATCAGCGTCAGGTCGATCGCATTGACCGATTTGCTGCCGTCGAAATCATCCGCTGCGGTGAGTTCACCGGCACCGGTCAGCGACTTTGCTAGATGCCGGACATCCGTACCGGATACCGCGGCGGCCGTAACCGGCAGGATCGCTTCGGCAGCGAGCAGTGCCGTGCAGAGCACAGCGATTGTTCTCAGTTTCATGATAGCCCCTCCCCAAATATTCATACTGCTTTTATTATAACATACAGTACAGAAAAGAGCAATGACATTTTGCGCACAAAAACTGACTGATTGCAGATTCACGGTGCAGCAAAAAATCCCGCACAGTCTCCTGTACGGGATTTTTTCATACTAAATATTGTGTACTTCGATGTACCTTCTGATTTGTCAAATCTGAATTGTCATGGGATCAGCCGGCTGCACCGTTGCTCTGATAAACGAATTCAAACTTCGGAGACTTCAAACCAAGAACGCCGCGGAGGTCATTGCCCTTCACGCGAACTTGCCCGCCGATCACGGCATTGGCTACATAGCCGCCGTCACCGTACTCAAGTTGTATCCATTCATATGGGGTGCCTGAGAGCGTCAGGTTATAGGTCTTTTCGAGCTTGGATTTCAGTTCAGCAGTGGTAAACACCTTTGTGCTGCCGTAATGCGGATCGGATGATTCATCATGCTTCACGGGGACACTCTGCAAATACGGAAGATCCGCAAAGAAAATGTCCTGGCAGGATGCAGTTGCACCGCCGCTGGAAGCATAGAAAGAGGTCAGCGCCGGTTCATTCTCATAATACACGACAACGCCGAGTACGGAACGAACAGCATCAACGATCTTCTCAGAGGGATTCGGCTTACAGATCATGCCGGCGCCGTAGCCGTTATACAGATAATAGGTATAAGCTGCAACGGCCTGCGCTTTGATCGCCTCAACACCGAAGACGTCGCCCATTTCATTGTTAACGATCTGGGAAAGGATCGACACAACTGTGTCAGTTTTACCGCCGACAGTCATCAGCTCATCCTCGGATGTACCGGTCTGAACGAGGACTGTACCGGGGTAGTAAAGGCTTAGAATCTGATCGTAAGTCCAGCCGTCGTAGCTTGCATAGAAGTTTGCTCCGTTCTGGCTCATGCCGACGCCGTGTCCGTAACCGTAGGTATAGAACACAACAGTATCGGGCTCAGCCGCCACCGTTTCACGCGGAATGGAAATCGGTTCAGCGATCGTAGTAACAGTAGACTGTACGGTCGATTCGATTGAATTTTCAAGATTCGGTTGGGTTTGAGTTTGGGTTTGGGTTTTGGATTCTGCAGCGGTACCGGATTCAGCGGTCACTGCACTGTCAGTCGTTGGCGTTTCGCCCGGCTCTGTAGTCACTGCCTCGTAACTGACCAGCATCAGGCTGTTATCATATTCAAATAAGTCAGCCTTCGGGAGATCAGCATCAGAATACTCGTCTGCGCCCTTCTTTTCATCAGGGGTGCTGCTCAGGGTCTCCGTCACCGAACCGGCTCGTTCGTCCGTTTCGATTTCGATGAGATCCGCTGCTGCTGCAAGCGTAGTATCGGCAGTGCCCGAGCTCAGCATAGCGTCTCTGTCGCTCTGAATTGCACAAGTCGTGGTGAAACACAGAGCCATTGCAACCAGAACCGCCATGTGGTTTCTTCGCGTTCGAGCTTGCATAGTTTCTCTCCAATTATCAATCTCACCGGGTATGTCCCGGCTTTATTTCCCCAAGATTGCTGTGGGGATTTTGTCTTAACCGCATTGTGTCTCCTTATCACCGTGCGGGCAGTCCCAATCTGCCGGCCGGTGTGCACCATTCAGGTCCGGTGCCGATACTTTGTTCTTTGTCGCGGCAAGCCGCGTACATCTCTCTGTTCAGCTGTATCGTATCATACTGCGGAGATGTTGCACCGCAGCTCCCGCCGCGGGTGAGCATGGCCGTTCGCTCATGACTCATGGTACAGTATGAAACAGCGAAACCGAAAGAAAACAGTCCGCTCAAAGCGGAAACTCGTCCGTTTACCTCCTTGACATCCCATTTCCCTTCAGCCTGATCTCACAAGTGAAATCAAATCCTGAATTACGCATTCGGCCCATAGGGGACAAACTTTTTGGGATCGTAATTAACAGGGTGGCCGTAATTGTAATAGGCCATAGGGTACAGCACATTTGAATTCAATGTGGCATTCTCCGTACCCGCTAAAAGGTCTTCGCCTGCACGAACTTCACGACACATCAGAATCAGCTTGGCATTGGCACACAGTCCGTTGCAAGTATAAAGCGACAGGAGCTGGTCCCCATACTTCACATCAACATTTGTGTTGATCATTGTGCGTTTCTTTGCTTCGTTCACATAATCATAGAACGCATCCTCATCGGCAAAGTCCAGTGTATTCCAGCAATCAAACGCGTATTCGGAGGTATAGTCCGCTCCGTCCACGACAAAGACCGCAAAGATCTTGAACTTATAATCCTTGTAGAGCGAGGAGTAATCGACAATCGGATGAGCGCTGTAGAATGACGGATTGTTGACATAATCGCGCAGACTGCCGAACATCGTTCTATTGTTCATGTTGTGTCCGTAAATGAAAACATTTCCGGAATTATCGACGATACGCCGATGCTCGACTACCTCATCAAACCGGTTCCGGTAATCCATGAAGATACAGCCTGATTTGCTGCCCTCCTGCTTAAAGGTACGGTAGAGATAGTAGTCATTGGGGTTGAGGTTCGGATCACTCAATTCCTTTTTCTGGACGACAGGATAGCTGACCTCGGTGCCCTCGATCCTGACATAGCCGACCAGATCCGGATTCATGCTCAGGAGTCTGTTGGCAATATCATTATACTCAAGCCACTCGATCATTTCGCCTGTCTGCGGATCCTCCACCATGCTCTCCTGCGAAAATCCTCTGTTCCTGCGTGTCTCCTCGATCATTGCCTGGATTCCCTCGTAATACTTCTTGGCCTTGTACCGGTCAATATAGTAATCACTGATGAGGAAAGAGCAAATTCCGACGACGACGATCGCAGTTGAGAAGATGATCTTCCGGATCGCTTCAAAGGCAGAGTCGCCTCTCCACGGAATAAAGAATTTCAGAACATCAACTGCCGAAGTAGATTTGCGCTTCTTCTTTCCGGATTTCGCCTGCGGTTTCTCTGCTGCGCGGTTTGCATCGCCCGGCACGGCTGTATGCTGTGCGGAGTGCTGCGCACCGTTTTGCGGATTGACCGTCCTCTGCGGCTGTCTTTGCGGCGCCGCTTCAGTCCGCGCGTGCTGTGGCACTGCGGCCGGTCTCTGTCCGTGAGAAGGGTATCCGGTATCGGGCTGAGATTGCTGCTGTGTACGGCGTTTGAGTTCGACTTCATCTAAAATAGCCGTGATACCGTCCCGACTGCTGTTCTGCCGAGCATTCGGCTGCGCAGCTCTTACATCATGCACAGGCTTATCTGACGGTGCTGCCTGTCCGGCCGCTCCCTTCAGCACCTTGTGCCCTCCGTAGGATCTCCGTGTACCGTTTGCATCTGCATCCGCCCGAAGCGGGGAACGCCCGTCGGGTACTGCTCTGTCTGCGCTGCCGTTTCCGGCTGCCGCATCCTCGCAGCTTGGTTCATTAAAAGGGTCTCGCCAGTTTTCCATTTGAACGCCTCCATCATTCGCTTCCGCATCAGCCTTTGCGCACATCAGAATGTAAATGTGCCCGCGGCTACGCATCGGCGCAGGTTCAGTACAATAAAAGCAATGTCATCTTTTATAGGCTGTATTCACATTTGCTGTTTTCGCCGGAGCGACACTGCCGCTTTTCAGCGGCTCATGCAGCACAGCACTGCCGGCAGGCTTTGCAGGCCGCAGTCCGGTACAAGTAATACCATTCTGCGAACAAAGCAGGGGTTTTGCAGCGCTCCCCTCGCCTTCCCCGACACAGCCCCGTACAGACGTACAGCTGCTGCGCAGTTCCGGCTCAGCTTGAACTGCAAACGCACAGAGCGAGTCTCGCTCTGCCCGAACGGTGCGGTGCGTTCCGGTTACTCTGCACGCGGAATGCGCCTGACACTGATGTATGCGTCCGGAGATCGGCTCTTACGGATCACTCCGCAATTCGCCTATTCTCCGAATTATATTTTACTACACACATTTTCAAATGTCAAGCCGCACTGCTGTATTTTACCATATTCGCCTAATTTCAGCCGGTTTATTGTTTGATATTTATGCATATATCACAACAATTTATCTGTCAAAATCCGACTGATTTTGCATAATTGTTCCACATGAAACATTTCAGAAGCTCTGTGACTCCGAAATATGCTGCGCAAACACCTTTTTCTCGGCACCTCTGACAGCCGCCTCGATCATCGGTGCGAAATCAACAGCCGCCTGTGCCTCGGCCACATCCTCAAGCCTCGGGCGCAGCTTCGGATGACGGGGCGTAAATACCGTGCAGCAATCCTCATACGGCTGCACTGATATATCAAAAGTGTCGATTTTACGTGATATTTCTACTATTTCCACTTTGTCCATTCCGATCAGCGGGCGCAGCACAGGCATCGTCGCAACAGCATCCGTACACTGTAACGCATTGAGCGTCTGGCTTGCGACCTGACCGAGACTTTCGCCGGTGATGATCGCACCGCAGCCCTCAATCTCCGCCAGTTTACAGGCAATCTCCATCATCAGGCGGCGCATCAGGATCGTGAAATATTCTTCCGGACAATTCCGCTGGAGCTCCTCCTGAATCTCCGTGAACGGCACACAGTAAAATGCCATGCTGCCGCACCATGGCGTCAGTTTCTCACATAACTGCTCAACTTTCAAACGTGCGCGCTCCGACGTATACGGCGGCGACGCGAAATGGCAGGCCGTCACGCGCAGACCGCGCTTCGCCATCATATACGCCGCAACCGGACTGTCAATACCGCCGGAGAGCAGCAGCATCGCATTGCCCGCCGTGCCGACCGGCAGACCGCCCGCGCCCTTTTCGCGCAGCGCATGAACATATGCATTCTCGTCGCGGATCTCGACTGTCACGGTCACATCCGGCTCGGTGACATTCACTTTGAGATGCGGATATTTCTCCAGAAGAATGCCGCCCAGCTCCGCGCAGATCTGCGGCGACTTCATCGGGAATGACTTGTCCGCACGCTTTGCCTCGACCTTGAATGTCTTTGCGGCATTCAGCGCTTCCGCAAGATACGGGATCGCCTTTTCGGTGATATCCGCAAAATCCTTTTCGCAGGTCAGCGCACGGCAGAGCGCCGCAATGCCGAAAACCTTTTTCAGCCGCGGCATCGCTTCCGCAAGCAGCTCCCCTGCTGCGGCATCGTTCTCCGCTTCGGGTACTATATAAATAGTAGACTGCGCCTTCGAGTAGGTAAATTTGCCGAGCTTTTTCAGCCGGTAGCGGATATTCCGCAGCAGCACATCTTCAAATGTACTGCGGTTCAGTCCTTTCAGCGCCATTTCTCCGTATTTGACCAGAATGATCTCTCTCATGTCATTACTCCCATCCAGTTTTATTTGTCAAGCGTGCGGTACATGGTTATCATTGCTTCATTTTGCACAAAGCCGTTTTTCAGATAAAACCGCTCGCTCGGATATCCTTTTGTTGTATTCAGCACGATGCCCGCGAATCCCGCATCGGTCATCTCTGCCGTGATCTGCCGCATCATTGCGCTGCCGATACCTTTCCCCTGCATTTCCGCAGAGATGCAGAATTCGTCGATCACATATTCCTTTCCGTACAGATATGTGACCGTCCGCCCCGCGGCAAATCCGAGGATCTGCCCGCGCTCCTCATATACATAGCCGAGAGACAGCGCGGTTCCGGTCAGCTCCGCAATGCGTGTTTCCACATTTTCCTGCGACCATTGCTCATTCCACGGCTCGCAGGCGAATGCGCTGCAAAATACCGCGCCGCAGGCAGCCAGATCTGCCGGCTGATAATGTCTGACAGTTCCCACCACATTACCTCTTATGCACAAGCCGTGCCTGTGCCGCTTGGAGCGCACTGCACAGCGCAGTGATATCCTCAGGCCGGTTGTCCCGGCAGAAGCTCACGCGGATCGTACTGTCAGCCAATCCCTGTCTGATGCCGAATTCCTGCAAAACACCGCTCAGCTTGCCCTTGGAGCAGGCAGAACCGCTGGAGACATAGATTCCCTGATCGGACAGGAAATGCAGCACAGTCTCCGATCTCAGCCCCTTGACTGCAAAGCTCAGGATATACGGACTGCCGTCCTCCGGCGAATTGACCGTAATGCCGCCGATCTCAGAAAGCTGCCGGATGCACTCGCTGCGCAGTCCGGAAACATATTCCGAACGCTGCGCAAGATCACCGCACAGCTCGCTGACTGCCGTGCCGAATCCCGCGATCAGCGGAACCGATTCCGTACCCGGACGCAGCGGCAGTGACGCACCGCCGGAAAGCTGCATGGTCTCCTGCTCGCCGCCCTTGAGCAGCGGAGTCAGGCGGATGCCTTTTTTATGGTACAATGCACCGATACCCTTGCAGGCATGAACCTTGTGGCCGCTGATCGTCAGAAGATCGGCGCCGAGCTTTGCCGGATCGACCGGCAGCTTCAGAAAGCCCTGCACGGCATCACAGTGCGTGATGACATGGCTGAACTGCCGTTTGATCTGCGTAAATGCCTCCTGCACCGGCAGGACCGCACCTGTCTCATTGTTCACGAGCATCATGCTGACAAGGCAGGTGTTCTCGTCCACAGCCGCAGCGATGTCCGCCGCCCGCAGGATGCCGTCCGCATCCGGCGATACACGGATCACCTCATAGCCCTCGGCTTCGAGCATATCAAATGCGCCGCGCACAGATGCGTGCTCGACGCTCGTTGTTACGACACGCCTGCGGCGTTTGCCGTAGGCTGCCGCAGCGCCGCGGATCGCCAGATGATTGCTCTCCGTCGCGCCGGATGTAAATGTCAGTGCAGACGGCTCGCAGTGCAGCGCGGCCGCAATCTGCTTTCTCGCCTTTTCCATGCAGAGCTGCGCGTCAAGTCCCATGCTGTGCAGCGAGGACGGATTGCCGTATACTGTACGCATGGCATCTGTCATCGCGGCGATACAGGCTTCACCGGGACGCGTTGTCGCAGCGGAGTCAAGATAAATCGTCATTCCGGAATAAACACTCCCTCATCATATGCTGAGCCTATTATAACATACTTTTGAGAAAAATGCAAAAAAAATTTTTGAAAACTATGCGAAAAGGGCTTGACAAATCATTTGAAATGTGCTATAATAAGCAAGTCGCAAGGGAAAAGCGGCAAATGCGGATATGGCGGAATTGGCAGACGCGCATGGTTCAGGTCCATGTGATAGCAATATCATGGAGGTTCAAGTCCTCTTATCCGCACCAAACCCTCATACGAATGTATGAGGGTTTCATAATATGCAGATGTAGTTTAATGGTAAAACATCAGCTTCCCAAGCTGAGGTCGGGGGTTCGATTCCCCTCATCTGCTTGCAGACCGGTCGGGGCATTCCGCTCCGGCCGGTTTATTTTTTGTATCAAAGGAGCCGATCATGCAGACAGACCAAATGCAGTGGACGCGCAAACCGCAGCGCTGCTCCGTCACGCCGGAGCGCATCGAGATCGTGACCGAACCGCATACCGACCTCTGGCAGCGCACATATTATCATTTCCGGAATGACAATGCGCCCGTTTTGCAGACGGAGACAGACGAAAGATTCTTTTCGTTTATTGTGAGGACCGATTTCACGGACAGTCACCGCCGCTTCGACCAGTGCGGCATTGTGATGTATCTGGATTCCCAAAACTGGCTGAAGGCTTCGGTCGAATATGAAAACGATACCTTTCAGCATCTCGGCTCGGTCGTTACGAATCACGGCTATTCCGACTGGGCAACGACCGCGATTCCGGCGGACACCAAAACAATGTGGTACCGGTTCAGCCGCCGTGAGGATGATTACCGCATCGAATGCTCACAGGACGGCGTTCATTTTTCGCAGATGCGCATCTGCCATATGCACGAAGGCGGCGGCAGGATCCGCTTCGGAATCTATGCGTGCAGTCCGGAGGAATCGAGCTTCCGCGCCGTCTTTACGGATATGCAGATCACGGAATGCGCATGGAACGCGCATGACGGTCAGCAGCCGGATGATGCGCTGTAAAATCTGACAAAAATGCCCCGGGCATCTGTCATCATTCTTCATCAAATCCGATCGCGCCGAAAAAATCAACATCAAAATTTGTATATGCTGCACAAATCAGTTTCTGAATATTATCCTAAGTTTTGATTACAAAATGGAAAATGCTGTAATAATCTTGTAATTTTTTGCAATATGTGGTAAGATATATTTAGTTTACTATACACTTAACGCAAGTAAAATCTAAACCGAGAGGATGAGCTGATGAAGAAAGCGAAGGCCGCAGCTGTCATTGCCGGTCTGGTGTCCGCAGGCATTCTGGGGGGATTTGCCTTGACCCGCGCCGATCTGTCACTGGTGCGCACCGACCTTTTTGTACCGATCGCGGAGATCACAGCGGATGAAATGTCCGATGTGGATCTTCCGGATACAGTCACAACGACCGCAGCCGTCACGACCGTGACTGCCGCAAAGACAACAGCTGTCACCTCCCGCACAACCGCACAGACAACTGCCAAAGCAACCACGACCGCACTGACAACAACCACCGCGGCTGAAACCGTTACCGAAACCACTACGGAAGCGGAGACGACCGCCTCGGCTGCGACCGTCACGACCGCTGCGCCGGCTCCGCAGACGACTGCTTCACCGCCTGTTACGACAGCAGCACCGCAGCCTGTCTGGGCGGCTCCCGTCTCAACACAGCCGCCGCAGCCGGTCATCACCGAGCCTGTGATACCGGCAACCGAACCGGAAACCGAACCGGCTGCCCCGCAGCAGTCCGGCGGCTATGCGATCTCCGTCACCGACCGCGAATATATCATGCTCTGCAATGTTGTCGGGCACGAATACGGCGCGGACTGGGTTCCGACCGCAGAGAAGGCGCTGATCGCGGAATGCATCATGAACCGCGTCAATTCGCCGCTCTTCCCGAATACGGTCTATGATGTGCTGATGCAGCCCGGACAGTTTGCCGGTATCGAGCATCTGATCCTGATGGAGACGATGTCTAAATATGTCACGCAGGATGTCCGCGATGCCGTTGACCTCTATCTCACGCATCCGGAGCAGTTCCAGCACGGATATCTGTTCTTCAGCGGCGACGGCTACCGCAGCTATTTCCGCACGACCTATTAACGCAAAGATACCGGAGCAGACATTTTGCTCCGGTATTTTTCTATCACGGCAGCATTGACTTTCAGCCGATTTTATGGTATGATATAGAAGTAAAAATATAGACAGCAGACAATGCTCTGCGCAGGAGGTTACCTATGAAATTTGCTGACGGCTTCTGGCTCAATCAGCGCGGCTGCACGGTGGACTATGCCGCACAGCCCTATGATATCCGGATCACGGAGAACGCAGTCCGCGTCCTCGCCACATCCCAGACGATCTATCACCGCGGCATGACGCTCGGCGGCGTCACGCTGGAGATCACATATACCTCCGTCAAAGAGGATACAATCAAGGTCAGCATCGTGCATCACAAGGGCGCGGCTGACCATATGCCGCACTTCGAGCTGAACGAGGATCCCGCGTTCCGTCCGGTCATCACCGAGGACGAAAACAGCGTCACGCTGACCTCCGGAAAGACCGCTGTCACAATCGCAAAGGGGCAGAGCTGGAATGTGAAATTTACATACGACGGCAAGCTGCTGACCGGCGGCGGCTGGCGTTCGACCTCCTATATTCAGGAGAATGCGAACCGCATTGAGAACCGCGTCCGCACCGCAATGGATCAGACATTCTGGAGCGTTCCGGCCGATCCCCGCGGCACATTCGTCCGCGAGCAGCTCACGCTTTCCGTCGGCGAATATGTCTACGGCTTCGGCGAAAAATTCACCCCGTTCGTCAAGAACGGTCAGACCGTCGAGATCTGGAACGCTGACGGCGGCACCTGCTCCGAGCAGAGCTACAAATGCGTGCCGTTCTATCTCAGCTCCCGCGGATACGGCGTATTCACGAATCACACCGGTTTCATCAGCTATGAAGCAGCCTCCGATACCGTCTCAAAGGTCAGCATGACCGTTGCGGGCGAATCGCTGGAGTATTTCATCATCGGCGGCGCGAACTGCGCGGAGGTTCTGAAAAATTATACCGATCTTACCGGAAAGCCCGCGCTGACACCGGCAAAATCGCTCGGTCTCTGGCTCTCGACCTCATTCACGACGGATTACGATGAGCAGACCGTCAGCGGCTTCCTCTCCGGCATGGCGGAGCGCGATATCCCGCTGCAAATGTTCCACTTCGACTGCTTCTGGATGAAGGCATTCACATGGACGAGCTTTGAGTGGGACAAAGAAATGTTCCCCGATCCGAAGGGAATGCTCGCGCGCCTGAAAAAAGAGCACAATGTCGGCATCTGTGTCTGGATCAATCCCTATATCGCGCAGGAATCCGCGCTGTTTGACGAGGGCGTCGAAAAGGGCTATTTCATTCACACGAAGGACGGCGGCGTTTTCCAGACGGATATGTGGCAGCCCGGCATGGCGATCGTGGACTTCACAAATCCCGAAGCCTGCAAATGGTTTGCATCGGGCATCAAAAAGCTCTGCGCCGAGGGCGTCGATGCGATCAAGACCGATTTCGGCGAGCGCATCCCGACGGATGTCGTTTACTATGACGGCTCCGATCCGGTCGCAATGCATAATTACTACACATATTTATATAATAAAGTCGTATTTGAAGCGCTGGAGGAATGCACCGGCAAGGACAAGGCCGTGCTGTTCGCGAGAAGTGCAACTGCGGGCGGACAGAAATTCCCGGTACACTGGGGCGGCGACTGCGCGGCGGAGTATTCCGCAATGGCAGAGACTCTGCGCGGCGGACTGTCCCTCTGCGCATCGGGCTTCGGCTTCTTCAGCCACGACATCGGCGGCTTTGAGCAGACCGCTTCTGCGGATGTATATAAGCGCTGGGTCGCGTTCGGCCTGATGAGTACGCACAGCCGTCTGCACGGCTCTACCTCCTACCGCGTTCCGTGGGCATATGAGGAGGATGATCCGAAAAATCCGGAGAATGCCTGCGCGGTGCTGCGCTTCTTCACAAAGCTGAAGGGACAGCTCATGCCGTATCTCTGGGCGCAGGCGAATCACACGCATCAGACCGGCATCCCGATGATGCGCGCAATGGTCATCGACTACGCGGACGATCCCGCCTGCCTGACGCTCGACCGTCAGTATATGCTCGGTGAGAGCCTGCTCTGCGCACCGGTCTTTGATGAGAGCGGCGAAGCGGAATTCTATCTGCCGGCCGGCAAATGGTTCGATCTGCTCGGCAAGGCGGATGCGCCGCTGACCGAGGGCGGAAAGTGGTTCCGCCGCAAGTGCAGCTATCTCGAAATGCCGGTCTATGTCAGACCGAATTCGATCATCGTCCGCGGCGATTTCCGCAGCGATGTCTGCTATGATTATCTGCAAAATGCGGATGTGCTGATCTGCGGCATGGAGGACGGTCAGACCGCTTCCTGCGAGATCTACAAGGCAGAGGGCGGACTCGATCTCACGATCACCGCAAAGCGCGAGGGCAGCCGCATCACCGTGACCTATCCCGCGACCGACCGGAAATTCACGATCACCGTCGCCGGGACGAACCGTCACGTCAGCGCAGAACCGAACGGCGTAACCGTTATCAGCCTGTAATCCCCTGCCCCGTTGCGGCAGAGTATATATCAAACAGAACGGAGGAACAAATCATGAGCAAGAAACCTGAAATCGAATATGTCTGGCAGGACAGAAAGCGCACCTTTCTCGGTCTGCCGTGGAGCTTCACCAAGTATTTTCTGACGAAGACGAAATTCATCACCCGCACCGGATTCTTCAATCTGGATGAGGATGAGCTGGATCTTTACAAGGTCACGGATAAAAAGCTCAAGCTCCCGTTCTGGCAGCGCCTCGTCGGCTGCGGCACTGTCATCATCTATGTCCGCGACACCGATACGCCCGAAAAAGAAGTCCGCTGCATCAAGCATCCGCGGCAGTTCCTTGCGATGCTGGATAAGCAGATCGACGCGGAGCGCGACCGCTACAACACCAGAGGCCGCGATCTTTACGCGATCACCGGCGGCATGGGGCATCACGGACATATGCATCACGATGACATGATGGATCATCCAGTTGACGATGCCGCTGACGACGATTATTTCAGCGACCATCACGAATAAACACACGGAGGGAATTCACCGAAAATGCTTCAGTTTGTTACTGAAAAACAATCTGTCTGGGATCTGCTGAAGGCAGAGGACAGACCGATCTATCTCTACGGCATGGGCGACGGTGCTGTGCGCATCCTTTCTGCAATGCGTTCCTACGGCATCAAGCCCGCAGGTATTTTTGCAAGCGACGAATTTGTCCGCGGTCATGATTTCGCGGGCTATCCGGTGCGCAAGCTCTCGGAGCTGGAGGCAGAGCTGGATGATTTTGTCATCGTGCTGGCATTTGCAGTCAGCTCCCCTGCCCTGATCGACCGCATCCGGACGCTCGGCGAAAAATATCAGCTCTATGTGCCGGATGTGCCCGTCGTCGGCGGCGGACTGTTCACACCGGATTACTGCACGGAGCATGAGGAGGAGATCCAGGCTGTTTATCAGTCGCTCGCGGATGAACGCTCCCGTCAGATCTACGCAAATATCATCAATTTCAAGATCAGCGGCAATCCCAAATATCTGATCGAACAGGTTGACAGCAAGGACGAAATCTGGAACCGCATCATCAAGCCGACCAATCACGAGATCTATGTCGATCTCGGCGCATACAACGGCGATACGATCCGCGAAATGCTCGAATTTGCCCGCGGAAAATATCACCGCATTGTCGCAGTCGAGCCGGACAAAAAGAATTACAAGAAGCTCGTGAAATTCGTCGGCGATACGCCCTCTGTGCAGTGCTATCAGTGTACGGCATGGTGTGTCGATACCGAGCTGCCGTTCGGCGCAAAGGCCGGCAGACAGTCTTCGATCGCGGCAGACGGCGTCATGACACCGGCGCGGGCGGTTGACAATCTGCTTGCAGGCGGCCCTGTGACGCTCCTGAAAATGGATGTCGAGGGTGCGGAGCGCGAGGCGCTCTGGGGCGCAAGCCGTTCGATTGCAAGATATTCACCGAAGCTGATGATCTCGCTCTATCACCGCAATGAGGATATCTTCGAGCTGCCGCTGCTGGTCAAGCGCATCAATCCGCGCTACCGTCTGTTCATCCGGCATCTGCCCTATATCCCTGCGTGGGAAACGAATCTCTACGCCGTCTGCGAAAACAACGGCAATGAGCAATACGGAGAATAACAGCAAGGGAGGAAACCCGCACAGGGTCTCCTCCCTTTTCATATCTGCTTCGGATCAGCTAAATTCCGCTGCGCCCGTCTTAATCGGCCGATTTGTAATATTCTGCATACCATTCCGCAAAGCGCCGCAGACCCTCACGGATGCCGATGGACGGTCTGAAGCCGTAATCCTCCTCCAGCGCCCTGCTGTCCGCATAGGTCACGGGGACATCACCCGGCTGCATTCCGACAAGCTCTCTGTGCGCCTCGAAATCGTAATCCGCAGGCAGCACCTTTGCTCTCACAAGCTCCTCCTGTAGAGTGCTGATATAGTCGAGCAGACTTTCCGGTGTGCCGCCGCCGATGTTATAGACCGCATAGGGCGGCAGCGGAAGTCCGTCCTCGCCGTTCTGCTTTTCGGGCGCGCCCTGCATCACTCTGTAAATGCCCTCGACAATATCGTCTACATAGGTGAAGTCGCGCTTGCAGTTTCCGTAATTGAAGATCCAGATCGTTCCGTTTTTTGCAAGCGTATTGGCGGCGGAGAAATAGAACATATCCGGTCTGCCCGCCGCGCCGTAAACCGTAAAGAAGCGCAGTCCCGTAGACGGAATATTGTAAAGCTTGGAATAGCTGTGCGCGAGCAGCTCATTGGATTTCTTGGTCGCCGCATAGAGGCTGACGGGATGATCGACCTTATCCTCCACCGAGAACGGCACCTTCTTGTTTCCGCCGTAAACCGAGGAGCTTGACGCATACACAAGATGCCGGACAGGATGATTCCGGCAGGCCTCCAGAATATTATAAAAGCCGACGATGTTGGATTCAATGTAAACATCCGGATGGTCGATCGAATACCGGACACCGGCCTGCGCCGCGAGATTCACCACGATATCGAAGCTGTATTCATCGAACAGCCTGTCGATCAGCGGTCTGTCAGCGATAGAGCCCTTGATGAATATATGTCTGACCGGCGATGTTTCAGCAGCCTTGTTGATGAGACTCAGACGGTATTCCTTCAGCTTCGGATCATAGTAATCGTTCATATTGTCGAGCGATACGACGGTTCCGCCGGTCATTTCGGACAGCAGCCGAAGCACCAGATTTGCACCGACGAATCCGGGCGAGCCGGTGACAAGAATATTTTTGCCGTTCAGATCAATTTTTTCTTTACTCATAATTTGCAGTTCCTCCGGAACAATTTTTTATCATCGCTGCTTTTCAGCAGCATCTCCGCATATGCCAGGGCGTGTTAAGCTTAGTGTCAACACGCCCTAGATCCTGATGTCAGGATCGGTGTCAGACTGATTATCATGGAGATCTGCGGACGGCCTGCCCGCATAATATCCGTGCGCGTATCCGTTTTCAGAGCTTTTCCTATAATAATACTTTTTGCGTTTTTTCTGCTGCACATAGCTGGAATGCTGCTTGCGCTTGATGCCGTTCAGAATATAGCCGAGCAGATTCATCTTCGCAGATTCCAGTCTTTTGAACGCAGTTGTCAGATCTTCATCCGTGGTAACACCGTAGCGAACGACCATGATGATGCCGGAAACACTCATTGCAAGCTCCATGGCATCGGAGACAACATTGACCGGCGGTGTGTCAAGGATGATGTAGCTGTATTTGCTGCTGAGCTCGTCTAGCAGATGTGCCATTTGTTCAGAGCCTAGCAGCTCAGAGGGATTCGGCGGGATATGACCGGATGTCATAACATCGAGATTCTCCATGACATTTTTCACGATGCACTCATCAGGAGACTGCATTCTCGCGATCGCCGCAGAAAGCCCCGTATGGTTCGGCAGGCGGAAGATATTGTTCTGGCTTGGCTTCCGCATATCCGCATCGATCAGGAGCACCTTGCTTTCGCTCTGCGCCAGTGCAATGGCAATATTGGCCGCCGTTGTGGAAACGCCGTCACCGGGATTTGCCGAAGATACAGCAAAAATATTCTTCTCCTTTGCGGTCAGGGAAAAAGTCACATTCATCCGGATCGACTTGTAGTTTTCAACGATATTAAAAGGGATATCCTCATCTGTGAGCTTGAAATACACCTCGCCGCCGGTGTACCAGTTCATCTTCTTCTTCGCATCATCAAATTGCTCGACCTCGCCGATGACCGCCTTCTTGTAACGGTTCATCAGGTCTTCGGGATCCTTGATCGTTTTGTCAAAGAAATCGAGCACGAAAAGGACGAATACGATCAGCATAAATCCCGCAGCACCGCCGACCATTGTATTTTTCGGAGTGCTCGGTGAGATCGGATTGGTATAGACCTTTGCTGTGTCGATCGTATTGATTGAGCCGACACCGACCGCTTCCTTCACATATTTCTGTGAAACACTGGTCAGCGCATTGCACATAAATGCGGCGATCTCCGCATTTTTTGCGGTTGCTGTCACATTGATGGCAGATGTATCCGAAATAGAGGAAATCGCGAGACAGCTTTTGATCGAGGCTGGCAGGAGCTTGTTCTCCGAAGTGATGATGAAGCTCTCTGCAAGCGTGCTCTCATCGAATTTCGCCTGAAGCTTATCGCCGACCGCGATCATGACCGCATCGTCCTTCAGCACTTCGATATAAGTATTGACAAGCTGTTTGGAATTGCTGATATTATTGATATAATCCGCGCTCTCCGAAATATCGGTATAGCTTTGCACATACATCGTGATGTGCGAGGAATATTTCTTCGGGAGCACATATTTTGAAACCGCATATCCGGCAGCTGCACCCACAACGGAAAAAACAATAATTACCAAGATATGATTCAGCAGAAGTGTGATGATATCCTTTATCGAATAGTTTTCGTTCATGCCGGCAGGAACCCTTTCTCATTATTCGCTTTCAGGCCTACGCAGGACTGTCAGCATTCTGATTAACATACTGCTGATTAAACTTTTCCGGTGTTACAAACGTATTGACCATTTCATGCAGTGCCTTGAATGCCGCCTGATCATCGTTCAGGAGCGCAGCATCTCTGAGCATCCGCAGATCCTGAATGAATTTCTCCGGCTCGATCTCGATCTGCTTTCCGATGAAGATAAGCTTATTCTTGGTTTTCTTGAGCCCCTCCTCCTCCATGAGCAGCTCCTCCTTGATCTTCTCGCCGGGACGCAGACCGGTAAACTCGATCTTGACATCTTTATACGGAACCTTGCCGTACATACGGATCAGGTTTTCGGCGAGCTTTGTGATCTTCACCGGCTTGCCCATATCAAGCACGAAGATCTCGCCGCCGTGCGCGATCGCGGCTGCTTCCATGACAAGGCTGACCGCTTCGGGGATCGTCATGAAATAGCGGATGATGTCCGGATGGGT
>DGSY01000032.1:21960-22131 GCA_002394125.1 Ruminococcus sp. UBA4350
AGCCGAGCACATTGCCGAATCGTGTAGTGACAAATTCCGTGCCGGTAAACTCCTGCTTTCTGCGGGATTTTCTGCGCTTCCGGACCTTCAGCTCCTGATCCTTGAAGATCTTATCCGTCGAGCTCTGTGCGCTGCCCTCCTGCGACAGATACTGCACGATCATTTCGCAGC
>DGSY01000115.1:0-7991 GCA_002394125.1 Ruminococcus sp. UBA4350
GGAAGTGGTGGTCGAGGTCGTTGTGAAAGTAGTAGTCGTGGAAGTGGTGGTCGAGGTCGTTGTGGAAGTGGTGGTGGTGGAAGTGGTGGTCGAGGTCGTTGTGGAAGTCGTGGTGGTGGAAGTGGTGGTCGAGGTCGTCGTGGAAGTGGTGGTGGAAGTAGTGGTCGAGGTCGTAGTGGTTGTTGTAGTTGTGGTGGTCGTGGTTGCTTCAATCTCAAAATCAGCGGTCAGTGTGCCGGAATAATTGCCGATGCCGCGGATCTCCGCCGAAGCCTTGCCGGGCTTTACATTGTTCTGATACTCCACTTCAAAGTCAACGCCCTCTGTCAGTGCGGTATCCGGATCATCTTCGCGCTGCACGGAGACCTCCGGCGTGATCGCATCGCCGGTTTCGATGTAGCTTGTCTCTGCGAGCCGTGCCGCATATTCAGCCAGCGAAGCGCGCAGGATCTCAAAGCTGCCCTTGACTGTTCCGGCTGCATTGCCCTTGCCCGTAATTGTCAGGGATGCTTCGCCTGCATTGACATTGTCGCTGTATTTGACCGTGTAATCATCTGCTTCGAGCTGATAGCCGTTCGCCGCGATGATACTGACCTCCGGCTTCTGTGCCTCGCCGTTGTAGGTGCAGTCATCGACCGTCAGCTCTGCATCATCCAGACTGATCGGGAGAATTCTGAAGCTGCCCTTCAGCGTGCCGGCTGTATTGCCCTTGCCGGTGATTGTCAGGGATGCTTCGCCTGCATTGACATTGTCGCTGTATTTGACCGTGTAATCATCCGCTTCGAGCTGATAGCCGTTCGCCGCGATGATACTGACTTCCGGCTCCTGTGCTTCGCCGTTGTAGGTGCAGTCATCGACCGTCAGCTCTGCATCATCCAGACTGACCGGCAGGATTTTGAAGCTGCCCGCAAGCGTTCCGGAGGTTCTGCCCATGCCGGAGACCTTCACAGATGCCGCACCGACTTCGGTATTGTCGCTGTATTCGACGATGTAATCATCATCCGCAAGCTGATAGCCGTTCGCCGCAATCACAGTGACCTCCGGCCGCTGTGCCTTGCCGTTGTAGGTGCAGTCATTGACTGTCAGCTTTGCGCCGTCGAGACTGACCGGGAGAATCCGGAATTGTCCCTTCGCTGTGCCGGATGCCTTGCCCTTTCCGGTGACTGTCACAGATGCAACACCGACTTCTGTATTGTCGCTGTATTCGACTGTGTAATCATCCGCTTCGAGCTGATAGCCGTTCGCCGCGATGACAGTGATCTCCGGCTCCTGTGCCTTGCCGTTGTAGGTGCAGTCGCCGACCGTCAGCTTTGCACCGTCGAGACTGACCGGCAGAATATTGAAGCTGCCTTTGAGCGTTCCGGTTGTTCTGCCCTTGCCGGTGAGGATCAGCGATGCCTCGCCGACATTGACATTGTCGCTGAATTTGACTGTGTAATCGTCCGTTTCGAGCTGATAGCCGTTTGCAGTGATAACGGAGATTTCCGGCTCCTGCGCCTTGCCGTTGTAGGTGCAGTCGCTGACCGTCAGCTTTGCGCCGTCGAGACTGACCGGCAGGATCTTGAAGGTTCTGGTCAGGGAGCCGGTGCAGTTGCCGCTGCCGGAGAGCGTGACCGACGCGGTGCCGGGCTCCAGATTGTCCGTGTATTCGATCGCGATCTCATCCTGTGTCAGACCGCGCACGCCGAAGCTGAGCGAGACCTCCGGGAACAGCTTGACGCCGGTGAAAACGGCTTCGGTGTATTCCAGTGCCATGTCAGCGCCCTTTGAGAGATCATACGGTGTGATCGTAAAGGGCAGGATGACCTCGCCGGTATAGTCGCCGCGGCCGGTGACGGTGACGGATGCTTCGCCGGCGTTCAGATTGTCTTTGTATACTGCCTTATAATCCGTTCCGGCCTTTGCGAATGCTTCGCCGTTCAGCATGACAGCCGGTTCGAGTGCCGTTCCGGTATACTCATGCTCGTCATATTCCGGTGCGAGCTTCAGACCGGTGATATCCAGCGGCAGAATTTCAAAGATCAGTTCGATCGTGCCGGTGTAATTGCCCTTGCCCTCGATTGTGACGGATGCTTTGCCTGCATGGAGATTGTTTTCGACGGCGCTGATGACATAATCCGTTCCCTCGGTCAGATCCTCACCGAAGGGCTTGACAATCAGCTCCGGCTGCTGCTCCTTGCCGTTGAAAACGACGGATGTCTCTGCGAGTGAGAATTCCGCAGCATCCACCAGATTCATCGGGGTGATGATGAATGTGAATTCCGCAGTGCCGGTATAGTGACCGATACCTGTGACGGTCACCTTTGCGCTGTCCGTTGCATTGAGATTATCTGCAAAGGCCAGTTCGTAATCGGTTCCGGGCTCCCAGCCGGTGCTGAAATGAATCTCCAGCTCCGGTTCGATCTCTTGTCCGGTATATACAAAGTGGGTTTCCGCGAGTTTCAGTCTGCCGTCAGCCGCAAGCTCCTGCACATCAATCGGCTTGATCCTGAAGCTGCCCTTCAGCGAGCCGGTATAGTTGCCGGTTCCGGTGACCGTCAGGACGGCATCGCCCGGCTCAATATTGTCGGAGTATTCTGCGGTATACGCATCCTCCGGCAGCAGGGAATCATTGAGCATCAGCCGGAACGAAGGCTCAATGGCCTCGCCGCTGTAGGTGAACTCGGTCTCATCAAGGAGCAGCTCTGCATCGGAGAGATCCAGCGGCGCGATCACGAATTCCAGCTGGAGCGTACCGGCAAAGTTGCCATGGCCGGTGATCTCAACGAGCGCAGTGCCCGCGTTGAGATTATCGATGTATTCGACTGTGTAGTCTCTGCCCTCGATCAGCTCTATGCTGCTCAGGAGAGAGCGGACAGTCACCGCCGGAGAACAGTAATTGCCGCTGTAAACATATTCCGTCTGCTCCAGCTCTCCCGCAAACAGCGATTCATCCGAGAGCATCAGCGGCAGGATGCGGAATGTACGGGATGAATTCACGCCGGTATAGGCGCCGATGCCTTCGATGATCACGGACGCGGTGCCGGCTGCGTTGTTGCCGGAATAGTTAACCTCGTAATCAATGCCGGGGCGCAGCGTTCTGCCGTCGCCGCTGACGATGACCTCCGGCTCCAGCGGCTCGCCGGTGTAGTCAAGCGAACCGGTTTCTGCGAGTGTTTCATCCGCGAAGGATACCTGATAATCGGAAAGGTCGATGCGCTGAATCTTGAATGCGCCGTCCCGTTTGCCGGTGTAGTTGCCGAGACCGCTGAGCGTATAGCCGCCCTCGCCGTCGAATTCGACCGTATAGTCCGTGCCCTCGGTCATCAGTTCGTCCTGTGCATCTCTGAGCTCCAGATCCGGTGCAAAGACCTTTTCCGGATCGTGTTCTTCATTGGGCAGCACCGTGACCGCTGCCGCTGCGATATCCTGCGGCGCGACCGTGAAGACCTCCGTGCGGGAGCCCGCGAGCAGCAGACTGTCATCCGCCGCGGTGATCGTGATCTCAATATCGCCCGCTTCGGTCTGCGCTGACGCAGAAACGGTATAGTCAGCATCCTGCTCCGCAGCGGTCTCCTCGCCGGTCTCCGGATCGGTCAGCACAATGCTGATCTCCGGCAGATGCGCTTCATGGTCAAAGACTGCGGATTCCGGCTTCATTCTGACCGTTACGCGCTCATCATTGAGGTCAATTAGCTTCGGGAGGATCTCGGTATGCTCGTGGCCGCAGACGGAGCAGCGGCGGTGAATATGGCCTTCGCTCTCGACCGTCGGGCGGACGGTTTCGATCACCTCATAGCTGTGCCGGAATGTCACGGGGATCGTCTTTGCGATCTCCGGATTATATTTCGGATAGATGCGGAAAGTCACTGTGACCGTTTCCGGATCGAATTCCCGCACACTGAAGCTGCGCAGCTTCTGGCCGTTTTCTTCTCTCTTGATGTCAGAGAGCGTGAGCGGTGTGATATATTCTTGGCCGTCCGTGACCTCATACACCATATTGTTCAGGACATTATCGCCGGTCGGTGCGCTGACCTCGGCGCGCAAATACAGCGTATCACCGATATCCTTTCCGGAGGGCACTGCGGTACCGCCTGATAAAAAGCTGCCGGATGTCTGGTACCACCAGACATTGAACGAGGTCGGCACCTTCATTTCGGCATCCTCGCCGCATTTGCTGCAACGGAACTGCGCCGTGCCGCTTGAATCGGGCACGGTCACGCGTTCCCACTCGTGGCCGCCGGTATAGACAGCGGTCTCATGCGACATATCGCCGGTATGGATCGTATGGAATGTGATATTCTCATCCTGCCAGTCATACCAGACGAGATTTCCGTTTGAGACGACCGGCTGGCAGTCGGTCAGATTGCCCTCAAAGGAATAGATCTCGCCGTCTGCGGGCTTGCCTGCGGCATCCAGCAGCATATACTGCGTAGCTCCGTCCTTCATCCAGAGCAGCATGAAGCTGCCGTCGCCGAGCGAGGCAAGCTGCGGTGTGGATGCGGAGGAATCGCCCTCGGCGTAATCCGTGATCTGCGTCACAGTCGTGCCGCTGTCATTGAGCGAATCTTTCGAGACGGAAACGATATAAATATTCCGCGTTTTGCAGCTGTTGAAAGATTCCTCGCTCGACTGGTCGATGGAGCTGACAGCGGCGAGATAGTGCGTACCGCTCTGCTCAAAGCCGCCGACGGAAGCGCCGGTCGTGTTATTGCCGCTGCCGCCGTAGGGGAACGGCATTGCGTTGAGAACCGTGCATTTTGTATAATAGTCAGGAACAAATTGGCCTGTCGTGAAGTCTGTATTATAGTATGTCAGCTCGACGCCGCGCAGATGCGCATCGCCGTGATCAAGTGCGACAATATGCGTGCCGTCCAGCAGAACGAACTGGTTGAACGAATGGCTGACATAGCCGTATTCAGAGTTCATGACCTTCGTATAGGAATCCGTGATCTTCATCGTCTGCATATCCAGCTCGATCGTGACATTGGCCTGGTGGTTATAGCCGTCACTGGACTGATACATCTCGTGGCAGGTGCGGACGATGAGATGATCGCCGTCATCGGCAAAGCGCGCCGAGCCTGCATCAAACGGCACAGTCGTATTTGCGCCCTTCAGCGCATCGTGGCCGATCAGGTTCCAATCGCTGTCATAGACGGCAATGTCCATGACCGGCAGCGTGTCATCTTCTTTTGGATTCTTCTGGCCGGTCAGCACATAATAGCAGCCGTCGGAGCCGGCGTGGAAGCCGCCCCAGAGCGGCAGGATCTGATCGGCATAGACTCTGTCCGTCAGCTTGAAGCTGCTGTCGTAGTATTCCGCCATGATTTTTCCCGGCGCATCGCTGAGCGCGCCCTGCACGCGCATCCAGCCGGTGCCGAGCGGCACCAGTGAGGATTTCACGGTTGTGGCGTAGCGGGAGGTGTTTTGCAGCGACTGATTGCTGCCTGCGTGCATGACACAGTCGAGATCGGCTTCTGTCTCCGCTGCTGCGGGGAGTGCCGCGCCTGTGCCGATGCCGGTGAGCATGACTGACGCTGCGGTGAGCATTGAAAAAACACGGTGTTTCATCATAGAATAAGGACTCCTTTCTGTCACAAGACCTGTTGTATTCGCAGAACAGACCTGTTCTGCTGCGGAGCCGGATAACCGGCAGTCGGATAAAATAGATAAATTAAGTATAGCACATTTCCATGAATCCGTCAATGCTTTGCAACAAATTTTGTACGTATTATCGGTATTTTTTTATGATATCTGCCGCCGGAACAATCCCGCAGACAGAACCTCCGGCTGTTTCGGATTGGTGATTGACATTTTTCTGTGAATATGATACAATATACAGGAATACAGACGAAAAACGGTAACGAATTCGGTGAATATATATACAAAATCCCGTGATGCGGCTGAAAAGGGGCGATGCTTATGCGATTGGACTGGATCTGGCAGCAGGTAAAAAAGCGGAGATTTCCGCCGCCTGAATTTCTGAAAATTTCCGCAGCAACGAATACCGGCCTGCTGCGCGAGGAGAACGAGGATCATTTCTGTGCGGATTCTCTCGGTGTCGGCTCCGGCGCGAGCGATACGCGGCAGCAGATATTTGCAGCGGATATTCTGCGTACCTGTGCGGTTTTTGACGGCATGGGCGGCGAGGCCTTCGGCGGAGACTGCTCCCGCATCGCCGCAGAAACGCTCTCGGAGCATCTCCGTATGATCCGCAGCGGCAGTGCCGGCAGACTCAGCCGGAAGGTCGATGCGTTTGTTTCGGCTGCGAACCGCCGGATCTGTCAGATGATCGACGAACGCGCACAGGGCAGGGGAGGCTGCACAATGGCGCTCGCCTGTGTCAGCGCCGGCAGGGTATTTGTTTACAGCATCGGCGACAGCAGGGTGTATTATTTCCGGCAGGGCAGTCTCCGGCAGGTCACAGAGGATCAGACGCTCGCCCAGCAGAAATTCCGCGACGGTATTTTCACGGCGGAGCAGGCGAAGCACAGTCCGGATGCGCACCGGCTGATCTCCTATCTCGGCATTGACGATCTGGAAATCGGATTGCAGGCGCTTTCCTATCCGTCCTTTTCGCTGGATGACGGCAAGGTGCTTATTTGCAGCGACGGCCTGACGGATATGTGTACTGACAGCGAGATCGCCGCGCTGCTCGGTGCGGAGCGGGAAAACCATGCGCAGGCGCTGGTCAATGCCGCGATCGCAAACGGCGGCGCGGACAATGTCACCTGCATCGTGATGGAGGCAGCCGGACATAACTGATGCAGTGCTGAATACAGAGGAAGTGAAACGGATAGAATGCGAACGATCCGCAGCCTTGCTGCGATGCTGACGGCGGCGCTCCTGCTCGCCGGATGCAGCAGTAATACATCGGCGCCGGATTCGGAGGCGGAGACCTCCGTGACCGAAGCCGTTACGACCGTGACAACAAGCACGACAACACTTACGAGCAGTATAGTGACGACTGCGGCGACAACGACCGTCACCACAACAACAGCGCCCCCGCGCAATCCGCTGACCGGCGAGGACGGCTATGCAGCGGAAGCGTGTCTGCGGCGTCCGGCGGCGGTCATGGTCAACAATCTGACCGGCTCGCTCCCGCAGTACGGCATTGCAGCGGCGGATCAGATCTATGAGATACCGGTCGAGGGCGGCATCACGCGGCTCATGGCTGTATATGCCGATCATACAGCGGTGCCGGCAGTCTGCTCCGTGCGGAGCTGCCGGTATTATTATCCGCTGCTCTGTCTCGGCATGGATGCGCTGTATTTCCACTGGGGCTGTGATCAGACGATCGCGCTGGAAACACTGAAGCGCACCGGCATCGACCATTTCGACGGCGGCACGCTTTCCGGTACGCTGTTCTTCCGGGATGCCGAGCGGCAGAAGACCTATTCCGCGGAGCATACCGGATATCTGGACGGCAGCCGCATTGCGGGATATCTCGCGGCGCACAGCGTCCGGACGGAGCTGCTGCCGGAATATCAGCATCCGGCATTTCATTTTGCGGCGGAGCAGCTGAATCTTGCCGGCGGACAGCCTGCCGCAGAGATCACGCTGGAATTTTCCGGCAATTATTACAGCACATTCCGCTACAGCGAGGAATCCGGCACTTATCTGAAATTTCACTCCGGCAGCCCGCATATGGATGCGCGGACGGAGACGCAGCTCAGCTTTGAGAATGTGATGATCTTGCAGACAGATATCCATACCGGCGAGGACGGTTATCTCATGGATGTCGCGCTCAGCGGCGGGACGGGCTGGTATGCCGCGAACGGCAGCATTGTCCCGCTGACATGGAAGAAATCTGCGGAGACAGCGCCGGTTCAGCTGTATGATGCATCCGGTGCGGAGCTGACGGTCAGCCCCGGAAAATGCTATATCGGCATCATCGGCGCAGACCGCCCCGTGACATTCTGAATACAAACCGGGATTTATGGGGCTGTGTATGATGAATAAGGTATCCGCTTCGCGGATGCTATTATAGAATGGGTGCCTCTATCGCAGGC
>DGSY01000115.1:8147-11849 GCA_002394125.1 Ruminococcus sp. UBA4350
TTGAAAAGGCTTGACCTAAACTTTGGATGACATCGCCGGAAGCGTATGGAGGCAGTATGGGGTGAAAGCCAGACCGTAAAATAGGCACGAACAGTGCCGTAACAGCGACGTATCTGGTATGCTCCGCGAAACGGCGCCGTAGGGAAACGGCTGTCGGCCCTGCCGACAAATCCCGGTTTGTGTCGGCGTGTATATTTATAGAAAGAGGTTACCATATGAAAACAAAGAAAACGATCGCGGCGGTCATGGCCGCATTGCTGCTCGGCAGTCTGACTGCCTGCGGCGGCAGCTCCGGGACCGCATCCTCCTCCGCCCCTGCGGAATCCTCTGCGGCAGAATCCTCCGCAGCAGCAGAATCCGCAGAAAACGATGCGCCCGCACCGGTTCCGGCACAGGGCTCCGACGGCATCCCCGCGGATGACACATGGCAGCCCGCAGATGCATCTCTGAAGCTCCCCGCGCTGAATCTCGGCATGACGACCGATGAAATGTGCAGACGCGCCGTGCTGAATGTCGGAAACCGCGCACGGCTCGCGAATGTCATGAAGCGCGCGCAGAACAAGGAGAAGATCACCTTCGGCGTGATCGGCGGCTCGATCACGCAGGGAACCGGCGCGCAGTCCTCGCAGGAGACCTATGCATTCCGCTCAATGGCATGGTGGGTCAAGGCCTTTCCGGATGCGGCGAATAAACTCGGCTATGTCAATGCCGGCATCGGCGCGACCGGCAGCTATATCGGCGTACACCGTGCAGAGCGCGATCTGCTCGCGGAGAAGCCGGATGTGGTTATCGTCGAATTCTCGGTCAATGATACCGACCCGCTGCGCGATCTGCAAAGCTATGACAGCCTTGTGCGGCGCATTCTGGAGCAGGACAATCAGCCTGCGGTCATTCTGCTTTTCATGACGCAGGACAACGGCACCTCGCTCTATGAGACGCATAAAAAGATCGGCGAAGCCTATGACCTGCCGATGATCTCCTATAAAAATGCAGTCATGCCGGAGATCAAGGCGGGGACATTTACATGGAAGGATATCTCCCCGGACAATATCCATCCGAACAGCAATGGCCACGGCATTGCGGCGGAGCTGCTCTGGAGCTATTTCAACTCCGTCCTTGCGGATCTCGACAATATCGACACCTCCGATCTCAGCTTCACGGCGGAGCCGGTCAGCGACGACCGTTATCAGCAGCCGAAGATCGCCGGTGCGGATGTGCTGACCGCAGAGGATGTGACGGGCTTTGCGGAGGCGGAGGTCAACAGCAGCTTCCCGCATAACTGGAAGACCGAGACTGCCGGCAGCATTACATTCCATGCCGAGAGCACGAATATCGGTGTGCTGTATCAGCGGACGATCGACGGAAAATCCGGCAAATACGAGGTCTGGGTGGACGGCGAAAAGAAAAAGACGCTCGACGGAGATTTTCCGGGCGGCTGGGGCAATTACGCCGAGGCCGCGGAGATCATGACCGGCGATGCACCGGCAGAGCATGAGATCACGATCCGTGCCGCAGAGGGCAACAAGGCCGACGGCTTTACGCTGCTTGGTCTGCTGCTGAGCTGAGCGCATATAATAAACCCGAAAACAGTCATCGCGGCTGTTTTCGGGTTTTGTTTCTGTATCAGGATCAGTTGAGCTTGCCGCTGTAATGCTCCAGCTCGCTCTCGTTGATGTCAAAGACAATGCGGTCGGTGTTGTAGTAGCGGTAGGGGATATAGACAAGCGACATGGATTTCCATGAGGTCGGCGCGAAGATATACACATAACCGGTGACGGTCTCGCCGCCCTGGATCGGCTGATTCAGCGGCTGCATATCCGTGTTGTTGATGGTGGAATAATAGCGTCTTGCAGCAACGGCCGCCTGAACGTCACGGGTCGGGCCGGTCTCCTCCTTACCGTCGATCTCTGCGCGGAAGTGCGCAAGCGTGGAGCAGTCGATCTTCTCCGAGGTCTTGTTGCTGATCGTCATTTCCGCGATGATGACACGATAGGTGGTCTTGTCCACATCGTCGATCTCCAGCAGCTTATTGAGCGTGACCTCGACCTTGTCATTGTAATTGACGGTCGTGCCGACGACACCCTCCTTGACCTCGCCGGGTGTATTTTCGTCTACGCGGCTTTCCGGCACCTCCGGCGAATAGATGCTTGCTTCATAATCGGTCATATCGCGGTGAGAAGAGCTGCTTTCGCCGCAGCCTGATGAAAGGAGCGCGGTTCCGCACATTGCAGCAGCAAGCAGCAGTGCGGCTATTTTTCGGGATCGTTTCATGATGATAGGTTCCTCCTGATTATCCGTAAATCTGGCATCCGAGGATGCGTACTTTTTTATTATACCATAATTCACAGAAAAATGCAAGTATCAGTCAGCGGCCTCATCTGCGGCAGAAGCTGCCTGTGCTTCGGAGGACGGCGCCGCCTGATGCATCTGGCGGTATTTCGCCGGCGGGTCGCAGGCATATTTCGTGAATGACCGCGAAAAATGGGCATAGCTGCGGTAACCGCACCGGAAGGCGATCTCATTTGCGGAAAGATCCGTTTCGATCAGGAGCTGCTTTGCGTATTCCATACGGCTCATAAAAATATCGTTCGTGCAGGAAATGCCGTAGCGCTGCTTATAGAGCCGCTGGAAATGCGAGACCGAGATGCTGAGCGTATCGGCGATCTCCGGGATATTCCAGTCCCTGTCCGGATTATCGTAGATCTGCTTGCGCAGCTCCTCAAGCTGACTGTCGTAATAGTTCTTCTTTTCGTTGGAACGCGGCGCATCACAGCCTTCGATACAGAGCAGCATCGCGATCATCATATGATGCAGGATGCCGTGCTTGTCGGGCAGATCGCTCTGGCTGACGGTCTCTGCCGCCGCGATCATTTTTGAGACGGACTCGTCCGGCAGCTGGATCGGTTCATTCCAGCGCACCTTCAGATTGTCCAGAAAATCGTGATCGTCCTGCTCCGGACTGAACCGGATCCAGTCATCGGCATAGGGCTCGCCGTCTGCGTAGATGCAGTGCGGCAGACAGCTCTGCACGAGAAATGCAGTGTTCGGCTTTACGCGGTACTCCGTGCCGCCCATGCGCAGCCTCCCCCTGGTGCGCACGACAATGAGCTGCATACCGAAATGTCCGTTCGGGCGCTCAATTTTGAGATCGGCGGAATGCTTCCAGTTCCAGCCTAACTGATACAGATACATGACTCCCCCTCCATTCACCGTATCATCTTGTATTCATTATACAAAATCCGGCGGAATTTGTCAAGTGTGTATGCCGGCGCCGGAACCGCACTGACACGGACTTAGAACCGCACTCTGCCGGAGTAAAACCGCATTTGAGCGGAAGCCTGTCCGAGAGAACGTCAGACAGACCCGCTCATATGGATTCTTTTATTCGTATTTGCGGATGATCTTCCGCGACTGCTCATAGATGTCCTGTTCCGTCCATTGATGTTCATCATCGGGTTCTTCTGAGAACAGCGTAAGGATTTCAGCCTTAGCCGCTTCAGGATTTTTGCAGCGCAGGAACATTGTCCGCCATTCCGTGTCCGGTTCTTTCCTTGGGAATCACTGATTAAATCCCGCCTGACGACCGGAGCCCGGCTGGCAGCTTGGCACGCAATCTGCTTGCATTTTTTTCGTCATCTTGCACAGAAATTCAGTGCCGGACGTCAGCCCGGCGTCGCCATTTCTATACAATCTGACGAAAAA
>DGSY01000164.1 GCA_002394125.1 Ruminococcus sp. UBA4350
TGGCAGCTTGGCAGCGCATCTACTTGCATATTTTCCGTCATCTTGCACGAAAACTCCTTGCTGGGCGTCAGCCCAGCGGCGTCATTTTCATACAATCTGACGAAAAATCTGACTGCGTATCTGCACCGCCAGCTCTGTGCGGTATTGCCTTAAATTGATGTCCCAAATATCTCTTGAAGATATCTGCTTGTCTTTTTGCCGTGATACTGCGTTAGAAATCCTTGCCTTGCGTCAGCAAGGCGGCGGCTTTCTGCCTTGTCTCACGACAAAAATCCTGCGCATCTATTCTTCAAGATTTAATTGGTACATCAATAGTAACAGGAGGTGCAGAGCGAATGCATCCTGAAATCTATCTCATCGGCCTGACCGGTCAGACCGGCGCAGGCAAAACAACAGTCAGTGCGCTTTTGCAGGCCGAAGGCTTTGCCGCCGTCAATGCGGATACCGTTGCACGTGCAGCCGTGCAGCCGGGTTCGCCGTGTCTGAATGCGCTGGCGCGGATCTTCGGTCAGCAGATCATGCAGCCGGACGGCACGCTTGACCGCGCCGCAACTGCCGCGCTGATCTTTTCCGACAAAAACGCAAAGGCGCAGTACGAAGCCGTGATCTATCCCTATATCACGCGGATGATCCGGCAGGAGACCGCCGCACTCGCCGCAGCCGGCAAACGCATGATCCTGCTCGATGCGCCGACGCTGTTCGAGAGCGGCATTTCCCGCAGCTGTCATGCGATCGTCTCGGTCGTCGCGGATGCGGATATCCGGAAAGCGCGCATTACAGAGCGCGACGGCCTGACCGAAGAACAGGCGCTCCGCCGCATGAATGCACAGTATCCGGAGGAATATTTCCGGGCGCATTCGGATGCGGTCATCGAAAACAACGGCAATACCGCGCTGCTCCGGCAGGCTGTCTCCGAAGCGGCACGATGTCTGCGCGAACGTGCAGAATTATATTTTACAAATCAAACAACGATCAGGGAGGAAAACACAATGGAATCAAAGGATAAGCTGAAAGAGCTGAAGGAATCGCTGCTGATGCAGAAGAAAAATGCAGGTCTGCTGCTCAGCGAGGAGGAGATCGCAAAATGCGATGCATTCTGCGAGAGCTACAAGCAGTTTCTCGATCAGAGCAAGACCGAGCGCGAGGGCGCGGCTGCGGCTGCGGCACTGCTCGAAGCAAAGGGCTTCCGGAAATGGCAGCGCGGCGATGCGGTCAAGGCCGGCGACAAAATCTACACCTGCAACCGCGGCAAGGCGATCATCGCGGCGGTCATCGGCACCGATCCGCTGGAGGAGGGCATCCGTCTCTCTGCCGCACATATCGACTCTCCGCGTCTGGATCTCAAGCAGGTTCCGCTCTATGAGGAAAACGAGCTTGCGCTGTTCAAAACGCATTATTACGGCGGCATCAAAAAGTATCAGTGGACAGTCCTGCCGCTGGCGCTGCACGGCGTCATCGCGAAAAAGGACGGCAGCACCGTGACGGTCTGCATCGGTGAGGATCCGGCGGATCCGATCTTCTGCGTGACCGATCTGCTGCCGCATCTGGCACAGGAGCAGTCGAAGCGCACGCTCGGTCAGGGCATCAAGGGCGAGGAGCTGAATCTGCTGATCGGCTCGCGTCCGTTCCGCTGCGATGAGGGCAGCGATCTTGTCAAGCTGCGCATCATGCAGATCCTCAATGAAAAATACGGCATCACCGAAGCGGATTTCCTCTCTGCGGAGCTGGAGATCGTTCCGGCGGGCAAGTCGCGTGACCTCGGCTTTGACCGCAGCATGATCGGCGGCTACGGCCATGACGACCGCGTCTGCGCATATCCGGCGCTGGCCGCCCTGCTCGATACGGAGCATCCGCAGCACACCGCCGTCGTGATCCTGACCGATAAGGAGGAGATCGGCAGCGAGGGCAATACCGGCCTGCAATCGGCATATTTCTATCATTTCATGAAGGATCTCGCCGCGGCCTTCGGCACCGAGGCGCACACGGTCTTTGCAAAGTCGCAGTGCCTCTCTGCGGATGTTACGGCTGCATTTGATCCGACCTTTGCAGATGTCAGCGACCGCCGGAACTGTGCATATCTCAATTACGGCGTCTGCATGATGAAATTCACCGGCGCCCGCGGCAAGAGCGGTTCTTCGGATGCATCGGCGGAATTCATCGGCAAAATGCGCACACTCTTTGACAATGCGGGCGTGATCTGGCAGACCGGCGAGCTCGGCAAGGTCGATCTCGGCGGCGGCGGAACGGTCGCGGCCTATCTCGCAAATCTGAATATTGATACCGTTGATCTCGGCGTGCCGGTGCTTTCGATGCACGCGCCGCTGGAGGTCGTCAGCAAGATCGACGTATATATGTGCTATGCGGCGATCGCAGCCTTTAATGCGTCATGAGCAGGCGTCAGATCACCGTTCCGGACGCGCAGGGAATCAGATATCTGCTGACCGTCGAGGAATCCGCGGAGCAGATCACAATCGTCCGGTATGAGACAACCGCACAGGAAACTGCGGTGATCCCCGCAGAGATCGGCGGCAAGCCCGTCACAGAGATCGGCACTGACTGCTTCTTCAATCATCATGAGCTGCGGCGGATCATTCTGCCGGAGGGACTGAAAAAGATCGGCGGGGGTGCATTTATTCAGTGCAAATATCTGGAGGAGCTGGTCATTCCGGACAGTGTCACAGAGATCGGCTCCTATGCATTCCGGGACTGCAAATCGCTGAAAAAGCTGCTCCTGCCCGCCGGACTGGAGGAACTTTCGGAAAGTGTCTTTGCATTCTCACGGCTGCCGGAGGATCTCGTTCTGCCGGAGCATCTGAAGGCCATCCGGCGCCATGCATTCTACAGCACATTCATGATGCGGGTGAAGGTGCCGGACAGTGTCACGCTGATCGAGCCGGGCGCATTTGAATACGGCCCGAAGGCGGAAACAAAGCTCCCGCAGAATCCGCAGTGGTACGGTTTATCCGAATAAACACAAAAGCCCGAAAGCGCCTGATGCGGCTGCTTTCGGGTTTTTCTTATGGCTTCGGGCTGTAGTATTCATGCACGAGACTGCGGTATCCGAGCTGCTTCAGATCATCATACCGGACATTGAAGCGCGCCTTTGTCCGGCGGCCGCTGATGAGGAACCGCAGACAGTCCTGCGCATAGCGGTCGATCTCCCGCAGGCTTTCAACGGTATTGATGACCGGAAAATACCACAGGCTCCAGGAGAGCATATGATCCTGATCCTCCGGCTGCTCAAAGAGCTTGCGGTTGAATACGCGGATAAACGCGGCGGCGGCCTTTTCTCCGGAGAACCTGTTCCGTTTCGCCCAGCGATGCAGGGCGCGTGTTTTCCGGCGCATTTTCGCTTTCAGCTTCCGGACGGATGCCGGCGCGATATCGACTGTATCGCCGCAGACAGTGAAGCCCAGAAAGCACCAGCCCTCCGCCGGTGACTGAAAGCATTCCTTTGCCGGATTGACATTCAGCCGGTGCTGCGCGAGAAAGCTGCGGATGATCTCCGCATATTCCGCGGTCTGCTCCGGCGTATCGCCGAAAACAATGATATCATCCGAATACCGCGCATACGGAATGCGCCGGTCATGAAAATATGCATCCAGCTCCCGCAGGAACAGATTTGCATAGAATGCGGAAAGCGGCGTGCCGGCCATGATGCCTTTTTGTTCGGTGACGGGTATGCCGTTTTCGAGCGCACAGGGCTCTGTCAGCAGTCCCCGCAGAAATTCGTAAAGCGCCGGATCCTCCGCCGTGACCGCTGCGAGATCATCGAGCAGCAGTCCGACCGGCACCGAGTTGAAATAATTGCTGATATCGACCTTATAGGAATACATCCGCTCCGTGTGGAGACAGTGCAGACGGCGGATCGCGTCCTTTGCCGTCCGCCCCGGCCGGAAGGAATACAGCTCCGGGCAGAACAGCCGGTCATATTTCCGCAGGAGCAGATGCGTCAGCAGCTTCAGAACGGTATTCTCATCCTGCGGATAGGTATAGACGACGCGCTTTTTCTGTGTGCTGAACTTGCTGATGACCGAACGGCGCGGCAGCGGGAACGGTTTTCCCTCCTGCATATCGGCACAGACGCTTGTCCAGCCTGCGCGGCCGATCCATGCGCGGAGCTGCTTCTGTGTCTCCCGTGAGCAGTGCCGCTCGGTTTTGTACTGATAAAATCTCTCCCAGCATTCCGGACGGGAGAGCTGATCGAGCAGAGATGCCATATCCGTCTCAGCCCGCAGAATTCTGAACATACACAGACGGTTCGACGACCGAGAACTGCGTGCTGACATCGCCGAGCGTCAGCGTATAGCTGCCCGGCTGCATCTGCGACGCATCGGCAGCGGCATACAAATATGCATCCGTGCCCTCGCTCGGCGTATCAGCCGCGATCGGCACCACACCGACTGTATTGCCCGCGCTGTCTTTGAGCGAATACTCCTTGATGCCTGCGCAGGTGCCGGTTCCGGTGATCCGGACGGAAAGCCAGCAGCTTCCGGCAGGAATATCCATGCCCTCCAGCGTGAACGGCGTGCCGTCATAGGCTTCGGCAAACATCTGCACCTGCGGCTCCATTGCCTGATAGTACCGGTGACAGAGATCGCTGCACTGCTCCGGAGAAAGCGTCCACATTTCCGTGCTGTTCGTGACGACCCAGCTGCCGTCCTTTGTCAGCATCATCTGATAAAACGGCGAGTCACCGGACATATTGTAGAGATTGAAATTGCGCATGGCAAAGCCCGTATCCCCGACGGGGGCGGACTGCCCTGCCGTCATGCATTCGATCAGCGCCTGTGCTTCTTCGCTGCTGAGATTGTTATTGAAATTCGCAGTGCCGAAGACCCATTGATCGGCAACTGCTGATGCGGCCGCGGTTTCAGCAGACGCAGCATCCGTTTCAGCGGCGGTCTCCGCAGTGCTTTCTGCGGCGCTCTGAGACGGCGCTTCCGCGGCCGGTTCCGCGGTATCCGATGCCGGATCGCCGCAGGCGGTCAGCAGGAGTGCTGCCAGCGCTGCGGCTGCCGTTTTTATAATCATACGCATATGATGCTTCCTTTCAGACAATAAAAAAACAGAAAGAGAAACCGTTAAATCCTTGAAATTCAAGGATATACCGAATCGTACACGGATCGGCTGCCTGCGAAGCGCATGGATGATCCGTGCCTGACCCGCCGCAGGCGCAGTGCGTTCTCTTTCTGTTTTTTTCAGTTTTGGAGCGCCTGCAAATCAGATGAAATGCAGTGCGCTGCGGATGCGGCCGACCACATAGCGCCGCACATTCCACCAGCCGGGGTGGTCATAGTAGAAGCGCAGATAGGGCGTGCCCTCCGCCTGACATTCGCTGCGGAGCTTTTTGCTGCTGCACCGCTCCGACATCAGTTCGATGACCAACATCTTTCTGCCGTTCTCAAAGAGGGTCAGCACGGTGCCGGTGCCTTCACGGACGGGCTCCGTCGAGAAAGTAAACTGCCAGAATTCCTCGCGGAGAATACTCTCGAAGTATTCGGTATATGTCCCGCCGAAATTGAACTGGTTCGGTTCATCCGGCATCCGCCGGCCGTAATAGCCGGAGCTTTCCTGCGGTGCAGAGCTCTCTGTGCCGGAGCCGTCATCGGTTGTCTCGAACAGCGCCCTGACCTTGTCAATCGCATTTTGCGCGGCTTCATCCGAGCCGAACAGTTTAGAAAGCAGTCCCATAGGATGACCTCCCTTTTCCTTTTTGCATATTATAACACATTATGGATAAAAGTGCAAGGGGATTCGGAGAAATAAAAATCCAAAACGCTCCCTGAGCCCATTCCGGCGGCCGGCACTGACGGCGCTCTTGATATGCTGACCGCAAGATAACAGAAAACGCGTCCGCAGAACTGAACCTGCGGGCGCGTTCTGTATCGCCAAAGCCGCCTTGCGGAACCGCGTCAGCTGTTCAGATACGCCCTGAGTGCATCCAGACGGGCGTTCATATCCCGCCAGCCGAGCCAGTAAAGTGCGCCGAGCTTATCCATATCGCCGTCGAACCGCGAAACGGTCACGGTCTCTGAGGGCGCAATCAGGAAGATCTCTCCGGCAGCAGATTTCCGCTCCAGCATCTCAACATCCGCATTGAAATTCTCATTCGCCTTTTTCATGCTTTTCAGCAGATTCGGATATCTGCGGTACATCACATCCGCAAGCTTCGTCAGTCCCGGCTTTCTGCGGTAGGACAGCTCCCTTGTGCGGACGACGACCACCTTGCTTTCTCCGGACTGTGCAGCCCACGGAAACGGGATCTTTTCGGCACAGCCGCCGTCCAGATACGGTACACCGCCGATCATGACCGGTCTGGAAATAAAGGGAACGGTCGCGGAGGCCTGCACCGCTTTGGAAAGATTGCAGCTGCCCTTTTCAAAATATTCAACACTGCCCGTCAGGAGATTGACTGCGGAGACGGCCAGCCGGCGCGAGGAATCCGCCAGACGCTTTTTGTCAAGCGGCATATCCTTGATGATATCCCGGAACAGATATGTAAATCCGGTGATTCCGCCGTCCCGCAGCATCGCGCCGGGCCCGCAGTAATTCGGATCGTGGCGGTAGGTCAGGTCGATGCGCGCTCCCCAGCCGATCTGTCCCGCAACATAGCCGATCGCGGACAGTGCGCCCGCCGAGCAGCCGGCAACCGCGCTGAAATTGATGTCGTTCTGCATCAGGCAGTCCAGCACGCCGAGCGTATAAAGCCCTTTCCAGCCGCCGCCTTCCAGTATGAGACAGCCGTGCGTCAGCTGCTCCCCTGCTCTGCCGGACGGAAGACTGTCCAGATGTCTGTAAACCCTTCGGATCATATTCATCATCACTTTCCTCTGATTTTTTAGCATATTTCTCCGGATCCGTCCTTCGGCTGCTTCGGCGCATAATTGACCGTGATAATGCCGATGCAGACCAGCAGCAGCGCAAGCACAAAGCTCAGATTGATCTGTGCGCCCTCATGCAGCACCAGTGCGGAGATCATCACCCCGCAGACCGGATTCAGAAATCCGAATACCGCGATCCGCGAAACGGGATTGTGCTTCAGCAGGATCGCCCAGACGGAATAGGCCGCTGCGGACACAAAGCTGAGATAGAGCATCAGCAGAAAGGACAGCGCCGTAAACCGCGGAAATCTTCCGCCGCCGAGCAGTCCGATCACCGTCAGGACAGCGCCGCCGAAGAAGAACTGCCAGCCGCTCAGCATGACCGGATCCTCGCCCGCAGAGAGCTTTTTCATGCTGGCAGAGGAAAATCCGCTTGCGACCGTGCAGAGCAGAATCATGCCGTCGCCGATGAAATTGAAGCGCAGACCGTTCAGCAGTCCGCTGAGATTGATGAGGATGATGCCGGCAAAGCCGATCGCAGAGCCGGCGAGCTTTCGCGCAGTGATCTGCTCCAGATGAAATACCGCGCCGGAAATCAGGATCGCGAAAAAGACATTGGCACCGACCAGAACCGATGCCTTGACGCCGCTGGTATGTGCCAGACCGATGTAATAGCAGAAATACTGCGCGATGGTCTGATAAAAGCTGATGATGCCGATTTTCCGGACGGAGCCCCGCTGCGGGAGCAGCAGCTTTTTTTGCAGGATACTGCCGGCAGCGAGTGTCATCACGCCGGCGACCGCGAACCGCAGGCCGCCGAAGGTGAGCTGATCCGCCCATGCGTTATCCGCGATACCCAGCAGCGCATAGCCCGTTTTGACCGCAGAAAACGCGCTGCCCCACAATGCACAGCAGAAAAATGCAAGCAGCGCAGCGACCCAGATATTTTGCAGAATATCGTTTTTCTTCATAGTTTCCACTTCCCGTATCAGTATACCACATTTTCCGGAAAAAGTCTATATCTGATTGCTTCGGCGCGGCAAAGCAAAATGAAAAAGTTCACAGAATGCTGGACTTTGCAGCGATTTTGTGGTATAATATAATAATGCTCCGGTGAATGCCCACAGGCGAACCGGAATCCCAAAAACCGAAACCGTAAACACGGAAAATTTGTGAAAGAAGTGGATATCATGACCAAAATCACGATCTTCTCCGGCTTTCTCGGCGCCGGCAAGACAACGCTCATCAAGAAGCTCATTCAGGACGGCTACAAGGGCGAAAAGCTCGTTCTGATCGAAAATGAATTCGGTCAGATCGGCATTGACGGCGGATTCCTCAAGGATGCCGGCATCCAGATCAACGAAATGAACTCCGGCTGCATCTGCTGCTCGCTCGTCGGCGACTTCGGCAAGGCGCTCCAGCAGGTGCTGGAGGAATATGCCCCCGACCGCATCCTGATCGAGCCCTCCGGCGTCGGCAAGCTCAGCGATGTCATCAGCGCCGTGCAGAATCTCCATATGGAGGGCGTCGAACTGGACGGCTTCACGACCGTTGTCGATGCGAAAAAGGCAAAGATGTATCAGAAGAATTTCGGCGAATTCTTCAATAATCAAATCACATATGCAAGCTGCCTGATCCTCAGCCATACCGCCGGACTGACCGAATCGCAGATTCAGACAGCCGTCGATCTGCTCCGGAGCTGCAATCCCGCGGCACCGATCGTCACGACCGAATGGGACGAGCTGACCGGCGCACAGCTGATCGCGGCCATGACGCAGAAGAATACGCTGGACGATGAGCTGAAGGCGCTGCTGGAGGAGGAAACCGCGCATCATCATCACCACCACCATGACGACGACGATGACGATGAGCATGAGCATCACCACCACCATGACGACGACGATGACGAGGATCATGAGCATCATCATCACCACCATGACGACGACGATGGCGATGAACACGAGCATCATCATCACCACCATGATGACGACGATGACGATGAACACGAGCATCATCATCACGATCACGGTCCGGACTGCACCTGCGGCTGCCATGACCACGACCATCATCACCACCACGCAGATGAGGTCTTCACGAGCTGGGGCATTGAGACACCGAAGCCCTATACAGCTGCGGCAATTCAGGCGGCGCTCGAAGCGCTTTCCGATGAGGAAAAGTTCGGTCTGGTGCTGCGTGCAAAGGGCATTGTCGCCGGTGAAGACGGTCAGTGGATCCACTTCGATTATGTTCCCGGTACGCCGGATGTCCGCACGGGCTCTGCGGAGACCACGGGCAGACTGTGCGTGATCGGCTCGAAGCTGAATGAGGATGCACTGGCAAAGCTGTTCTGCGCAGAGTAAGGAGGGCATATGCCGAACAATCAGGAAGACTTTATCCCGGTATATCTCTTTCTCGGATTTCTCGAAGCCGGAAAGACAAAATTCATACAGGATGCGCTCGAAGATGCAAAGTTCATCGACGGCGACCGCACACTGCTGCTCTGCTGCGAGGAGGGCGTCGAGGAATACGACACCTCCCGCTTTGATGAGCTGGATATCACAATGCATACAGTCTCGGACATCAGCGAGCTGACGCCGGAGAATCTTTCGCGCATGGCAAAGGAAGCCCGCGCCGACCGCGTCATGATCGAATACAACGGAATGTGGATGATCCAGCCGCTCTTTGAAGCGATGCCGGATGACTGGGGGGTGTATCAGTGTGTGATGATTGCAGATGCGACGACATTTATGCAGTACAATCAGAATATGCGCAGCCTTGTTGTGGATAAGCTGAATATGGCGGAGCTGGTCTATTTCAACCGCTTCACGGAGCAGACCGATTCGATGCCGTATCACCAGATCGTCCGCGGGGTGACGCGCCGCGCCGATATCTACTATGAGATGCCGGACGGCGAGGCGGTCTTTGATGATATCGAGGATCCGCTGCCCTTTGATGTCAATGCAAAGAACATTGTGATTGAGGACAGAGACTTTGCACTGTTCTACCGCGATCTCATGGAGGACGCGAAGAAATACGAGAACAAGACGGTCACATTCAAGGGCGTTGCGGTGCGCAATTCGACCTTCCCGCCGAATATCTTCGCAGTCGGGCGGCACATCATGACCTGCTGTGTCGAGGATATCCAGTACAGCTGGATCGCGGCGCAGTACGGCAGAAATTTCCTGCCGCGGAAGAATCACTGGGTCACGGTGACAGGTGCGGTCGAGGTACGGTTCAATCAGGTGCAGGGCGTCTTTGTGCCGATGCTTCATGTGACGAAGCTGACCGATGCCGAGCCGCCGGAGCAGGAGGTCGCAACCTTCTATTGAGCCGCCTCCGGTATCATATCAGGAAAAGGAAACGGCAGGCTCCGCAAGGGCGCATCCCGTTTCGGCATAACAATAAAGACTTGCAAAGACTGTATACAAAGGCGGCAGGGAAAGGCTCTCTGCCGCCTTTGTCTGTCAGAAAGGATAAGCGATGAAACAGAAGATCATAGCAGCGGTGCTTCCTTAGCTGTCTGCTCCTGACCGGCTGCGGGAACAGCAGTGCCGCAGAGGACAAAAAGGATGAGGAGGATACTGCATTTCAGAACGGCGAAGAAGCAGAGATCGTGATCGGCGATACGCCTGAAAGCGGCGGCACAAAGCCCGTTCCTGCGGAAAGCAGCATGGACAGAAATGATCCCGATACATCACAGAAGCCTGTGGACTCCGATTCGCAGAAGGACAATGCCGGCGGGAATGTGCTGCCGGATGACGGTCTGGACTGGTCGCCGCTCGTGCCGGTGAACTGAATTCCCAATATATAACACTTCATTGAGGAGAATGTCAATATTCTTCAGGTCAGAAGCGACCATATTGCTGACTGCGACCGTGCAGGGGATTCCTCCTAACGAATAAATATAGCACAAGGCCACATATTGATTACACCACAATTTACCCTAAAAATCAATAGTTGTTGCAATGTTTTGTTATAATATTGCGCTGAACACAAAAAGCAACCCACTCTCCGCCTCATTCCCTCATTATTTTTCCAGAACACCCCGCCCCCTCAAAACACTAGCGTTTAAGGTCGGTCACGCCCAAAAGGAGACCGAACCCTCAACTTTCCGCCGGATTTCAGACAACAAAAAAGCACGGAAATCCGCGATACAGCGTATTTCCGTGCAAAAAAGAAAGATGCGTAACCTTTCCGATTACGCATTTAGATGTGATGGACCCGACCCGTGCAGTTCCTTATCTGCGAAATCGGAAGCTTTTAGAATGAGGTGTCGCGTATCTGCGTGCTTTTTGAGCGTTTGGCTGTTTGCGTTTAAGGCAGGCTGCGTTGTCAGAGAAAGCGCATTGTCCTCTTTTCAGGGCAATGCGCTTTTTCCTTTTCATTTCATCCTCTGTTGTAAAGTGCGCCTCATTATCTCATTGTTTCAGAGAAAGAGAGCATTATTCCTCACAAATACTCTGGTACATCAGATTCTAAAAGTTCACACAGATCATCATCCATGTATGAATAATTATCGGGAATATTGAGACAGACAATTTGCTTATCTGCAACGATATCCCTTTTCTTATTACAATTCTTGAAAAAACTTCACCGCATCAGCAATCTCTTTCCCGTCCGGATGACCTTTTGCGATGCCGCCGACTAATTTGAACGGTCCGAAAGTATCAAAGCCAAGACAATGATACTTGCCAAGCTCGCGGCAATTCTTCCTTTTCGTTATTTCACGAATATCTTTCAGAAAACCGCCTTTTGGTGCACCGTGAGTGTAGATGAAGAATACGTCCTTATTCTCAGGCAGATGCTCCTCAGCATAGCTGAGAAGTTGTTTTGCAAAGGATGTAAAATAGATACCCGAAGCAAAACCGATACGGTCATATCCTGAAAGATCGGCGTCAGGATTATCTGTTACATCTATCAGAGATACCGTGCTGTCAGCGGCGGCAATTGCATCAATCAGCTTCTTTGTGATGCCGTGATGCTTTGAATAATAGACGATTACTGTTTTCATTAGCGTTCACCCCGAAAAAATATTTCAATAAATACCTATTTCAATGAAGCAGCGTATGCGTCAAATAAAAAACGGTTCTTAATACATCAAGGATCGCCGAACTTTACTCGGCGATCCTTGATGTTTATGTTTGGGTTACTGTGTCAGAAGCTGCGAAAGCGAGTATGCGACAAACAATCGACGCCTTGCAGTAAAGAACTAGCCTTGCCGGAATGGCGAGGCTAGTAGCATCATGTATTAAGTGGTAAAATGATCGTCCCGACAGGCTGCGAGAACAGCTCCGTCAGATACTGCTCTGTGTCGATTCCGTTTGCCGCATACGAAAATACTTGCATTCAGCTTCGATTTGCGGTAAATACCGGCTTTACCGAGGAGGATGTGAAAGCGCTCTGTGCCAAGCATGATATGGCTTTATGCAGCGCTTCCTTTTGTTCCCTGAACATCCTGCATGGCTCCGATTCAAAGAATATGTTGCAAACACGAAAAATCTGTGCTATAATGGTTTCATGAACAGCGGTTCCGTTGTTCCGAATCTGAATGTACGGAGGAAAATAATATGGCGCAGTTTGAGATCGTTGACGGCGTGCTGAAAAAATGCAAGCCGGACAGAGGCGAAACAGAAATTGTTATTCCGGACGGGGTAACAAAAATTGCAAACGGTCTGTTCAAAGGAAAGAAAAGCATCGTGAAAGTGACGCTGCCGATGAGCCTGACTGAAATCGGTGAACAGGCATTCCGTGACTGCATTGCGCTGGAGGAATGCAATCTGCCGGAGAGCCTGAATGAGATCGGCAACAGCGCATTTGCAGGCTGTACAGCGCTGAAAGCCATATCCCTGCCGCAGCATATGCCGCATATCGTGAGCAAGTGTTTTTCCGGCTGCACCGGTTTGACGGAAGCAGTCATTCCGTCAGGCTGGAACAAGGTACCGCATTATTTTTTTGACGGCTGTACCAATCTGCGGAAGGTTACGATTCCGGAAGGCGTGAAAATGATCGACGGTGGTGCGTTCGGCGGATGCTCGGCTTTGTGTGAAATCTCGCTTCCGGAGTCATTGGAAAAGATCGGGAGCGGCGTGTTCACAGATTCCGGCGTCCGCGAAATCCGCATTCCGGCAGGAACTTACGAAGTCTGGTACAGTACATTTCAAAACGCATCGAATCTGAAAAAGATCGAATATGCAGTATTTCCGCAGCAGGGAACAAAGCTCTTTGAGCATCTGCAGAAAATGCTCAAACAGTATCCGGAGCTTGCGGATGCGGTCGCTGCTGCGGACAATGTGCCGGAGGATTTCAGGCGCTATCTTAACTGGATCAAAAATGGCTCGGTATTCCCGAGAGAAGAAGATTTGCTTTGGCCGGAAAAAGTCATTGACAAGCTGAAATATGATGATTATATCCTCATAATGAACACCTGTCAGTGCATTGCAATGAACATTTATCATGTGATCGGAAATGAATACACCGACAGCAATGACGAATCCTATAACTGTGTACCAGCCAAGCCGCTTTATTATGAGTGGGATGAATACTTCCGCTGGATGATGGTCAACGATCATATTTTCCGCGCCTATCGCTATGAACACGGAAAGCTGGTCGAGACGAGAGACATCGACAAAAAGCGCTACGATCAGAACATATATATCGGCTGCCAGATTGAAATGATTCTGCGTCAGGAATTCGGACTGGAGCCGCAAAGTCCGGAATGGAAAGCCAAATTCGCTGCGGAGCTTGCAAAGGCAGAGGAATTCAAACAGACGCTGGTTTATGCCTGCTACGTCAATGATACGCCTGCGATCCTTGCGCGTGCAAAACACGCGAAAAAAGCGGATCTCAACTTTGTATTTGAACATGCACATGCAACACCGCTGATTCTCTGTGCGCGCAACGACAATCTCGAAGGCTTCCGGGCACTTGCCGAAGCGGGCGCCGATCTCAAAAAATCCGTCCGGAACTGGATACGCCCTCTGGAGGAAGCGCGTGTGCATTCGCCTGCGATTCTGCGCTATGTCTTTGAGACCTATCCGGATGTGTTTGATTCGTGGTACGGAAACTGGAAGAATAACGCATTCTATTGCAGCGACGGGGAACTGATCGAGGATATGTTCAGGCGGTACGGTGCGCAGGGGCTTGAGGAATGCTATTTCACGGCAATGGTCAAGCCGCCGGTCAGCATGGATACGCTGAAGTTCCTGACATCGCATCATGTGGATTGCAGCAGCTATCTTTCAAAGTATCACAAATGCAGCGCCGTGGAATTTGCAGAGAAAAAGTGCGGCGAATATCCTGACGACGACGGATACAAGGCGGCTTTGGAGATGCTGAAGCAGGCAATGCTTACTGACCGTGCATAAAGGAAATTCTGCCGCGGTGAAATCTGCGCAAGGCTGCTTGACAAAGCCGGTGCAGTCATGTACCTCTCTTGTGTGATTCTAAAACAGAACAGAGGACTTTATCTGCAAGCTGACAGCTCTCCGTTCGGGGAGCTGTTCGTTTCGGTATAACGTTTTCATTTCAGAAGCGAAAGCGTCAAGGTCTGCGAGTTCTTTCGCAAGCGTAAAAAGAAGGAGGGTGAAGTCAATCTTTTTTATAGGTATACGTTTTGATAAGTAACAATCTTTTCAGGAATGATTTCCACAGCGATGCCGTCATCAAGGTCTTCTGCATCATCGCAAAGCAATGCACATTTTCCATCTCTTTCAATATAAAGGCTATCAGGTGTAAAACGTGTATCTGCATTATCGTCAAATTCTAACATTAACTTTTCGATGCATTCCAAGTATTCCTGCTCATGTTCAGCATATTCTTTACACACTTCATCTTGAATTGTAGGAATCTCATCTTCGGCTTTATACGCTTGAATTATAACAGTTATTTCGTGTTTATTCCCGAATAGAAGGATTTCTCTTTTAGTCAGCCACCCATAATTGTACTCTAATTCTCCGAAATACTTATTCATCATGATTATCATTCTCCTTTTCGGTATGATTCGCTTGGTATTCTTCAAGAGACGTGAGCAGCAGCTTATTCACGCTGAATCCCTGTGACTCCGCATAAGCCTTGATCTTCTCACGCTTGATTCTGCTCAGACACACCGCACTTTTTCGTTCGTTATTTCCTGCTTATATTATACCATAAAGCACTCAAAAAAAGCAAGGAAAATGGCCGATTTTCCTTGCTGCTTTCAATAATATAATGCGCCCGGTTTTCCTTCACGTATTGCCTTCGGCTGTTCATTTTTCAGACCTTCCAGCAGCCATCTGACCTGCTGCGGCGTAAGCAGTTTTGCTTCCATCTCACTGCGAGGCCATTGAAAACAGCCATTGTCTAACCGCTTGTAAAGCAAAAGAAAGCCATCTGATTCCCACAGTAAACCTTTGATGCGATCACGCCGTCTGCCGCAGAATAGAAACAGGGCTGTGCTGAACGGATCAAGGTTTAACTGGCCTTGTATAATTGATGCAAGTCCGTCGATTGAGCGGCGAAGGTCGGTATATCCGGTGATCAGATAGACCTGCTGACCGGCAGGCAGATCGTTCAGCATAGCGCATTCACCAGAGCCAGCAGTGTATCCTTCGTAATGCTGGTCGGCAGTGAGATATGCAGACCGTTCTTCTCGATCCGGATATCTGCACTTTGCTGCTGCGGTACAGTCAGCGGAACGACGGCGTGTGCAGACTGGATATACTGTTCCCGGACCCTTCGCAGTCGGTAGTAGAAGCTCTTGGTCTTGATTCCGTTCTCCGCGCACCACTGCGGGACGGTCAGTCCGCTTGCCTGCTGTGCTTCGAGTTGTTCCGCCCATTCCCGCAGGCGTACATCCTGTTTCACTGCTGTGATTGCTGTTGTGGTTTCCGATTGCATACCGATTCCTCCTCGTGTCAGTCTAAAACACTCCAAATTAGTCCAATGACTTGCTTAGGACTCCATTATACCATTTTTGACACCGGAGGGGAAGACACGAAACATTTTACCCTTACGAAGCAGCCTTGATCGCACCCAAGCAATGTATCCTCACAACACGGTTCTCATCATTTTCAGATATGCGTTGCAGCGTTTCAAGGTACGGCTGAACAAACTCCAGTCTGCGTTTTCCGAGAACACGGAATATCTCAGGGGCTTCCATTCTTACCTTATCGTCAGCATCGTGAAGAAGTTTCTCAAATACGGGCATATAGCGCTCATAGATGTCGGGCGTATTTGTGGCGATATTCTCAGATGCCCAAATAAAGCTCAGTCTGACCTTTGCATCGTCATCATTGGCGAAGCGGAACAGGCTCGACCAATACTGTTCGATCACATGATAGCCGCCCCGTCCGATCCTGCCGAGGGCATTGACCGCACGTTCCCGTAGGAGCGATACCTTGCTATCCAAGAATGAAGCGATAACGGGAACGGCAGCTTTTACCGACTCAGGATAAACAAGCCCCATTTCTCCGATCAGCCAAAGTGCCTTTGCCTGTATTTTCACGGACTCATGGGAAAGCAGCGATGAAACGTAAGGTATGCTTTCTTCCCATCGCTCTTTGTCCTTTGTCAGTATTCCGAGTTCCTTATAGAGTTCTGTTTCGTTCAAGTCTATATCACCTCATTTTTTCTCTGTTCACTTGCTAAGATCATTCAGTATTACAATTTAGAGATATACTCTGCACTTTTGGAAATATACTCCGCAATATTATCTGCATAGCATTCGCCATCTTCACCCACGCACTCATAGAGATAGATTTTTCCATCAGGATTCATGACATAAAAGCCGCCTGCGCCATTTCCAGCGAAAGCAAGACCTTCTATTCCATATAATTCGTTGAATTCTTTCGATCCAGAACACATACCCTCAAAATTGTCTATAATGAAGCCAATGTCAAAGGGTTTACCGTCATCTACATTTGGAAGCGACATCAATTCAAGTACACCGTTGCTGATCTTTAATACTTCAAACAACGTAGCCGGAAGCATTTTTTCAGCAAGAGGATACTGTTCTTCATCCAGTGGCGGACACAATCGACATAAGTCACCAAACTTTTGCTGTATCAAGCTAATTACATCATTCATACCAAATCCTCCATAAATACCGTTTTTTTGCGGTTGACCTCGTACATTTGCTTCATTGTCAATTATACCACAATCAGTCCTGTATTTCAATCGGATTACACAAAAAGAGCTGCCGAATTCAGCCACAAACTCGTGCGGCATCAATCTGCGAAATCGGAAACTTTCAGAATGAGGATTAACGAATTTACGTACTTTTCAGTGCAAAAGCTGGTTTGCGGTTAAGTGTGGTTACGAGTATAAATCCGAAAAACCGAAGCGCATTGTCCTCTGTTCAGGGCAATGCGCTTTTCCTATTCATTCCATCTCCTGTGACCAAACGCGCCTCATTATCTCATAATTTTAGAGAAAGAGAGATAGGACATTGTAAGCTGACTTATGGTTTACTCCTGCACCTTCCAGTCAGCCAGTATTCTGCGCTCCGAGTCAAAAGACACGCCAATCTTATACAGTCTTCTCTGGTCTGCTGCAAACGGGAGAGCATAGCTGTTGTCCTCAATTTGTTTCAACGCATTCTCGGCAGTCTCATCCCGCTTGAACTCGAACAAATAGATGAACTTCTCCGTTTCGACCTTGCAGTCAATGCGTCCGGTGAAGGTGTGCATCTCACATAATGCATATTTGCCGAGCAGTGTGAACACCAAATAAATCACAGACTGGAAATAATGCTCAAAAGGATCGTTTTCTGTCGTGTAGGTAATTCGTGCAAACAGCGCTGTAAGGATATTCCGGATCCCTTCGAGATTACCTTCTTCCACATAGGACTCCAATGTGAAGATATCCAGACCGTTTCCTTCAGTTGCACCCGGAACATAAGCTGGCATCATGCTGTTCAGGAATCCATATTTTACTTCTTCATTCGGGAAGCACAAAGTGTAACGCTGCAGCCGCTGACTGTAATCTGCAATCGTCAAATAGCCTGTTTGATACAGAAGCGGCGTCGGGTTCATGGCATCGCCTGTATAGTCCTGCAAAGTGCTGTCACTTGCAAAAATCGTTTTATCAGTGAATCTGCGCACATCAAAATGATTCTTCCGCAGCATATTCACAAGAAAAGTCGGTGTGCCGGTCTCAAACCAATAGGAACCGAAATGCTTTTCAAAAAATGCTTTCAGCAGGCTGTAAGGATTATAAACGCCCTCACTGTCCGGATGAAAATGATAACCGTCATATTGCCTTTTGAGTTGCTGCAGGCACGCATCCTCATCCATCTTTTGTCTGGCGGAGAGCACCTTGATCTCAGGTGCAAAATAGGTTTTTAGTTCTGTATCCGTAATACCGCAAAGTGCAGCATACTCTTCATTCAGAGAGATATCGTTCAGCTGGTTCAGATCACTGAAAATGCTGACTTTGTGGAATTTCGTTACACCGGTTATGAATACGAAACGAATATGCTCATCACAGCTTTTCAGATTGCTGAAAAAGCCCTTGAAGACAGCTTTATTATGCTCTTGCAGATCAGGGTAGCCGATCAGGTCAAGCAATGGTTTGTCGTATTCATCCACCAAAACCACGCAGCGCTGTCCTGTGGCATGATGCGCTTTCATCAGAAGATTCCGGAAGCGGATGGCAAGTGTATCTTCATCGGTATTGCAGCCAAATTGCTGTTCCCACGGTTTCAGGTGAGCGGATAGTTTATCCTCTAATGCCGATGGCTTTGTATAATCCTGTCCGTTGAAATCAAAATAGAACACCGGATACGGCTGCCATGCATCTTCGTCCTCTGCTTCCAGCTGTTCGATCGCCAGTCCCTTGAACAGATCTTTCCTGCCTTCCCAGTATGCACGAAGCGTTGAGAGCAGAAGGCTTTTCCCAAACCGTCTGGGGCGGCTCAGAAAAAAAGGAGTGACTTCATGGACGAGCCGATAGACATATTCAGTTTTATCAACATAAACACATTTTTGTTCCCTCAGCTTTTCAAAGCTCTGGATTCCGGTTGGCAGAAGTCTTTCCGCTTTCTGCATCACTGTTCACCTTCTTTCGCGGTATTTCATTCGCGGTCTATGTGTCTGGATTTATTATACACCATAACAGCCGAAAAAGCAAGCCACACCATGTCATTTTTTGAACGCTCTCTGTGTCGGTGTGCGGAAGGCCTTACGTCCTCTCCGAAACAGCATGACCTCATCCCCAACGAACAACCGTATCAGCACAAATCGCTTGTATACGGTAATGCTGTGGATATAGGTCTGTAGTGCTGTTCGGAACGGCGGAGAGCCTTGCAACGTGTTCTGATTACGTGGATACGTGCTTTTCAGCACGCAAGCTGGTTTGCGGTTAAGGTGGTTACGAGTATAATTCTGAAAAAACGAAGCGCATTGTCCTTGCTAGGCAATGCGCTTTTCCTATTCATTTCAACCTCTGTTACCAAACGCGCCTCATTATCTCATTGTTTCAGAGAAAGAGAGATAGGACATTGTAAGCTGACTTATGGTTTACTCCTACACCTTCCGGTCACCG
>DGSY01000088.1 GCA_002394125.1 Ruminococcus sp. UBA4350
AGGGCTAGAGGTGGTTGGCGGTTACATTATGACGACATGAAAGCGCAGTTTCTTTCCGCTGACTGCTCTTGGATTGACAGCAATTCAGATCTCAATGTACAAAACCTTGATTACTGGCAGGATGATTTTGATTTTGACGGATATTATGATTTATTAATCCCAGAGGGCAAAGCCGTTTTCGGCGGACAGGGACATTATTTTCATTTTAATGTCAAGACAGGATTATTTGTTATATGGGATGAAATGGATAAGCTTGGAGTATGGGCTGGTACTCAAAAATACCCTGAGAAAATCATTTATACAAACATCAATGATGAAAACAACAACGGCGAACAAAGATTTTACACTTGGGATGATGAAAAGCTTGTCTTAATCAAGCGTAAGTTTCATTACTTAGAAGAAGAAACCGAAGAAGGACGCTATTATGTATATGAATACTATACATATGAAAATGGCGATGAACAGCTGTACCGACGTCAAAGATTATACTACCGTAATGGGTCAGAATGGCCTTCTATTGATGAAGATTTGCCGCTTGAATAGTTGCTGAAGCAGCGAAGCCATTTTATTCTTCTCCGCTTGACAGAATACCGGCCGGATGCTATAATGAGGACAGCAGGCGATTTTTCTACGGAAAGGATGTGTCAGATGAAAATACAGAAGCAGTTGACAATGTTTTTGCTGGCGGCCGGAATGCTCCTGCATCCGGCGGGCATTCTGCCGGCAGCGGAGATATCCGTATGCGCTGAGGATACCGTTTCCGGCAGCTGCGGCGCGGCGCTCACATGGACGCTCGATGCGGAGGGCACACTGACGGTCTCCGGAACGGGCGCGATGCCGGACTGGGACGCCGCAGTCAATGTGCCGTGGTTTGCGCAGAGATCGCAGATTAGAAAAACCGTGCTCGGAAACGGTGTCACAAGCATCGGCGAGGATGCATTTTTCTGCTGCCGGAATCTCTCCGCGGTCGAAATTCCGGAAAGCGTCACACACATCGGATATAAGTCCTTTTATTTCTGCACCGCACTGACGGATATCACAGTTTCTCCGGACAATCCGGTCTACAGCGCCGCTGACGGCGTACTGTTCGACAAAGCGCAGACCGCGCTGCTCGAATATCCCGCAGGAAAACAGGATGCAGCATACACGATTCCGGATCATGTCACAAGCATCGGCGCTCACGCATTCGGCAACAGCGTCGGCCTGACCTCACTGACGATTCCGGAGAGCGTCACGCAGATCGCGGAAACGGCATTCTTTGACTGCGAGAGCCTGACCGGGTTCACGGTCAGCCCGCAGAATGCAGTTTACAGCGATGCAGACGGTATACTATATAATAAGGCGCAAACGGCACTGCTGAGCTATCCGCGGGGCAGGCAGGAATCTGCTTATACGGTTCCAGCGGGCATTACGGAGATCGGAGACTATGCGTTTTCGCGAGCCGGCCTGACGGCTGTCACGGTTCCGGACGGCACTGTGCAGATCGGCAGTGCCGCATTCAGCGGATGCAAATACCTGACGGAAATCATTCTGCCGGAGACACTCGAAAGTCTCGGAGAATCTGCATTTTCCGGCTGCTCCGGCCTGACGGCTGTCACACTGCCGGACAGTCTCACCAGTCTGGGGGATTCCGCATTTTGCGGCTGTTCAGCGCTTCACGCCGTGACCGTACCGGGCAGTGTCGGGGAGATCGGTGCATATGCATTTGCAAATTGCAGCAGACTTGAAACGATCACTTTGCAGTCTGGTACGGAGCGCATCGGAGAAGCGGCATTCTCGCATTGCATCTGCCTTGAAACCGCACCGCTTCCGGACAGCATCACAAGCATCGGCGAAAACGCCTTTTCCGGCTGCTGCGCCCTGAATGTGGTCATCATTCCGGAGAATGTCAAAAGCATTGGAACAGGCGCGTTTTCCGACTGTTTGTATCTGCATGAGCTTGCCGTTGATCCGGTGAATGCATTTTTCAGCAGCTCGGAAGGTGTTCTGTATGATAAAGATAAAACTACGCTGCTCCGCTATCCGATCAGCAAGAGGGTAGCCGAATACCCGATCCCGGAGAGCGTCACGCACATCGGCGCAGGGGCATTTTCCCGCTGCACCCGTTTCACGGATCTCACGATTCCGACGGCCGTAGCGGACATCGGGGACGGGGCATTCCGGCAATGCAGCGGCCTGAAAAAGCTCCGAATCCTGAATCCGGAATGTGAGATCTTTGATTCGGCGGATACGATCCCGCAGGACACTGTGATCCGGTGCTTTGCGGATTCCCCCGCGCAGGCCTATGCGGAGAAATATCAGCGGCAGTATGTGATCATCGAGGGGACACCGGAAACCGAGGCCGCAAGAATCGTCGCCTCCGGCACATGGGGCGAAAATATCACATGGGAGCTGAACAGCGTCGGCAGACTCACGGTCTCCGGCAAGGGCGCGATGCCGAAGCGGGAAGATGCAAAGGATGTGCCGTGGTATGAAAAGCACACGGCGATCCGCGAGGCCGTGATCGAAGACGGCATCACAAGCATCGGCAATTATGCATTCTATGAATGTCCAAACCTGACATCGGTCACACTCCCGAATACGCTCACAGAGGTCGGCTTGTCGGCATTTCACAGATGCACCTGTCTGACGGCGGTCATACTCCCGAAAACCGTCCGAATCATCGGCAGTGACGCGTTCGCTGAATGCTGCGGTCTGACTGCGGTCAGAATCCCGGACGGCGTGACAGAGATCGGTGTCGGCGCCTTTGCCGACTGTGGCTCGCTGGCAGCGGTCACGCTCCCCGACAGCGTGACAAGCATCGGCTCATCCGCGTTTTCATATTGCAGCAGTCTGACATCCTTTACACTCCCTGACAGCATCACGGTCATAGAACCGTATACATTTTTCGGCGATAACGGACTGACGGATTTCATAATCCCCGATACAGTCACGGAGATCGGCATGAGCGCTTTTGAATCCTGCACTGCGCTGCGATCCGTCACGATTCCGGCGGGGATCACGCGCATCGATCAAAACGCATTTCAGGATTGCAGCAGCCTGACGGAGATCAAAGCCGATCCGCAGAATGCGTTCTTTTGTGATGCGGACGGCGTGCTGTTCGACAAGGAGAAAACCGCGCTGCTCTGCTATCCGGCCGGAAAGCAGGCGGATGCATATGCGGTGCCGGACAGCGTCAATGCAATCGCTTCCGGCGCATTTTCAAATTGCAAAGCTCTGACCTCCGTGACAATTCCTGACAGCGTTACATACATCGGGGACATAGCCTTCTCTGCCTGCTCCGGCCTGACCGGTATCACGCTCCCGCAGAAGCTCACGCACATCAGTGACTATACATTTGACAGCTGCACCGGCCTGACTGCGGTGACGGTTCCGGATCATGTCCAGTTTATCGGCAGCAATGCGTTTTTCGGCTGCACCGGCCTGACTGCGGTCACGCTCTCCGACAGCGTCACAGAGATCGGCAGCTATGCGTTTTTCGGATGCGAAAGCCTGACTTCGCTCACGGTTCCGAAAAGCGTTGAGACCATCAGCTACAATGCGTTCACCGGGTGTGACAGCCTGACGGAGATCACATTCCTGAATCCGGAATGCTCGATCTATGACTGGGAGGAGACGCTCCCCTATTACGCCGTGATCCGCGGCTATGCCGGTTCGACCGCGCAGGCCTATGCGGAGGAATATGACCGGCAATATGAAGTCATTGCGGAAACAGCGCTGCTGACAGGCGATCCCGACGGCGACGGCGCGGTCACAAACAAGGATGCGCAGATTGTCCTGACTGCATACACCGAAAGTCTCGGCACCGGCAAGACCGCGCTTCCGGATGACGCATTCAGGGCGGCGGACGTCACCGGCGACGGCAAGATCGGCGCGGATGATGCGCAGTATATCCTGATCTATTACACCGGAAACACGATTGCCGGCAATCCGGTCACATGGGAGGAATTGCTGCATCCGTAACCGCATCGCTTGACAGATCGTTTTGCAGATGATATAATGATACCGCAGGCGCATCGGCCTGCGGTATCTTTTTCAGGAGGTATAAAATATGATGCATCAACATAAACGCATGACAACTCTATTACTGGCGGCGGGAATGCTGCTGAGCGGGACGGGGGTTCTGCCGGTACCGGCCATGACCGTACAGGCGGCGGAGGCTGTCCGTTCCGGCACCTGCGGCGAGCATCTCACATGGACGCTTGACGATACGGGGACACTGACGATCTCCGGCACGGGAAACATGACCGACTTTGAAAACAACCTTGATTTTCCGTGGAGCAATTATACTTTTCAAATCAGAAAAGTAATCATTGAGAACGGTGTCACGAGCATCGGAGACCGGGCGTTTTACAGCTGCTACATGATGACATCTGTTACGATTCCGGAGAGCATCACGAAAATCGGCTTTGGCGCTTTTGATCTCTGCACAGGTTTGCAAGAGGTGACGATTCCGGAAAGCGTTTCAAATATCGGAAACAGTGCGTTTTTCGGCTGTGATGACCTGACGGATATCACCGTTCTGAATCCGGAATGCGGGATCTATGATGACGCCGAAGCGATCTCCGACAACACCGTGATTCACGGCTATGCCGGCTCGACCGCGCAGGCATACGCAGAGAAATACAGCCGGACATTCGAGGTCATCGAGGATACGCCTGAAACAGCCGCCTCCGGCACCTGCGGCGAAAATCTCAAATGGACGCTCGACAATGCAGGGACGCTGACGATCTCCGGCACGGGAAACATGACCGACTATGCGAACGATTCGCCCGCACCGTGGAAGGAGCAGAAAGAGAAGATCAAGGCTGCCGTGATCGAGCCGGGCGTGACGGGCATCGGCCACAGCGCGTTTGACGGCTGCAAGAATCTCGCATCCGTCACGATTCCGGAGGGCGTCACGAGCATTGCGGACAGTGCGTTCTACGGCTGCACGGGTCTGACATCCGTCACGATTCCGGATAGCGTCACGGCCATCGAAAGACTGGCATTTCAGGGCTGCTCCGGCCTGACGGAAATCAAACTGCCGGACGGCGTCACGGGCATCGGCAATTATGCGTTTTACGGCTGCTCCGGCCTGACAGCGTTCACGGTTCCCGAAAGCGTCTCGGATATCGGGCAAAATGCATTTGCATTCTGCGGAAAGCTGGCAGAGATCACGATTCCTGCGGGCGTTAAAACGATTGGTCCGTGTGTGTTCATCGACTGCAACGATCTGAAAACGATCACCCTGCTGAATCCGGACTGCGAAATAGATTACAGTGAGTATACGAGAATGGTGCCGAAAACGACCGTGATCCGCGGCTATGAGGGTTCTACGGCGCAGACCTATGCGCAATTCTTCAGCCAGACATTTGAGGTCATCGAGGATGCGCCGAAAGCAGGGGTAATTGCCTCTGGCAAATGCGGCGAGAATTTGACATGGACTCTCAACGATGAGGGCACACTGACGATTTCAGGCACGGGTAATATGACAAATTTTCATAATGATGCACCGTGGTATTTTTTGTGGCATATAATAAAAAACATAGTGATTAAAGAAGGCGTCACTAGCATTGGGGACTATGCATTTTATGGCTGTGACCGAGCTTATGTCACGATTCCGAATAGTATCACAAGCATCGGAAAAAGTGCATTTTGTAAATGTAGTAGTCTGACCTCTGTCACATTACCGGAGAGTGTCACAAGCATTGGTGAATTCGCCTTTAGAGAATGCACCAGCCTAACATCTGTTACGATTCCAAGCAGTGTCACAAGTATTGAGAAAGGGGCTTTTTTCGACTGTTACCGTCTGAATAATGTCACAATTCCTAACAGTGTTACAATTATCAAACCGCAGGCGTTTCAGGGATGCGGGGACTTGACCTCTGTTACAATTCCAAACAGTGTCACAAGTATCGGTACTCATGCATTTAAATATTGCCCTATTACTTCGCTCATTATCCCCCAAAGTGTCACAAGCCTAGAAGACTATGCATTGTACAGTATGGATAAGCTGAAAGATGTTACCGTTTTAAATCCGGAATGCAAAATCTCTAATTATGAAGGTACAATTCCCGAAACAACGGTAATCCACGGCTATGCCGGATCGACCGCGCAGACCTTTGCGGAAAAATATAAGCGAACATTTGAGGCGATTTCAGCATCCGCGCCGCTGATCGGCGATCCCGACGGCGACGGCGCTATCACGAATAAGGATGCACAGATGGTTCTTGTCGCATATACCGAAAGCCTCGGCACCGGCAAGGTCGATCTGCCGGAGGATGCATTAAAAGCGGCGGATGTCAACGGCGACGGCAAGGTCGGCGTCGATGACGCGCAGTATATCCTGATCTATTACACCGGGAACACGATCGCCGGAAACCCGACAACATGGGAAGATGTGATTCAATAATATTTCTAGTAAAATCTCTTACAAAATAGTAATTTTCAAGAACAAACAATAGGCGCGGCCAGCGCCGTAACAGCGACAAAACTGATATGCTCCGCGACATCATGCCGGAGGGAATCGGCTGTCGGCCCTGCCGACAAATACCGGTTTATATGGATAATTAAAAGCGCACTGCCGGAAGGGGATTCGGCAGTGCGTTTTTTTCGGGAGGGTTTGTTCATCGCAGCAAGCGCACTCACTGCGATGAACAGAGAAAGCTATGTGAGGGGAAATCAGATTGGGGTATGGGTTCAGGGGCGTCCGCCGGGGCCCATCTGTCCGCCGGAGGATGCCGAGCCGGTCACCTGCGAACCGCCGGAAGCCGTGCCGCCGAGCGAAACGCTGTAGGGGCAGCCGGAGAGGATCGCCGTACCGCCGGAGACGGTCGCGCCGGAATAGACCGTGGAATTATCCTTCGAGGAAATGCCCGCGCTGCCGCCTGCCCACTTGAACGATGCGACAACATTGCCGGAGCTGTCCTTGACCGCATAAACCGTGTTGAGATTGGTATTGCCGGCTGTCATGGTGACATAGGTGCCGCCGGTCTGGCTCATGCTGTAGCCGTCGCCCGTGTCGAGCGGTTCCTGACCGTTGCAGAAGTAATAGCCGCCTGTGAGATTAATCGGGCCGTTGGAATCAAGACCGTCATGGTCGCCGTTTGCGGAATTGACCACGACCAAACCGCCGCGGAGCCAGAGCTCGCCGTAGCTGCTGCTCATGCCGCCGGGGCCGAACATACCGGTATTGCCGCCGCCGGAGCCGTCTGCGCCGCCTGCCGCATTGTAGCCGTCATCCGTCGAGACAATATAGACCGTGCCGCTGTTCTGGTAGATGTTCACGCCCTCGATGCCCTCATAGGCCTTCGAGACATAAATCTGCACATCGTCATAGGTCTTTGCATTCTCGGTGCCGATCGTCAGATTGTGGTCTGCATGGAAGCCGTCGTCTGCGGACTGGATATTGAATACGCCGCCGGTCAGCGTCATGCTGCCGCCGCAGTGCAGGCTGTCATCGGAGCTGTTCACGGTCACGGTGCCGCCGGTGACAGTGATATTGCCCATGCTCTGCCATGTGGTACCCGCTTCGTCATAGAGGCCGACCGCCTTGATGCCCTTTGCAGAGATGTCGGTCTTATTGGAATTGCCGTCCTGCATTCCGCCGCCGAAGCCGCCGCCCTGCCACGGATTCGTGGAGCCGGAGGAGCTGCTGCCGCTTGCGGAATATCCGCTGCCCTGATAGGTATAGATATTGATATCGCCGCCGTTGATGATGACCTCCTGCTCCGCCTGGATGCCGTCACCGTTTTCCGCCTTGAGATCGACCGTGCCGCCGTTGATCCTGATATAGCCCTTGCCGGAATCAGCGGTATCGTTTGTAGATTTCAGCGCGTCGCCGCCCTTGCTGACAACCGTGACCTTCAGCGCAGAATAATCGGTATCATCGGGATCGCCGATGCGGATCGAATCCTTGCCGCGGATGCCGTCATCCGCCGAATTGACCTGAATATCGCCGTTCCAGATCTTGAGATCGTCCTTGCAGACGATGCCGTCGCCGCAGTTGCCGTTGACGATCAGCGTACCCTTGCCCTTGATCTTGAGATCATCGAGCGAATAGACCGCGCCGGCGCTCTGATCGGCATTGGTATAATCCGTACCGTCGGAGATCGTGTTGACGGTATCCTTCTTCACGGTGATGACGCATTCGTCCGCGACCTGACTGACATAGATCGGGGAATCGCTGCTGTTGGAGAGCGTCAGTCCGCGGAGATTCAGCGTGACCTGTGCATTCGGATATGCGGTCTCATCGACATCGACCTTGACCTGACCCTCTGCGCATTCGCCGTCGATATTGATATCGCCGTAGTTGACGGTGCCGTCTGTGGTCTGCGCAGTGATCGTCACAAAGGTGCCGTTCTCGACCTTCAGGTTCGATGCCTTATCCGCTGCAATAACCTGATCGGCGGCATTTTTCAGCGTGACCGAACCGGAAGCGAATGTGATCTGCGTGACATAGTTGTCATCTGTTTCAGCGGGCGTTTCCGGCTCATCCGGCACAGCCGGCTCAGAGCTTTCTGTCAGCACACCGCGCTTGAGCAGTGTCAGATCGGCTGCATTGACAACGCCGTCACCGTTGAGATCGGCGGCTTCTGCACTCGTCAGCGCAGCGCCCTCAGTGAGATGCTTTGTCAGCATCACGGCATCTGCGACATTCTGTGAACCGTCATTGTTGACATCTCCGATGGCTGCTGCGAGTGCCTGACCCGCGCCTGCGAGTGTGATCGCGGAAAGCAGCATGGCTGCTGTTCTCATAGTCATTTTCTTCATGGTAACCACCCTTTCATGGCTTATCTGTTTGTTGTTCGGGAGGCTCTGTTCTCCCTTTGACAGTCTCATCTTATCATTGAAATCTGAAATCAAACTGAAAAAAACGGTGCTGCTCCGAACAGGTGATGATTGCACTGAAAAAAGTGACAAACCGTCAGTTTTGCTGAAAATAACCTGAAATTTTCGTGACAGAAAAAAGAAAAAGACCCGCTGAAAACAGGTCTCTTTCATTCATCTTATTCAGTTTGATACTGCGCCGGAGCTCAGGTCAGCTCGATCTCGGTCGGATCCGTGCCGGAGCGGGTGATCGACTGCGAATCATTCAGGAGCGAGAATTTCGACGCCGTCAGCGAATCCGACGCTCCGTCATCGGAGAACAGCACCGAGAATTCGAGTGTCTCCGGAACGGATTCATAATATGTTGCGCGGAAGATCTTGCCGCCCGCAAAGACCAGACCGGCATCGCCCCAGTTATCGGTATTCCAGACATAATTCTCCGCATTTCTGTTGACGAGGAATGTGCCGAGCGTCACGACATTCTCCGCAGGCTTATAGCCGAAGGCACTGTCCCGCGAACGGAATGTAACTGTGGGAATAAACTGTCCCGGCTCCAGTGGATTCGGGATCTCCCATGTGCCGAGCAGCTTGCTGACCGTGCTTTCATCTGCCGGCTCGTATGCGGCGAGATTGATCGGCTTGAACGAATCCGAGCCGGAGCAGACCGTGCTCTGGAACACCTCGCTCAGACTGCCTGCCAGGTCATTGTATTCCGCAGAGAACAGCTCGTCATTGCTGTCGAAATCGGGCTTCTCCGGAATGATCGCGACCACATAGAGATGATTGACCACGCCGAGCAGCGCGGAGGGCTTTGGCGAAGCGAGCATTCCGACATCGTCCATGAAGTCGATCGTGAAGAGCTTTCCGGTATTCTCCGCATGATCGAAGATCTCCTTGCTGTAAACCGAGGATTCGCGGACAACGAAGCGATCCTTCCACTCGGTCGGGAAGGTCATCCGGCAGGTACCGGCGAGATAGCTCCATTCATAGCCGCTGTCAGTCTCCTTGATAAACGAGCCGTCATCGGTGATCGTGACGGTCTTGCCGTTTTCCATGACAATCTGATCATCCTTGCCGTCCGAATTATTGATCTCCAGCACAGCGCCGGAGGATTCATCCGCAGCAGATCCGGAATCAGCGGAGGACTGACCGCCGCATCCGGTGAGACAGGCGAAGCCGAGCAGCAGCGCCGTTGCAGCCGTAATTTTTTTCATATGAATGCATCCTTTCTTATTCTGTCTTTCTGATTATGCCGATAGTCCGGCTTTCATTCTCTGTATATAGTATAACACGAATCGGCGTTCCTGTCAACCCTTCCGGGGCGGCAGTGCCGGCCTCCAATTTGCGAAAGGCACGGTTGCGCCCACATACCCGATCACACAGGAACACGCTGCTGTTCGCAGCTTTTGTAAAGTGACATCTCCTCATCACTTGGAGAAGTGACCGCGCAGAAGCCGCAGCAGCGGCGTGTATTTGGTTGATTGGAGCCGTGAGCGCGGCCGCAGCTTTAGCATAACGGCTGTCGGCCCTGCCGACCGGCCGGCAGTGCCGGCCTCCAATTTGCTAAAGGCACGGTTGCGCCCACATACCCAATCACACAGGAACACGCTGCTGTTCGCAGCTTTTGTAAAGTGACATCTCCTCATCACTTGGAGAAGTGACCGCGCAGAAGCCGCGAGCAGCGGCGTGTATTTGTTTGATTGGAGCCGTGAGCGCGGCCGCAGCTTTAGCATAACGGCTGTCGACCCTGCCGGCCGGCCGGCACTTGACAAAATTCGTTTAATATGCTATCATGACAGCAGCGGGATACCCGCATGAAACTGCAATACAATTCAACATTCATATCATCAACCGAAAGGAGCTGTCAAATGGAACAGAATCTTCAGAAACCGACCGCCCTGCTGCTCGGCGGCGGCGGCGCAAAAGGCGCATTTCAGATCGGCGCATGGGAGGCGCTCGCAGAATCAGGCAGACTCACCGATATCCGTGCCGCAGCCGGCTGCTCGGTCGGCGCGCTGAATGCCGTGCTGTTTGCACTCGGCGATCTCAGCTATGCAAAGCAGCTCTGGCAGCAGATCCAGCCCGGCGACCTGCTCGCCCGCGGCACAGAGGGCGCGTTCTTTTCGCGTGACGGCCTCATCCGCATGATCGAGCGCCTGCCGCTGGAGCGCATCCATTCCTCCGGCATCCGCGTTCATGTCAGCGTACATGATACCGCGACCGGAACTCCCGTTTTCTTTGAGCTGAACGGTCTCTCCAACGATGCGATCCGCACCCTGCTGCTCGCATCCTCCGCGATCCCGCATATCTATGCACCGGAGCGCTATCTCGGCCGTGAGCTGATGGACGGCAGTGTCACGCCGGAGGGCGATCTCTGCATCCAGCCGGTCTATGCGCAGGGACACCGTGAGCTGATGATGATCTCCATGAAGCCGCAGCTCTCGCTCTACGGCGGCACATCCGTCGGCAATGACAATCTGCTGGAGTATTATCCGGACTGCAATTTCACGCTTGTAAAGCCCACGCGCACTCTCGGCAATCTGCTGACCGGCACGCTCAATTTCACGCAGGATAAGATCCGGATGAATATGGAGCAGGGCTATGCGGATGCAAAGGCGGCGATCGGCGAAAGCACGGTCAGCAGTCCGTTCAGCAGCCCGTTCCGGACGAAGGAAGCGATCAATGCGCAGATCGTTCCGCTGATGCAGCGGCTCTTCCCGACGTCCGCGCTGCTTTCGGGATTCCTGAGCGAATACGGCAGCCGCTTCGCACCGAATATTCAGGTTCCGACACTCGGCGGCAGCGTGTTCTATGACAATATTTTCGAGGTCGAAGGCTGGCGGCTCCAGCAGCAGCGCACAATCGGTATGCAGGCGCATTACCGCTTCCTTGATGCGAACAATGTCCGTGTCGGATGGGTTTTGCAGCCGCAGCTTCTGCTGGATGCACTGACTGAATATGCAGCGATGCGTGAGCTGCGCGGCGGACAGTGATCCGCTCTGAAATATCAAAACGGCCGGATATTTGTATGCGCTGATACAGAAGCTGAAAGCCATAGTATTTCTGATGCAAAGTCAGAAGTACTATGGCTTTCTATCGACAGCGCAGCGATGCCGTACAAATATCAATGGGAAATCAGAGGTGATTGAAATGCTGGCGTTTGGAACAAATAATGACGAAATAACAGCAGGCTCCCCCACGGCTCCTTTTCTCCTGTCTATGACAGATAATCCTGATAATGAATTATCAATCATAATTGCTTTCGCAAAACAAGGAGAAAAAGGTGCGGATTTGGATTTGACGGGCTTTCCAACGGAAATTGCGAACAAAGCAAAGGATCTCCTTCTTGAATCCTATCCGGTATATGAAGATCCTGAACAAATATACGAAATCCGGTTCAATGACTATATCATCTATCAATGCAGAAACGAAAGCTACACTTGCTGGGATGATTCAGAAGTAAGAAAAGGAAGATACCTGATTATTTTTGAAAAATCGAATTTGCTCGATTATTACCAGAGCGTATTATTTGATTGGGATAATGATGACACAAAATCCAAAAGAAAGCATTACGGCATTTACACGGAAAACCACATCATTGATGTCATATCCAATAGCGCTCCGACAATAACGAAGATCAATTCCGATTCAACCGAACAGAAACAGTAATACGATGCCCCTAAGCGCTGAAACGCTTGGGGGCATAATTTCTGTATGGGTATCTGTCTGAATACCGGCTGTTTTTTCCGCTGTCAGTACGGATGCATCAGAGCCGGATCCGGATCTCTCCGGTCGAGCGCCACTGCTCACTGCCGTCCGCATAGCGCACCAGCAGCCGCAGATCATCATCCACAGCGAGCGCCAGTGCCTGCCGCTCCGTGCCGTTTTCGCAGACCGTGACCTGACGGTTCAGCACACAGAGCCGCTCACGGTATGCATCCAGATAATGCCGCACCGGAAGATACCGGTATTCCCGCATCAGCGCGGAGATCAGCCCGGCTGCGCAGTCCGCGAATACCGCATGGAGATCCGCTCCGGCAGGGAAAACCGCCCCTGCGATCTCTGCAAGCTCCGGCGGGAATCCGCCCTCCGGCGCAACGAGATTGATGCCGATGCCGACGATCACATAATCCGGCGTTCCGGCATCGGAAAACTTCGATTCTGCGAGGATTCCGCAGATCTTCCGCTCATGCAGCAGCAGATCGTTCACCCATTTGATCTGCACCGGCGCACCGCTGCACTGCTCAACCGCTTCCGCCGCAGCAGCCGCTGCGAGCGGCGTCAGTGTCAGCGTCTCCGCGGCAGACATCTCAGGCCGCAGCAGCATACTCAGATACAGGCCGGAAGGCGGCGAATAGAACTGTCTCCCCTGCCGTCCCTTTCCGGCGGTCTGCCGCAGCGCGGCCATGACCGTAAACTCCGGCGCGCCCTGCTCCGCCGCCTCCCGCAGCAGATCATTTGTCGATGTGACCGCATCAAAAACCGTCAGCCGCACCGCTCCGGCATCCGCGCCCAACCGCGAAAGGATCGCCGCCTGCACCGCGCCGTTGACCGTATATTCCATAATACACTCCATAATAAAAGCGGGATCCCGCAGTGCAGAATCCCGCAGTTTTTACTTGTTTTTCTTATAGTCTCTGTGATGCGTGATGACGTGCATATCCGCCTTGCGCAGCTCCTCGGAGACCAGCTCTGCAAAGGTCACGGAGCGATGCTGTCCGCCCGTACAGCCGAAGCCGACAACGAGCTGCGGCCGTCCCTCACGGATGTAAAGCGGCACGAGAAATTTCAGCAGCTTCACGACCTTATCGAAATACTCCTTCGATTCCGGCGCGTCCATGACATAATTCTGCACGCATTTTTCTACGCCGGTATGCTCGCGGAGATAATCTACATAATAGGGATTCGGCAGGCATCGCATATCGAATACAAGATCGGTCTCCAGCGGCGCACCGTATTTGAAGCCGAAGCTCATGACCTGTATCGGCATGGCATCGGTGATGCGCTGGAGGAAATGCGACTTGACCTGATCCTTGAGCTGTGCCGCCGTGATGAGCGAGGAGTCGATCAGCAGATCGGCGGTCGTGCGGATGATCTGAAGCTGATCATGCTCGAAATTGATCGCCGCATCGAGATCGCCCTCAAACTTCCGCACCGCGACCGGATGCCCGCGCCTTGCCGTCCGCAGACGGCGCGACAGCACATCGACCGACGCCTCCACGCAGACCATGCGGAATGTGATCTCCTCACGGTAATGCTCGCGCAGATAGCGGTACGCCTCGGCAAGCTGCGAAAATCTGTGACAGGAGCGCAGATCAATGACCGCAGCTGCGCGGGAATATCTGCCGCCCTTTTCCAGACAGAGCTTCAAAAAACCGTCGAACATCGCAAGCGGGAGATTATCGACAACATAATAGCCGATATCCTCCAGCGCATCCAGCGCACTGGTCTTGCCTGCGCCTGCCATGCCCGTAATCAATACCATTTCCATCATAATGCCAATTCCGATGCGGCTTTCCGCACCGCCTCCCTGTTTTCTGATATCCGCCGGAACGCCGGCATCCGTTTATTCCTCCGCCCGCAGGATCTCCGGCTCCAGCTCCAGCACATAGCCGGTCTGCACCCTGACGGTCTCGCGGACATGATCGCAGACGGCCATGACATCGGCAAAGGTCGCGCCGCCGCGGTTGATGACAAATCCGGCGTGCTTCTCGCTGACCTGCGCCCCGCCGACCGTATAGCCGCGCAGACCGCATTCGTCGATCAGCTTTGAGGCATAATTTCCGGCCGGCCGCTTGAATGTGCTTCCGGCACTCGGAAATTCCAGCGGCTGCTTGGCTTTCCGTCTGCCGAGCAGATCCTGCATCTTTGCGCGGATCTCATCCTGATTGCCGAATTCCAGACAGAAGGATGCGGTCAGCACGATCCATTTCCGCTCCATGAAAATGCTGTGGCGATAGCGCAGATCCAGTTCCTCCGCCTGTATCATGCGAATCGCGCCGTCCTCATCCAGCACATTCACAGACAGCAGAACCTGCGAGATCTCACCGTCATACGCGCCGGCATTCATGTAAACGGCGCCGCCGACAGAGCCCGGAATGCCGTATGCAAATTCCAGACCGGTCAGGCAGTGATCGATCGCAAAGAGACAGAGATTTTTCAGTGATACGCCCGCGCCGCAGGTGATGATCCCCTCGGCCTCACGGATCTCCTCCGCGAGCTTTCCGCCGAGCCGGATCGCTGCACCGGCATAGCCGCTGTCCGGCACGAGCAGATTGCTGCCGCGTCCGATGACATCATGCGGGATCTGGTTTTCGCGCAGATATCCGAAAACCTTCTGACAGGTCTCCGCATCCGGCACGGTGATGAGTGCCGCACAGGGGCCGCCGATCTTAAAGGTCGTCAGGCCGGAAAACGGCACATCGGTCTCGATCCCTGCGCCTGCGGCCTGACAAAATGCAGTCAGTGCATCTATGTTCAGCATAAAGGTTTCCCCTTTCGTTCAGTCATTGCAGTCATGAAACCGGATCCCGCGCTTCTGCGCCGCCATATCCGCGATGCGGTCTGCATCGAGATTGACGATCAGCCGCGCCGGAAAATCGAGATCGCGGAGAAGCTGCTCCGCCAGCGGCGTCACGCCGATCAGTCCGGCATAATGCGCATCGGTATTCAGCACGATCGGGATCTCATACTGCTTGCAGAGCCTGTAAACCGTCTTTGCATTTTCAAGCGCACCGGGCTTCCAGCGCAGCGAGCTTTCATTGATCTCAACGAGCTTTCCGGCCTCCTTGAAGCATTTCAGCACCGGCTCACAATCAAACGGGAACATCGCCGTCGTCGGATGTCCGATCACATCGACAAGCGGATTCTCGCAGACACGCCGGTAGCCCTGCGAAACAAGCGCCGGTGTCCGCTCAAAGCTGACGCAGGCGGTGTGGTACGATGCGATCACCCATTCGCAGAACGACAGCTCATGTGCGTCCATGTCGAGCGTACCGAATTCGTCGATGATATCCGCCTCCACGCCGTAAAGCATCCGCACGCCGCCGATCTCCCGCGGCAGAATCTTGTAATTGTGAAAATGCCAGAGATGCGGCGAATCCGGCGATGCGGGGCCGTGATCCGTGATCGCGAGCAGCGAAAGGCCGCGTTCACGCGCTGCCGCTGCATTTTCATTGATCGTGGAATATCCGTGCGTCGATGCAACGGTATGCGTATGCAGGTCGGCACGGATCTGGAAATGATCTGTCATATGCACCTCAGAACGCATCAAAATCCTTGACGATCTCTTTGCCTTCCATCTGCTCCAGACCGAGATTGTGCAGCAGCTCCTCCGTCGCGTTGTAGCCCATCTTCTTCTGACGGCTGTTCATTGCGGCGACCTCCATGATAACTGCGGTATTTCTGCCGGGCTTGACAGGGATCGTCATAGACGGAATCTTGACGCCGAGAATATTCGCATACTGCTCATCGACACCCATGCGGTCATAAATCTTGGCGGAATCCCACGGCTCCAGTTCAATGATCATGTCGATCTCCTGCTGGAGCTTGACGGCGCCCATGCCGAACAGTCTGCGGACATTGATGATGCCGAT
>DGSY01000081.1 GCA_002394125.1 Ruminococcus sp. UBA4350
ATATCACGGAGCTGACACCTGAGATTATGCATGAACTGATCGAGAAGATCGTCGTTCACGCTCCTGACAAGAGCAGTGGTCACCGCACACAGGAGATCGAGATACACTATCGTTTCGATGTTGCCGTTACAACTGCTGTCGCTGACAGCATGAAATACGACAAAAAGAGAAAGGCTGCGTAACCGCCGAGGTTACGCAACCTTATCTTCAAATCATAAAAACTTCTTTACGAGTACCCGCCTTTGCGTCTCCGGTTTTCTTTGTCAGTGGCTGCGCTTATGCTTTTCGCTTTTCTGATTCTGCTGCTGAGCCTGTCTTTCCGGACTGCTCTCTGAGCCCTGACCGGAGGAGGAGGACGGTGTCTGGCCGTTGCGCCAGAGCGGTGCGTTTTGCTGTGCCATTGTAATTCTCCATTCCGCATTCGGTGCAGTCCGGACGGTGCGGTTCCGTCAGCCGGACTGCGCAGGCCGTTCGGTCTGCTGACAGGTACAGTATTTGCAGATGCGGACGGATTATGCATGAGAATCTGTTTTTTTTGAATGCGGAAAGTTTTCTGTTTATTCGATCTGCCGGAATGCTGCTTCCATATCTTCGCTGATTGTGTCATAGGTTCCGGTTTCCGGATGCAGAATGTAGCTTCCGATCAAAGCCTCCTGCTTTGTCTCGTAATTGACAAGATACGCTTCGGCCTTTTCATTTTCTTCGCTGCAATCCGGATACACACACTCCGTGTCTCTGATTTGAGATCAGGATACGGATCATTATTATTCATGATCCTTGCTCACTTCGATATAATATAGCCGTTCTGAAAACAATCCGCGAAAACAACGATGAAATTTGAAGGAATCCATTGCGCTTTTCGCCGATTTATGCTATAAGCCGGCAGCGCCGGCCTGCAATATGAGATCAGGATACGGAACGGTACAATTTATTTTTCCGTATTCCTTGCACTTTTCGCCGATTTATGCTATAATAGAACAGTATTCCAAATCTGTGAAGGAGTGTATCAAAATGGATATTATGGAACAGGCGCTCGCTGCGCATCAGGAATGGGGCGGAAAGCTCGACATCCGCTCAAAGGTCGCGATCAAGGACAAGGAGTCTCTTTCGATCGCATATACGCCGGGCGTTGCGCGTCCGTGTCTGGAGATCGAAAAGAATCCGTCGCTGTCCTACGATCTGACAGGCAGAGCCAATCTCGTTGCCGTCATTACGGACGGAACTGCTGTTCTCGGTCTCGGCGATATCGGCCCGCTCGCAGCAATGCCGGTTATGGAGGGCAAATGCGCACTCTTTTCCGAATTCGGCGGAGTGCAGGCAATTCCGCTCTGCGTCGGTACGAAGGATCCGGAGGAATTCTGCAAAACCGTTGCGCTGATCGCAGGCAGCTTCGGCGGCATCAATCTGGAGGATATCTCCGCACCGCGCTGCTTTGAGATTGAGCGCAAGCTGAAAACAATGGTCGATATTCCGGTATTCCATGACGATCAGCACGGTACGGCTGTCGTTGCGTCTGCGGCAATCATGAATGCATCGAAGCTCGCAGGCAAGCAGCTCTCCGATCTGAAAATCGTCATCAACGGCGCAGGTGCGGCCGGTGTCGCGATTGCTGAAATGCTGCTTTCGATCGGTGTGCAGGATATTCTCATGCTGAATTCCAAGGGCATCGTCTGCGAGGGCGACAAGCTCTCCTCCGAGGCACTGACCTCGCTCTCCAAGCGCACGAACCGTCAGAAGATCCACGGCGGCCTTGCGGATGCGATGCGCGGCGCAGATGTGTTCATCGGTGTCTCGAAGCCGAATCTGGTCACGCCGGAAATGGTGAAGTCTATGAACGACAAGCCGTTCATTTTCGCAATGGCGAACCCGACACCGGAGATCATGCCCGATCTCGCGAAGGAAGCGGGCGCATTCGTTGTCGGCACCGGCAGAAGCGACTTCCCGAATCAGATCAACAATGTGCTGGCATTCCCCGGCATTTTCAAGGGTGCGCTCAGTGTTCGTGCATCGGATATCACCGAGGGCATGAAGCACGCAGCTGCTGCGGCAATCGCAGGCTGCGTCTCCGAAGCGGATCTTTCTCCGGAATGCGTCATCCCGAATCCGTTCGATCCGGCGGTTGCACAGGCAGTTGCCGAAGCAGTTGCCGCTGCTGCGATTAAGGACGGCGTGGCACGCATCTGCTCGGAAAGCTGAAATGCTCCGGATCGACAGTCAGCTGCTTCGCATCATTCTGATCTGCATTTCGCTGATCGGCATGATCCTGTTTTTCCTGCCGATGCTCGTGCATATCGTCAATATCGGCAATCTGTTCGGGCTTGGATGTAGCACGGTGCTGTTTCTGTTTACGGCACTGAACCGGCCGATCTCCGCATTTCTGGGTAAGGTCTGGCAGAACCGTGCAGGCAAGGCGCTGCTTGTGACGGTTGGGGCGCTGTTTGTGCTGGGGGTGCTGTATTGCCTTGTGATGAGCTGCTGCATGGCTTATGCAGCACATAAGAAGCCGCAGACCGCGCCGAAAGCCGTAATCGTACTGGGATGCAAGGTGCGCGGCACAACGCCGAGCCTGATGCTTGCAAAGCGGATCCGGGCTGCCTGTGCGGTGCTGGAGGCGAATCCTGATATGGTCGCGGTAGTTTCCGGCGGCAAGGGTGACGATGAGGATATCTCCGAAGCACAGTGTATGCGGCAGGAGCTGATTCGCATGGGCATCGCAGAATCGCGCATCATTCCGGAGGATCGCTCCACAACGACCTCGGAGAATCTGCGTTTTTCCAAAGAAAAACTCGCAGAACACGGCATAACGGGCGATCTCTACCTTGCGACGGACAGCTATCACGAAATGCGCGCACAGGTGCTTGCCCGTATCGAGGGGCTGCCGGAATGCTGGCCGGTATCTGCGAAGACATCGTGGTATCTTGTGCCGACATACTGGGTGCGGGAATGGTTCGGTCTGGCACACGCTTTTGTGTTCGGCAATTAGATTTATACGCAATGTGAGGGACGGAAGCTGCAATTCGGCTGCCGTCCCTTTTGTTTCCCGTAAAAAGCAGAGAAATCTTTGTGAAAATATTGACAAACTACGCAAAAACAAGTATAATATAAATGCAACTTCATATTCTGAGGAGGTTATAATTATGAGCAAGATTCGTATTGGCATTGTCGGCTACGGCAATCTCGGCAGGGGCGTAGAGCTGGCGATCCGCAGCAATCCGGATACCGCACTTGCATTCGTTGCAACGCGCCGCGATCCGTCCGCTGTGCAGATCAAAACAGAAAATGTGCCTGTCTACAAGACCGCTGATCTCGCAGCACATCAGGACGAAGCAGATGTTGTTGTCATCTGCGGCGGCTCCGCAACCGATCTGCCGAAGCAGACCCCCGCACTCGCGAAGCTCTTCAATGTTATTGACAGCTTTGATACACACGCCCGCGTGCCGGAGCATTTTGCAAATGTGGATGCGGCAGCAAAAGAGACCGGTCACACGGCAATGATCTCTGTCGGCTGGGATCCGGGTATGTTCTCGCTGGCACGTCTTTACGGCAACTGCATCCTGCCGGACGGCAAGGATTATACCTTCTGGGGCAAGGGCGT
>DGSY01000015.1 GCA_002394125.1 Ruminococcus sp. UBA4350
TTTTTGTCGTGAGACAAGGCAGAAAGCCGCCGCCTTGCTGACGCAAGGCAAGGATTTCTAACGCAGTATCACGGCAAAAAGACAAGCAGATATCTTCAAGAGATAGTTGGGACATCAATATGTACGGAAAATGGCGCGACGGCTCCGATGACGAAGTGACCTACAGCATCAGCGGAAACAAGCTGACGGTCAAAGTCAAGCGCATCAGCACCGGCAAAACGGCCTCATTTCCCGCGAATATCAGTCTGCCGTCAAAGGTGCGGCATGAGGGCGGCGCACCGGTCATCATCGGAATGCACTCGAATATCTCCGAATCAACCGCAACTGCAAACGGCTATGCCGTCATCACGATCGGCGGGCTGCTCGACAATTATGTCGCGGAGGACAGCAATGCGCACAAGGGGCCGTTCTATGAGCTGTATCCCTACGGCAATTCGTGGGAGGAGCAGACCGGCGTCCTGATGGCATGGAGCTGGGGATGCAGCAAGGTGCTGGACGCGCTCTATAACGGCGCCGCCGAGGAGCTGCACATCAATCCGGAAAGCGCGATCGTGACCGGCGTTTCCCGCTGGGGCAAGGCTGCGGCGGTATGCGGCGCATTTGATACACGGTTCAAAATGGCCGCACCGAGCTGCTCCGGCGCGGGCGGCATCGCGCTCTATCGCTACAAATCCGAGAACAAAACCTATGATTTCTCATCGAAGGGCGGCAGCGCGGCTTACACCTACGATCTCAATGAGCCGCTCAGCAATTTGCAGTCTCCCGGTGAACAGGGCTGGTTCAACAATCGTTTTCTGAAATTCCGCGATCCGAATCAGCTTCCGGTCGATCAGCATATGCTCGGTGCGCTCTGCGCCGATCCGAACCGCTATCTGTTCATCATCGCGTCCTGCCAGAATGAGAACTGGGTAAATGCGCCGTCGATGTGGATGAGCTATCTCGGTATGCGTCATGTCTGGGATTATCTCGGCATCTCCGATCATCTCGCGATCAATGTGCATCTCAGCGGCCATGCCGTGATCGAAGAAGATGTCAAATATATGTGTCAGTATTTCGATTATCATGTTTACGGCATCGAGCCGAAGGACGATCTCACAAAATTGCAGACCTCTGTCTTCGCACTTCCGAAAAATCACGATCCGCTCTGGGATACCTTCACAGGCAAATGGCTCTATTGAGCCGCCGGTACAGCGCTGCCGGATCTGTACGCCGGCAGCGCTGCCGATACAAGAAAAAACACGGGGGAGATTACCTATGAAAATCAGAAAAACATACCGGAAAGCAGCCGGCACGATCCTTGCCGCTGCAATGACCGTTCTCTGCGGCGGACTGCCCGCCCATGCAGCAGCGGCGGGCGATCTGAACGGCAGCGGCAGCACTGACCGCGCCGATGTCCTCCTGCTGCGTTCATGGCTGACCGGCGAATCCGCAGCCATCTCCGACCGGCAGGCCGCCGATCTGAATGCAGACGGCAGACTCGATGCCGCCGATCTGACCTTACTCAAACGCAGTATCCTCGAAAAGCCGGAGGAGCCGTGCTATATCCATCTCAGGGACAGCGGCATCACCTATGAGGGCGGGCATATCACGGTCAGCGGGAAAACCGCCGTGATCGACGCCTCCGGCACCTACTATATCGACGGCAGCATCAATGGCGGACAGATTCTCGTGCAGGTGCCCGACGAAACCGCCGATGCCGGAACCGTCAAGCTCTTTCTCAGCGGCGTCACCATGACGAATTCCGATGCGCCCTGCATCATGGTCGAGAACGCGGAAAAAATCTCCGTCAATCTCGCGGCGGACAAGGAAAATACGCTCTCGGACGGAAAGGACGCGCCCGCCGACGCAGAGGCCGAGCCTGCATTTGCCGTGCTTCATGCCAAGGATGATCTCACGGTCAAGGGCGAGGGCAGTCTGACGATCCATGCCGGCGCTGCCTACGGCATTCACTGCAACAATGACCTTAAACTCAACGGCGGCAGCCTCAATGTCACGACCGGCGGCTTCGATGCCGTCCGCGGCAGAACATCCGTCAATATCAAGGACGGCACACTGTTCATCGACAGCGAGGGCGACGGCATCAAATCCACAAAGGGTTCGCTCAGCATCTCCGGCGGAACGGTGCAGATCAAATCCGGCAAGGATGCTTTGCAGTCCGAGACGGAGATGTCCCTCACCGGCGGAACCGTTCAGGCCTGCGGCGACCGCGGACTGCGCTCCGGCGGCGCGATCACGCTGGACGGCTGTACGCTGCTCGCGACCGCGACCGATTATCCCTGCGAGAATCTCGGCACGACCGCGCAGCCCTCTATGCAGACGTCCTTCGTGAAGGAGTGGGCAAAGAATAATCCGATCGCGCTGACCGATCCCGCCGGCAAAACAGTCTATGACCTCAACACGCTGAAAAAATACCGCTATGCGATCATCTCCGCACCGGATCTGCAAAGCGGTACGGACTATGCGCTCTGGGCGGGCGGCATTCAGACGGAGCACAGCGGCGATGCAAGGTTCACGCTCTCCGGCAGCGCCGCGTATACCGGCGTCAACAATACCGACCGCGCGCCCCTGCTCTACGGCGGATTATTCGATCAGAGTCAGGTACACAAGGTCGAGATCACAATGCCCGATGCACAGTGGCAGGATTTCCTCAACCATTCGCAGGATGAGGAATATTACCCCTGCGATATTGTCATCGACGGCGAGGAATACAAAAATGCCGGCATCCGCACAAAAGGCCACAGCTCCAATATGTTTGTCTATCAGGCCAAAAAGGACAAATACAGCTTCCGCATCAAAATGGACAAATACGACAAGTATCAGAATTACCACGGCCTGACGGAATTCTGCATGAACAATATGTATTCCGATCCCTCCTGTATGCGCGATATCCTGTGCTATAACGCAATGGCCGATCTCGAAGCCTATGCACCGGTCTGCGCCTATACGGATATGTATCTGAACGGCAAGCTCTACAGCTTCTATTTCCTCGCGGAGCAGCCCGGCACAACGCTCGGCGAACGGCTCGCGACCGATGACGATGCGGTGCTGTATAAGGCGGCGGATGTCGGAAACAACTACGACTGCACATTCGCACCCGATATGGCGCTCAACAATTTCGAGGTCAAATTCGGAACCGATGATGACCTGCATCATATCGCAGATGTCGTGACCGCGATCAATCAGGTCACGCCGCAGAATTATCAGTTCATCGAGAAGCTGATTGATGTGCCGAGCTTCCTCAAGGGCTTTGCAGTCAATGCGGCGCTCTGCAATTATGACAGCTACAACGGCCAGATGCCGCATAATTACTATGTGGAATACAACAAAGGAAAGCTGTATTATGTCGGCTGGGATTATAATCTCTCGCTCGGCAACTTCATGGATTACGGCGCATCGGTGAATTCCGATATCAATACCGGTCTGTATCAGGCGGATGCGAACCGCCGTCCGATGCTGACAAAGCTCCTTGCCGTTCCGGAATACAAGGCGCTCTATAACGATTATGTCAAACAGATCGTCCGCTTCTACAGTGATCCAGAAAAGACCGTGAACGGCTTCGCATCCCTCATCCGCAGCCATGTGCAGGCGGATCCGCGCGGACTGTTCACCGCCGACCAGTTTGAGAAGAATATTGCGAAAAGCCCGAACGGCTTGCAGATCTCCGGCAGTCAGCAGAACCCGTGGGGCTGGATGGGCATGATGTGGCCGGGACAGGGCGGCGGCCTGTTCTCCTACGGCGGCGAGAATGTCTCCATCGTTGATTTCATGATCAAGCGGAACGAGGTCATCCTCTCGACGCTCAAATAACCTGCAAAGACGCATAAATATACACCTGCGGCATCACGCCCCTTCGGGATCCCGCAGGTGTTTTCATTTGTCCGGGAGTCCGGCTGCCTGCATCCTGTGTTTTTGTGTTTCACGAGGATAAAATTATATTGTCTGTCAGTTTCATATTGTCCATATTCTACGATAGTGCAGCTATCAGCCGAATGCAATGTTCAATCATGACAGATTGCATTCGGATTGCGGTTTTTCAGAGATGCCAAAGGGCATGGCAGCCTGCGCCGAATATGAAAAACCGCCGTCTGACGGCCAATCAGACGGCGGTTTGTATATGAGTGATCCAGACTGCGGGTTTCTTATCCCCTGAACAGATAGCGCACAAAGGTATACATATGCGGACGAATGGATTTTCCGACATGGTCGCCGCCCTGCACATAATGCCAGACATGATCGACACCGTTTTTCACGAGCAGATCGTGATAGCCGGTCGGCGTGCTGTAAACGACGGTGTCATCAGAGCCGCCGGTGATCATCAGCAGATAGGGCTTTTTATCACCGAAGCGGAACTGATTTTCTGCGATCATACCCGGCGCGACACCGGGCGCGGGGCACATCGCACCGATATATCCGAACAGATCGGGGCGCTGAAAGCCGACATACAGCGATTCTCTGCCGCCCATTGAGCCGCCTGTGATTGCAGTGTTTTCCGGCCCCGTTTTGACGGAATAATGCTTCTCGATATACGGCATGAAATCCTTGACGAGCAGATTGATGAAGTTATCGTATGCCGCGTTGTTTGCAGCGTCCATGCCGGAGCATTTGTCCTGTGTGGCGCTTGCGTAGACATCGGGGAATACGACGATCATTTCCTCGGCTTCGCCCGCCGCGACCGCATTGCCGATGATATAGCGGATGCGCAGGGAGGCATCGCCCATTTCGGTCATGGTGTTTTCATCGCCGCCGTAGCCGTGCAGCACATACAGTACCGGATACTTTTTCTCCGGCGTGTAGCCGGCCGGCAGCAGGACATTCATGCTCTTGTTCCGCTTGCAGACTTCGGAATAGATCGTTTCTTTTTTGTATGTTCCGTAGTTCACGCCGGCGTTTTCCGCCGTGGCGGATGCGGGCTCTTTATTCAGCAGTTCCCTGCGTGCTGCCTCCATGAGCGCCGCCGGAGAAGCATACTGCTTTGCAGAGCTGCCGCCCTGCTGAAGTGACTGCTCAAGCAGCGAAAGATCCGCCGCCGTCAGTCTTCCGTTTCCGTCCATATCGCCGGCCTCCCATGCGGGCAGTGTGCTTTCAGCCGTCAGCAGATATTTTTGCAGCAGAACCGCGTCGCTTCGGTCGCATTTTCCGTCTGCACTGACATCGCCCCTGACCTGCTTCGGCGCTTCGATGCGGAATTTCTGACCGTCGCCGCCCCAGTATTCCCACTGGCAGATATTGGCGCCCGGTTCCGTGCTGATATCAAAGACATCCATGCAGCCCTTGCTGCCCGATGCCGCAGTCAGCAGGGCATATATGCCGTCGCCCGCTTTGGTGATGCGGAATTTCTGTGCGGTATCGCCTGTGAAATCCGCGAGAATAATGTCAGAACCGTTTTCCGCGCTGCCGCCTGCGACGGTCAGTGCTTTGCCGGATGCATCCTGCACGGTATAATAACCGTCATCGGTCTGCCGGAATGTCCAGACCTGTCCGCTGCGGTTCTGCTCGGCGCTTTGCGCTGCATTCGCGCTCAGATACAGTCCGCTGTTGATGTTCTGCACGGTATAGGCGCCGTCCTCCAGCGGCGGCGTCATGTCAATGATATCCGCCGCACGGTTATAAGCCTGCTTTTTGCTGCCCCAGATGCAGGTGTTATTGCCGGTCGCGGTGAAGGTCATGCGCTGTGTCATTGCCGCGGATTCATCCGCCTGTACGAGGAATGCGCCCTTGTAGTTCACGCCGCCGAAGCTGATGCTCATATACGGCGAGCCGCTGCGCATCATCCATGTGCCGGTGACTGCGCCGGAGACTGTGCCGTCCGCATTCAGCGAGATTGTTTTCGGCTTCTCGACATCCGCGGATTTTTCATTCTCAAAGCGCTGATTGAGCGTATGGAAAATGAAATCATATTCGCCGGTGACGGCATCCTGACCGTGACCGTTCTCCGAGAGCGTTTCGCCGGAATATTCATACGGTGCTGCGGTGATCCAGCCGTCCTCGTTCATGATGAGCTGATGCACGCGCACCTCATGGAAGCCGAAATTATCGTCGAATTTGGTATGATAGATGACATACATCCGGCCGTCCTTATCCATGAGCGCGGAATTATGTCCCTGCGCCTTGAACGGGCGGTCATTGCACGCCCACTGATAATTGCTCATCAGGCGCTCGCCGGTCGTGCCGCCGATGTTGTCGCCGCCGCGCGGGTAAATCGCGCTGTTTCCGTTCTGGTCGGTATACGGCCCCTGCGGATTTTCGCTGCGGAAAATGCGCATATTGTAGCCGCCGTTAGAGTTGAAGAAGCCGTAGGACATAAAGAGATAATAATAGCCCTTGTCCGCGCCGTGCGCCTTCATGTATTCAATGTACGGCCCCTCGCCGGAGGCATAATTGCCGCCTGCAATCTTTCTGCCCATGTACGCATCCGAGACATTTGCCTTTGTCTCATATCTGACATTGTAATCGCGCAGGCCGGTCTGTTCGTCCAGCTCCAGCATATAGATGCCGCCGAACCACGAGCCGTAGACCATCAGCAGATTGCCGTTTTCATCGTAGAATGTGCAGGGGTCGATCGCGTTCGTGCCGTAGGCGGCGTTCCAGCCCCCGTTCGTCAGATAGCGCCCGATATCGGGATTCTGTCCGAGGACACGCGGGACATCGGTATCCTTCACATTGTTTGTGCTGCCGTTGGTGAAGCCGGAATAGACGATCGTGCCCTGATAGGTGTACGGCCCGTCAATCTTGTCCGATGTGCAGAGGACAACAGACGAATTCCAGACCTGGCCGTTGACCGAGAGATACATACAGTATTTCTTCATCGACGGATTGTAGATGATATCCGGCGCCCACATATTGCCGGCGAGATTATAGCCGGCTGTTGTGTTTGACCATTTTTCCGGAACGGCAAGATCCTTGTAGATATCCCTGAAAAAGGTCGTGCGCGTTGAACCGAGGTTTGAATTCGCGGCATTCTGCCAGCTCATCAGATCATCGGAGCGCGCTGCGCCGAGATGCGAGCCGATGATGTAATAGCCGCCCTCCTCCAGCCGGACAACGGACGGGTCATGCACCGATACGCGGGAGAAATTTCCTGCGGATGCATGGAGTGCCGGAATGCTGCACAGAAGCATACAGGCTGCTGTCAGCGCGGAGAATGTACGTTTGATCTTCATGTGATTACCCCCTTGAAATGTTGCGGCGTTTTTTCTTTCTGTTTCGATTATAGCAGATCGCAAGCCGTTTATCAATAACAGAATCGGCCAGATTTATTACAGATTGTGCCATGCGTCGGCAGTAAATGATTCAGGGAGCTATAGATACCGGCCTGCATTTGTGTTTTTGCATTCAGCGGTGCAAAAGATCGGTGAATGGGGGAGTTTCGCTCTCTGCGGAGAGCGACGAGGGGCGCCGCCCCTCGACCCCGCAAGCTTTTTGAAAAAAGCTTGACCAAAAACTTCGGATGACATCGCCGGATGCGTAATAACCCGCTCTGACTGTTCGCTCCCTGTGCTGCTTTTTGTTGACAATCCTTTTGTTTCGTGATATACTGATAATAGTATCTATGGAAGGAGGGGAATCTGCTTGCAGAAACGGCTCGGCGTCATCATTCCGTCGGTTGTCGATCCGCTGGATTATGAATTCCTGAACGGCATTTCCGATGCGGCAAAGCGGCTCGGCTATGACGTTCTGATCTATACCGGCATCTATAATTCGCACAGCGATTTGCAGCAGGACAGCTATATCCGCGGCCTGGAAAATATCTATACACTGCCCGCATTGCAGCGTCTGGACGGCATCCTGTTTGCGGCTGATCGGTTCCATAATACCGCTGTGCGCGATGCAGTCCGGCGGCAGCTCATGCAGACCGGAATCCCCTGCCTTGTGACATACGAAGACCTTCTTCCGTTTGAAAGCATCCAGCCGCGTCAGCAGGAAAGCATCTACCGCCTGACACAGCATCTGATCCGCGCACATGGATGCAGAACGATCTACTGCATTTCCGGCTTTGCAGGCAATCAGGCATCCGAGGAACGGATCGCCGGATACCGTCAGGCCATGCTGGAGGCAGGTCTGCCCTTCCGGAACGACTGGATCTTCTACGGTGAATTCTGGCGGACCGTTCCGGCGGAGATCGGCCGCAGAATCGCGGCGGGCAGCATCCCGATGCCGGATGCAGTCGTCTGCGCAAGCGATATCATGGCGGCGGCGCTCTGCGAATCCCTGATGCAGAACGGGATCTCCGTCCCCGGTCAGGTCAGGGTCACTGGCTATGACGGCGGCTGGGATGCATGGCTGAATGTCCCGCGCATTACGACAGTCGAGGGGCGCGAGCGGCAGTACGGCGAGGACGCGGTGCTGACGCTGCATGAGATGATCACCGGAGAGCCCGCCGGTTTTTCTGCCGTAACGCAGACGCTTCGCTGCGGCGGGAGCTGCGGCTGTGATCCGGCAAAAATGCCGCAAATGCCGGATTCTCCGGTCGATGCGTATTTTCGTGCAAGGGTGCGGAATCAGATGCATAAGCGGACATTTCTTGCATCGGATCTGTTCGCGCATACCGGCGGTGCATCCACACTGAATGAGTGGATCACAAAGACGGACAGCGTCGGTCATGTTCTGCCGAACTGGATCTGGCTCGATATCTGTCTCTGCCGTGACTGGTGCATGGATTTTGCATATCCGGAGCGGTTCCGGCAGGTCGGCTTTCATGATAAAATGCTGCTTGCCCTCTCCAAGCGGCGCGGGCAGAATGCACCGGATCAGTATGAATTTGATACGCGGGACATTCTCCCCGCACTCTGCAAGCCGCATGAGCCGCTGCTGATCCTCGTGACCTCGCTGCATTCGCACGGTCAGATCTTCGGCTATCTGGCGAGCGCCTATACGAAAGCGGAGGATATAGAGCCGGACGAATTCTATACAGGCTGGTGCGATGCGGCTGCGCACGGACTGTATCAGCTCCAGCAGGCGATGTATCTGGAATACAGGCGCAGACAGATTCCGGTTCTCTCCTCTCATGATGCGCAGACCGGTCTCTATAACCGCCGCGGCTTCGCGGAGCATCTGCATGATATTCTGTACCGTCCCTATGCGGAGGCGGAAACGCCGCTGCTGATTTTGCTCGGCATTCCGCCGGAACCGAATCATGCGGAGGATTATGATCCGGCGCTGCTGCTCGGCAATGCGCTGCGTGATGTCCTGCCGGAAAACGGCTTTCTTGCGCGGATGCGGCAGAACGTATTCGCCGTGACGGTTCCGGCGGACAGAGAACAGGATGACAGCGCGATCGCAGGCGGTCTGATCGTATCTGCGGAGCACCGGATGCAGCATCTGCGCGGCAAGGCGGATATTCCGGTTCCGCGTGTGGTCTCCGCCGTACAGCGCCTGACGCAGGAGACACTCGCAAAGGCGGCGGCTTCGGTCGAGGAATGCGAACAGATACTGCTGGAGCGCATCTCTGCGGCATCTGCCTATGCGCCGGATTACAAGGAGATGCTGCAAAAGCTGCGCAGAGAAATTACAGCCGAGCCGCAGAGAGAATGGGATATTGAGCAGATCGCAAAGGAGATCGGCATCAGCCGGAGCCATCTGCAAAGGCTCTATAAGCAGTTCTTCTCGGTCAGCTGCATGGACGATGTCATTACGGCGCGCATCAGCAAGGCAAAAAGCCTGCTCCTGCATACGGATCTGCGCATCCACGAAATTGCCATGCAGTGCGGCTATCAGAATGAATCCCATTTCATGCGGCAGTTCAAGGTCAAATGCGGCATCACTGCCATGCAGTACCGGAAACAAAATACATAAGCGACGGCCTTCCGCTCCGGAACGGCCGCCTTTTTTGTATGATGCAAAACCGCATGAAAATGAGCAATTCCGTGATTGTTTTTTTCTTCCCTTCCCGCTAAAATAAAAACAGATAAAGACGGCTTTCGTGCGGGTATGCTTCATCCCTGTGCTGCCCGCGCTGCCGTCAGGTTCGTGATGCTGCCGTCGCTCCGGCAGAATCAAAATGAGAGTCAGGGAAGAAAAGGTAATGGGGGAATCAATATGAAGCAGCTGTACAAAAGACTGACCGCATGGTCAGCGGCATTTCTCATCTGCACTTCCGCCGCAGCGCCGCTGGCCGCATCCGCTGCATACGGTGCCGGCGGAAACGGAACCGCTGTCATGGAGTATCTCGACCGCGGCATCTATGCGGTCAAATCCGGAAACGGGATGTTCGTGAGCTGGCGCTGGAA
>DGSY01000195.1:0-3943 GCA_002394125.1 Ruminococcus sp. UBA4350
AATCGGGACGACTTTTGAAGCGTCTCCCATCTGCAAGGCCTTGTAATAGCAAAGCCATGAGGCACCAGTAGCAAGGCCGGACAGAATCAGGAAAACCCAACATTTCTGGCTAATGTCTTTTATTCCTGCTTGCTGATGAGTAATAAATACCATTCCCCATGCCATGATAACAACAACCATTGTACGGATCGCAGTAGCCAGATTCGATCCGACACCTTCAATTCCTATCTTTGCCAATATTGATGTCAGTGCGGCAAAGATTGCCGAACCAAGCGCTAATAAAAACCACATAGTGATACTCCTTCAAATTCCGATTTATATTCGTAACAATTATAGCATAGAATTGCTGCATTGTCAATAAAAACGCCATAGTACTACTGACTGTAAATCAGAAATACTATGGCTTAAAACTTCTATATGAGTCTCTTTCTTATGCTTCCGGGCGTTTTTCTGTCCGCATTCAGACGCGGATATATTTGTAATTCTGTTCGAGGACATTCACCTCGTACTGTGCGCATTCCTGCGTAAATGCATTGATCTTCGCCTGATAGAGATCCGCACGCACCTGATTCTTCCAGCCGGAATCCTCATTCGCCTGCTCATAGTAAACCAGCACCGCGCCCTCCTGCAATTCAGCAATCACCATATCACCGTGCTGCCGGTTGCGGTCAAAACTCCATGCAGCGATCTCATCGCCGTAGGCAGTCTGCGCAGCCGAATAGCCGGAGACCAGTCCGCCGTTTGCATAGCTCGCCGCATCCTCGGAATAGGCAAGCGCCTGCTCCGCAAAGGCTTCGGAGGTTCCGCCGGCCGCCGTGATTTCTGTCTGTAATTCCTGTGCGAATGCGGAGGCGTTTTCGATCCCGTCGAAATCCGCCGCGCTCAGATAGATCACGCGGAAATCGACCGTCTTGGATTCGTCCGGTGCGGGCTCGTCGCGCAGCATATAGACGGTTCTGGTGCATTGATCGGTCTTGCCGGATTGCAGCGTCGCGCCGCGCTTTGCACCCTCCTCCAGCCAGCTCCGGACATCCGCCGGAAAATCCCGCACGAATTTCGTCACCGTAAGCTCCGCCGCGATCTGCTCCGCTTCGCCGCGCGGCATCTGCTTCTGATCGGTCAGGTATCTGAATACAAATTCATTGAACGCCTGCTGATCGGTACAGGCCGCCAGTCCCTCCGCAGCACGGAGCGCGGCATCCTGCTCGGCGGTATCGCCTGCGATCACGCTTTCCGGATCCCACTGGAATGTATAGGCCAGCACACTCGCAGTATGGTATTCGATCTGATGCTCTGTATAATAGGAGATGATCTCGTCCTCGGAGATCACGATGCGGTCATGCACATGGTCGCGGTATGCCGCAGCAAGCGCGGAAAGCTTTGCAGCCTCCAGCAGATCGGAGCGCTTCACGCCCTTCGGATAACGCGCAAGATCGTCAGACTTTGCAAGCTCCTCACATTTCTGAAGCTGCGCATCATCGAGCGAAAAGCCCTCCGCAAGCGCCGCCTCACAGAGCCGCAGCTGATTCTTGACGGAGCTGAGTGTATTGTCAAACAGCAGGTCATACCATGTTTCACCGTTGCTGTATTCCTGCTCATTGAGCGGCCGCGCCGGATCATAGACCGACTGATTGCCGCTCGCCTCCGCAGCCGCGAGATAATTATCCGCATACTGCCGGAAGCAGCAGGAGAAAACCGCCGCCGTGACGCGGTAATGCGCAGTCTCCGCGACCACCTTGCGCCGCAGCTTTGCGCCGGCGGTGTTCATGCCGATCACCATGACGATCAGGATGAGCGCGGCAGCGGCGATCGCCCACGGAACGATCCGCTGCACCGGAATCTTCTCCGGAATGCTGTGCAGAAAACGCTTGGCCTTCCGCTGAAATTTTTGCAGCGGTGTCAGCGGCTTTCGCTTTCTGCGTCGTCGGCGTCTCTGCCGGTCAGCGGGATCGCCCGCCGGCCGTTTCTTTTTTTGACTGTCCATCGAATTCTTCGGATTCCTTTCAAGAATAGGATTATCAGGTATCATTTTCGCTCTGCGGGAGCAGCGCGGCCAGTCCATCCGGCGACATCAGCGTATCTGCGCCGCAGAGCAGCAGAATCTGCGAATAGCTGCCTGCCGGCACCGGATTCGCGCCCTGCTCCTTGGCGAGCGGGAGATTGACCGCCGTGACAGAACGGTAATGCCGCGTCAGAAACGGGATCATGCTGTAGCCGAATGCATCCGAAAGCAGCAGCAGATCCTTGCTGCTCTGATTGTCGGTCTCAATGCGCAGCACCGGTTCATGTGCCGCCGCAAAGATCTTCTCCGGCTCTGTATCGGCATATTCGGTCAGATAATAGGACGGCAGCGGGACAGCGCCCTCCGCCCGCAGCGCCGTGACGGTCTCATTCTGCGGCTGATCCCTGAGCGTATACATATCAACAAGATCGGGCTGCACCTCATAATAATGCACATCCTGCGCGAGCCTGCCGTAATAATCCGAGCGGCAGTGCATCACGGAAAACTGATCGTAGCCGATCGAGGGAAAGCCGAGCCGCCGGATTGCAGAACGGTAGCTGCAATAGGCGCCGTAGCCCGTCCAGCAGGGATCCGTCCGGTAATAGATATACTGCTCGCGCTCCGCCGAGAGCCAGCTGTAGGCTTCGATCCGGCTGACCTGATCGGAGAGCATCTCCCCGAACCGCCGCAGGATCTGATGCTCATTCGCGATCGGCGCGGCATCGGCGAGATCGTCGCTGTAGATGCCCGCCGAGGTCGGCACCGCCAGCAGATACAGGGGCGCACCTGCATTTTCCGCGAACCGGTTGACGGCATTTGCCGATTTCTGCAATACGCTTTCCTCCGGCGGCTGAATATGCCGCAGAAGGCGCTCCTTTGTAATATAGACATTGCCGAGCTCATCGGAGCCGAGGGCAAGCCAGACGCGGTCATGCGCATGGAGCAGGCCGCGCCAGAGCGACTGGTCGGCGGCATCCGTGCGCGCAAACAGCGAAAGCACCGCAAAGACGGCAGTCACGCTGAACAGTATGACGGCTGACGAGATCCGCTCCGGGATATGCAGCTTCCGGCGCGGCTCAGCCATAACGGAGCCCCTCAACATCGGAAAGATCCAGCACGCGCAGATCCGCAAACCATTCGGTCTGCTTCATATGGATTCCGTCCGCAAAGCCCTCCGCCTCGGCGGTCTGCGGAACGGCTCCGGCGAGGAACCAGATCTGACGGTCAAGCGCTTCACCGGCGGCGAGTCCCATGAGGATCCGGCCGAGCCCGTGACGGCGGTATTCCGGCAGGATGACGGTCGTACCGATGACCGCACAGCGCGGCTTCTCACCGACGGTTTCCGCATTCATTTCGAGCAGGCCGACCGGCCTATCGTCTTCAAAGATCACGAACACGGTATCGCCGTTCCGGATATGGGCGGACAGATAGTCAGCGCCCTCCGGCAGCAGCGCAGCCAGCGGCTCATTTGTCCAGTCGGTCTTGTCCAGATCGGACGGCTTCATTTTCCGGAATCGCAGCATCCTGCATCCCTCCTTTTTCTATCTCCTATATCATACCACAAAATCTCAATTTTGTAAAGGTCGCCGGGCAGTGCCTGGTGCCGTTTCCCTTCGGCATAGTTTCGCGGAGCGTATCAATCTCGTCGCTGTTACGCTGCTGTTCGCAGCTGTTTAGCGGTCTGGGGACAATCCATTCTGCTTATATACGTTTCCGGAATTATTTATAATTCGCAGGATGCTTTCAGGTTTCCAGTTTGCTTTGATGGTATGATTTTGGTTATAGCCTCTCTGCACGGTCGGGGGATGAACACCAAAAGGGGAAGAGGGACGGTTCGCTTGGCGCTCACAGTCCCCCTTTCCCCTTAGGTTTTCTCCCCCGCACCCCCTTTTTCCTTACCCCTTTTCCCCGTTCCCTTAGGGAAGCACTGATTAAATCTGG
>DGSY01000195.1:3996-24502 GCA_002394125.1 Ruminococcus sp. UBA4350
CACTGATTAAATCTGGTGCGCAAGGATGCTTTCGGTCAAGTAAACTTGACCAGTCAGATTTTTCATCAGATTGTATGAAAACGACGCCGCTGGGCTGACGCCCAGCAAGGAGTTTTCGTGCAAAATGACGGAAAATATGAAAGCAGATTGCGTGCCAAGCCGTCAGGCGGGATTTAATCAGTGATTCCTTAGATTTGCCTATTTACTATGATTCGCTAACTTGGTTCTTTCCGCATTTTCATCAACAAGAATAAAAACAGAATGAAATGAAAGCCAGGCCAAACAATAGGCACGATTCGTGCCGGAGCAATAACTTAAAGTTCCTCGGAAACCACCGCCGCAGGGGAACGTCTGCATTTGATAAAGCAACTGCTCCCATCCATAAAGATGGGAGCAGTCCGTGATAAATCTTATGCATTACTCTGCCGGAACGGTGATATCCTCGATCAGTGCGCGCAGAACATCCACGCCCTCGCCCGTCACCGACGAAAATACCGTGACATTGAGATCCTCATACTGCGGCAGCTCATCCGGCAGCGCCGCAAGCCTTGCCGCACGCTCCGTCTTGTTGAGCTTATCCGCTTTCGTCAGCACGATCGCGAACGGCATCTCCGTGTCGATCAGAAAATTGACCATTTGCAGGTCATTCGCGGTCGGCGGGTGGCGCATATCAATCAGCAGCAGAACCGCCCGCAGGTCACGGTCGCCCTGCAGATAGCCGTTGATGAGCTCCTGCCAGCGCACCAGCTCGGATTTCGAGCGCTTCGCATAGCCGTAGCCCGGCAGATCAGCGAAGATCACCGAATCGCAGTGATAGAAATTGATCGTCGCGGTCTTGCCCGGCACCGAGCTGACACGCGCCAGATTCTTCCGCTGAAACAGCTTGTTGATGAGCGTCGATTTGCCGACATTGGAGCGCCCCGCAAAGGCGATCTCCGGCGATGTGCAGGGCGGAAGCTGTGCCGCCGTGCCGTATGCTGCGGAAAATTCCGCCAGATTCCAGTTCATGGGTATATCCTTTCTGTGCCGGCATCACTGCGCGGGCTCGGAGCGTTTCCGGCTGCGCGGCGCGGAGATCGGCTGAAATTTGACCTTTTGCAGCTCATCCGGATGCAGCGGCTCCAGCTTCGTGTCATACTGCGGCGGCTTCAGAACGGTATGCAGCACCGTATCGACCGTCTCGCAGGGAATGAATGTCATCTCGCTGCGGACTGACTCGTCCAGCTCCGCCAGATCCGGCAGATTTGCCGCCGGAATCAGCACTGTGCGGATGCCGTTTTTATAGGCCGCCATGGACTTTTCGACCAGCCCGCCGATCGGCAGAACTCTGCCGTGCAGCGTGATCTCACCGGTCATCGCGGCATCATGGCGGACAGGTACGCCGCTCAAAGCCGAGATCAGCGCGGTCAGCATGGTCACGCCGGCGCTCGGGCCGTCCTTCGGGACAGCGCCCTCCGGCGCGTGAATGTGAATATCCTTTGACTTGAACAGCTCCGGATTGATGTCGTATTCCTTTGCGACGGAGCGCGCATAGGAGATCGCGAGCTTGGCGCTCTCCTTCATGACATCGCCGAGCGAGCCGGTGACCTGGATCTCGCCCTTGCCCGGCATGGTCAGCACCTCCAGCGGCATCACAACGCCGCCGGCACTCGTCCACGCAAGGCCGTTGACGATGCCGACCGCATCCTCCTGCGAGAAATATTCTCCGGTGAACTTATGCGGGCCGAGCGCTGCCTCCAGCGTTTCCGGCGTATACTGCACCTTTTTGACATCCTCTGTCAGCAGGGTCTTTGCGCATTTTCTGCACAGCGACGCGATCCGGCGCTCCAGTGTGCGCACGCCCGCCTCGCGGGTATAGCAGTCGATCAGATCGAACAGCGCTGCATCGCTGATCCGCATCTGCGATGCCTTGAGCCCGTTTTCGCGGAGCTGCTTTTTGACAAGATGCTCCTTTGCAATATGGAATTTTTCCAGCCGCGTATAGGAATTCAGCTCGATGACGTCCATGCGGTCATAGAGCGGCGCGGGAATCTGGCTCGCGTCGTTCGCCGTCGTCAGGAAAAGCACCTCCGACAGATCGAACGGAATCTCCAGATAATGATCGCGGAATGTGCTGTTCTGGGCGCTGTCCAGTACCTCCAGCAGTGCCGCCGAGGGATCGCCCTTGTAATCGCCGGAGAGCTTGTCGATCTCGTCCAGCAGGATCAGCGGATTCATGCTCTTTGCCTGCCGCATCGCATCAATGATGCGTCCCGGCATCGCGCCGACATAGGTCTTGCGGTGGCCGCGGATCTCCGCTTCATCGCGGATGCCGCCGAGCGAAATGCGGACATAGTTTCTGCCGAGCGCCTTCGCGACCGACTTTGCGATCGAGGTCTTGCCGACACCGGGCGGGCCGACGAGACAGATGATCTGGCCGGTCAGCTTCGGCTGCATGACGCGGACACTCATGGATTCGAGGATGCGCTCCTTGACGCGCTGCAGTCCGTAGTGGTCGCGGTCGAGCTGCACGGCTGCCTTGCGGATATCGAGCTTCTCCTTCGTGGTCACGCCCCACGGCAGGGAAAAGACGGTATCCAGATAATTGTCGATCACGAATGCTTCCTGTGAAAAGGGCGGAACATTCATGAGCTGGCGGATCTCGCGCTGGATCTTGTCCGCCGTTTCCTTTGACATGAATTCGCGGATCTTTTCGAGCCGCTTGATATTATCCAGCACAGGCGGTTCGCCCGCACCGTCCGGCAGATCGGGATCCGAGCCGCGTCCGCCGTTGAGTTCATTCAGTTCATCATTGATGACGCGGAGCTGCTCGCGGAGATAGATCTCACGCTGCTGTGCATCAATATGCTGCTGCATCTTGGTCTGGATATCCTGCTCCGCTTTCAGGATCTCATTCTCCCGCACCAATACGGCATACAGCATGGTCAGGCGCAGGAAAAGGCTGTTCTCCTCCATCATCATCTGACGGTCGCGGTAGTCGATCTCCATATTCGACCAGATCGCTTCAAAGAGCTGCAGCGGCTCCTCCTCGGTCAGCACCAATTCGACAAAATCCGCAGGAATGCGGCGCGAGAGGCGGCAGTAATTTCCGTACTCGCCCTTGACCGAATTGGTGATCGCCTGCATCTCGACGTCATTTCCCTTTGTGCGCGTACTGAGCGGCAGCGCCCTGAATGCGGCCGTCCAGTATTCGGTCTCACCGGGCGCATGGAGCGCGGAAACCTTTGCGCGGCGAAGACCCTCGACCAGCACGCGGGAGCCCTCCGAGCTGCGGACGACCTGCCGGATCTCGCAGATGACGCCGGTGCGGTAGAGATCCTTCGGCTTCGGTTCGAGGATCCGCTGATCGCGCTGCGTCAGCAGGAGAATGCGGCGGTCTGCGGCGAGTGCCGCATCAACAGCCTTGCGGGATTCCTGCCGGCCGACCTCGAAATCCATAACAATATGCGGCAGAGCAACCAGACCGCGCAGTGCGACGACCGGAAGTATGTCTGCCTGCTCCCCTGTCTTCATCACGTCGTTTCTGTTATCTTTCTCTTGCATTGTCTTTTCCTATCTGCCCTGCGCGGCATGGAACCGCCTCTGCTCCGTGCGCAGCCGGAGTGAGAAAACTGCAAATGCCGGCGAGCGGCATCACGCGCTGATATTGTATGTATCATTATACATGAAAACGCACAGAAAATCAAGCGTTATTTTCCGGAAATCCTGTGAAATTCTTCTGAAATATCTGAATGTCCCTTCCGGATTGTTCTGCTGTGTCAGCTTATATTGGGATTCATAATCTGAAAAGAGAATCTCCCGCAGATTGGTGCAGGAGATTCGCATATCGGTCATTATGCAGCGGGGATCTCATTGCCGTTTTCGTCCAGCAGGGTCGGCGCAGTGCCGTTTTCAACATTGTCCGCCTTGATGACGACCTTTCTGACGGCAGTCTTTGAGGGTGCATCGAACATGGTCTGCATCAGCACGCCCTCCAGAATCGCACGGAGTCCGCGTGCGCCGGTCTTCTGTTCCAGCGCCTTCTTCGCGATCGCAGTCAGTGCATCCGGCTCGATCTCCAGCGCGATTTTGTCATAATCAAACAGCTTCGCATACTGCTTCACGAGCGCATTCTTCGGCTCTGTGAGGATGCGCACCAGCGAATCCTCGTCCATCTCATCCAGCGTGGTAATGATCGGCAGTCTGCCGACCAGCTCCGGCACGATGCCGAATTTCACCAGATCCTGCGGGATGACCTTATGGAAGATATTCGCGCTCTTTTCCTTTTTGGAGAGCACCTGTGCGCCGAAGCCGAGTCCGGAAGATTCGGTTCGTTTGAGGATATGCTTTTCCAGTCCGTCAAACGCGCCGCCGCAGATAAAGAGGATGTTCTTCGTATTGATGTGAATGAACTCCTGATTCGGATGCTTGCGGCCGCCCTGCGGCGGAACATTGGAGACAGTACCCTCGATGATCTTCAGGAGCGACTGCTGCACGCCCTCGCCGCTGACGTCACGGGTCAGCGAGGTGTTCTCGGATTTGCGCGCGATCTTGTCGATCTCGTCGATATAGATGATGCCGCGCTCTGCTGCCTCGACATCAAAATTCGCCGCCTGAATCAGGCGCAGCAGCACATTTTCCACGTCGTCGCCGACATAGCCGGCCTCGGTGATCGTGGTCGCATCCGCGATCGCAAACGGCACCTCAAGAATCTTCGCGAGCGTCTGTGCCAGATAGGTCTTGCCGACACCGGTCGGGCCGAGCAGCAGCACATTGCTTTTCTGGATCTCGACATCGTCGCCGTCGTCGCGGCTGAGGATGCGCTTGTAATGGTTGTAGACGGAGACAGCAAGCGAAATCTTTGCGCTGTCCTGCCCGATGACATATTCATCGAGCACGCGCTTGATCTCGGCCGGCTTCAGCAGATTGACCTCGCCGCCGGGCTCGCCCTTCAGACGCTTGCCTTTTTCGTTTTTGGGCTTTCTGTCCAGATCGCCGTAGAGCAGCTCATAGCAATAGGTCACGCACTCGTCGCAGATATTGCTCGGGCCGGCAGAGAACATACTCTGCACCTTGGTTTCCGGCTTTCCGCAGAAATTGCAGGTTCGGGTAGTTTTATCAGGCATATTGCCCTCCGTATTCTGATTGTTTTCCGGAAGAATTCAGCGTTTTGTGACGACCTTGTCGATCAGGCCGTAGTTCATCGCTTCCTCGGCAGACATGAAGTAATCGCGCTCCACATCGCGCTCGATCTGCTCAAGCGGCTTGCCGGTATTCTCGGAAAGGATGCGGTTCAGATTGCTCTTGGTACGGAGCAGATTATCCGTGCGGATCTTGATATCGGTCGCCTGACCGGAGATACCGCCGCCCATGATCAGCGGCTGGTGGATCATGATCTCGCTGTTCGGCAGTGCCATGCGCTTGCCCTTTGCGCCGGAGGAAAGGAGCAGTGCGCCCATCGAAGCAGCCAGACCGAGACAGATCGTTGCGACATCGCACTTGATATACTGCATGGTGTCGTAGATCGCCATGCCCGCGGTGACAGAACCGCCGGGGCTGTTGATATAGAGCGAGATATCCTTTTCGGGATCCTGACTCTCCAGGAAGAGCAGCTGCGCGACGACAAGGCTTGCCGTCACATCGTTGACATCCTCGGAGAGCATGACGATGCGGTCGTTGAGCAGGCGGGAGTAGATGTCATAGGCACGCTCGCCGCGGTTGGTCTGCTCAATAACGGTCGGAACCAGACTCATGTACGGATTGTTCATGGGGGATACCTTCCTTTCGTATACATTTCGGCAGGATTCGCGGAATTCCGCAAATCCGCTTATAAAGCAGATTTCCGGCTCCCGCCCCAAGGGAGCGAGCCGATGGGGCGGAAACCGGTGTTTTCTGTTTGGAACGGCCTGTCCGCAGCGGAGAGAATCCCCGTCAGAATGCGGTCATGCCCCGGAAATTATTCTGCGTCCGCAGCGGTCTCCTCAGCAGCCGGTGCTTCCTCTGCCGGAGCAGCCTCCTCAGCCGGAGCCTCCTCAGCTGCCGGAGCCATGTCGTTGTCAACAACAGCGTTGTTCTTGATCAGCTCAACGACCTTCTGCACGCGAAGATCGGTGCGGTAATCATCCATCGGGATGCGCGCCTTCACAAGCTCGACCGGCGCATTCAGCTCGCCTGCGAACTGTGTCAGTGCCTCTTCCAGCTCCTCATCGGAGATCTGGATATCTTCGAGATCAGCGATCTTTTCGAGTGCCAGACGGAGTGTGACCTCCTTCTTTGCCTGCGGCTCATATTCATCGCGCAGCTGCTCCATTGTCATGCCGGTCAGCTGGAGATAATCGTTCAGCTTGAGATCGCCGTACTGCTGCTGGAGACGGTTCTCGAAATCGCCGATGCGCTGATTGATGCGGCGGTCAAACATGACCTGCGGGATGACGGCATCTGCTTCCTCGACGATCTTGTCGAAGATCGCGTTCTCGAACTCGGTCTGTGCAGCCTGCTCCGCGGAGCTCTTCAGCTTGCTTTCGATATCCTCACGCAGCTCTGCGATCGTATCAAATTCGGAAATGTCCTTTGCGAGCTCATCGTCGATCTCCGGCAGCTCCTGTGCGCTGATCGCGAGCAGCTCGGTCTTGAACACAGCAGCCTTGCCTGCATAGCGGTCATCGCCGTACTCCTCCGGGAAGGTGACCTCGACGTCGAACTTATCGCCGATGTTCTTGCCGACGATCTGATCCTCAAAGCCGGGGATGAACTGGCCGCTGCCCAAGCGGAGCGGATAATCTTCGCCCTTGCCGCCCTCGAATGCCTCACCGTCGATGAAGCCCTCGAAGTTGATCTTGACCTCGTCGCCGTTCTCGGCAGCGCGGTCTGTCACCTCAACGATGCGTGCCTGACGCTGACGGAGCACCTCGATCTGCTGGTCGATATCCTCCGCGGTGACCTCCTTGACATTCATCGGAGCGTGGATGCCCTTGTACTCGCCGACCTTGATCTCCGGCTTGGTGATGAGCGTTGCCTTGAGAACTGCGCCCTCTGCCTTCGATGCGGAAACGATCTCGACAGACGGACGGTCGATGATGTTGATCTCGTTATCGGTCAGGATCTGCTCAAGCTGTGCGGGCATGACCATATTGATCGCGTCCTCAAAGAAGACCTCCTCGCCGTAGAGCTTTTCGACCATCTTGCGCGGCACCTTGCCCTTGCGGAAGCCCTTGACGGCAATGTCCTTCTTCTGCCGCTGATATACCTTCTCGCAGGCGCTCTCCAGCTCCTCTGCGGTGATCGAGAAGGTTACTTCTCTCATATTTACATCTGTTTTGACATCGGAAATCAGGCTCATAGTTGTTCCTCCAAATTTCGGTTTTCTTGTGAATACGCGCCGCATAGCCGACTATGCGGACAAATACACTTTATTATAGCACAAACCGGCGGATATTTCCAGAGGTTTTGGTGCTTTCTTCCATTTTCACAGTTTACAATATCTTTTGTGGAATAAACTGAACATAATCACCCGCGATCAGGTGGTATTTGATGCCGTCCCGCTCGCCGTTGACAGCATAGCGGTGCAGCGAACGCCCGTGGATATGGCCGTACCAGCAGTCCGTGACCGGATGCCGCCACAGCACCTCCAGAATCGGATAATTGCAGCTTGCGGCGTAGATCGGCGGATAATGCAGAAAGACAAGCGGCTTCAGCCCCTGCTGCTCTGCGGCCGTGATCGAGACCTCCAGCCGCTGCGCCTCGCGTGCGCTGACCTTTGCGTCATCCGCGGGCGTATTCTCCGGATCCATATTGACCCAGCCGCGTGTCCCGCAGATGCCGTATTCGCCGTAGGCATAGCAGTTGTTATGCAGCAGGCGGAGCGTGTCAAGGCCGTTCGCAGCGAAGAATTCCTGCATCTTCTTGACGGTCGCCCACCAGTAATCGTGGTTGCCTTTCAGGATGATCTTTTCCCTGCCGGGAAGCGCGTTGAGCCATTGCAGATCGGGCAGCGCCTCTGAAAGGCTCATGCCCCACGAGATATCCCCCGCCAGAACGATCGTATCCTCCGGCGAAACGGTTTCGAACCATGCGCTTTGCAGGCGCTCCGCATGATGCTCCCAGCCCGCGAAAATATCCATCGGCTTCGCAGTGCCGAATGACAGATGCGTGTCGCCGATCACAAACAGGCTCATCGGATGCCGAGCGTTTCGCGGACAAATGCCGCCATCGCATCCTGTTCGACAGAGCCGGTGAAGCGGACCTTCTTTGTTTTCAGCTCGGCAAGCGCCTTCGGAATCTGCATTCCGGATTTCTCCTGCAAACGGCTGAGAATCTCGTATTCATCGGCATCGGTATCGCCGCCGATCGCCTCCAGCACGGCAGCGCCGAACTTGTAGGGATTCGCCGTCGAAGCGATCAGCATCGGATACTTGTCCGCAGCCTTTTCATTGTATGCACGCGCCGCGCAGATGCCGACAGCCGTGTGCGTGTCGCTGAGATAGCCGTTCTCCGCAAAGACCTTGCCAATCAGCTTCTTCGTCGCATCGTCATCGTAGAATGCGCCGGAGAATTCCGCCTGAATGCGGTTGCGCAGCTCCGTGCCGATATCGTATCTGCCCTCGGATTTCAGTGCGCCGAACCATTCGCGGATCTGCGCATCGTTCTCACCGGTCATGTGATAGAGCAGACGCTCCAGATTGCTGGAAATCAGAATGTCCATCGACGGGCTGACCGTTGCATGGAAGGTGCGGTTGCGGTCGTAGACGCCGGTTTCAATGAAATCGGTCAGAACATTGTTGATGTTCGAGGCGCAGACCAGATGCTGCACCGGAACGCCCATCTGCTTTGCGTACCACGCCGCAAGGATATTGCCGAAATTGCCGGTCGGCACAGTGATATTGAAGCGCTCGCCCTCCTTGAGGATGCCCTTTTCGAGCATCGTCACATAGGCCGAGACATAGTAGACGATCTGCGGGACGAGTCTGCCCCAGTTGATGCTGTTTGCGCTGGAGAACTGCATTCCGTTTTCGGCGAGCAGCTTCTGCATTTCCGGATCGGTGAAGATCGCCTTCACACCGTTCTGGCAGTCGTCGAAATTGCCCTTGACTGCGCAGACGCAGACATTTTCGCCCTCCTGCGTCTGCATCTGACGCTTCTGCATCGAGCTGACGCCGTCCTCCGGATAGAAGACCATGATGCGGGTGCCGGGCACATCCTGAAAGCCTGCCAGTGCCGCCTTGCCGGTGTCGCCGGAGGTCGCCGTCAGGATGACGACTTCCTTGTCGGTGCCGGTCTTGCGGATCGCACGCGTCAGGAAATGCGGCAGGATCTGGAGCGCCATATCCTTGAACGCACAGGTCGGGCCGTGCCAGAGCTCCAGCAGCAGAGAGCCGTCTGCCAGTCTGGTGATCTCCTGCACATCCGGTGTCTCAAAGCTGCCGGATTCGTAGGCTGCCTTTGTGCATTCGCGCAGCTCCTCATCGGTGAAATCGGTCAGGTAGAGCGCGAACAGACGCGCAGCACGCTCTGCATAGGAAAGCCCTTTGAGCGCCTCGAAATCGGCAGCGGTCAGCTCCGGGATCGACGCCGGTACGAACAGGCCGCCGTCTGCCGAAATGCCCTGCGCGATCGCCTCTGCGCTGCTGACGGACAGCGCGCTGTTTCGTGTGCTGTGATAGATCATATCAAAATCCTCCTTTGGACTGTATAACGATATCTGCGGGGGCTCTGCCCCGCACATCACGATCTCAGTATTTCTCAAACTTCTCCGGATCGGCAATGAATTCCCGCACGATGCTGCCGCAGCGCTTGCAGATCTGCGCCTGCACCGTGTAATATGTGCTGAGCGGCCGCTTCGGATCATGCACGGTCTTATGTGACAGTGCGCCGCGGACAAATTCCTTGCTGCCGCAGTACGGACAGGCCATTATCACTTTGCGGATTCCCATATTGCCCTCCTTTATACATATCCCGTCGCATCGAAGGCATTCGCGATATACCCGATATGCCGGACGAAGCTGCCGGAATATTCGACCTCTGCCACATCAAAGCGCGGCTGTAAGTCGCACGGATTTCTCAGCAGATACTGCTCCGCCGCACGGATGATGCAGCGCTGCTTTTTCGCATCGACCGCCGCCGCGCCGGAAACCAGTGCGCCCGGCCGCCGCGTCTTGACCTCGACGATCAGCAGCAGCCCGCCGAGCCTTGCGAGAATGTCGATCTCGCCGCCGCGGACAGTGAAGTTCCGGCAGAGGATCTCCGCGCCCTGCCCTACCAGATACGCACAGACCGCATCCTCTCCGGCATTGCCGGTCTGCCGCTTAGAAGCCGCGTTTTTCATAATATTTTTTCAGGAAAGACGGCCGGTGCGCCGGACAGGGACCGTAGGCATCGAGCGCCGCATAATGCGCCTTTGTGCCGTAGCCCTTGTGCTTTGCAAAGCCGTATTCCGGATATTCTTCGTCAAGCTGCCGCAGCGCGGCATCACGCGCTGTCTTGGCAAGCACCGATGCTGCCGCAATGCTCGCGGATTTCGCATCGCCCTGCACGAGCGTTCCGACCGGCATCGGCACGACCGGCGGCTGATTGCCGTCCGTCAGCACATAATCCGGCACCAACGGAAGCCCCTCGACGGCGCGGTGCATGGCGAGCAGTGCCGCCTGCAAAATATTGATCCGCTCGATCTCCTCGACAGTTGCCGAAGCAATGCAGTAGGCAAGCGCCTTTTCCTGAATGACCGGTGCAAGCTCCTCGCGGCGCTTTTCGCTCAGCTTTTTGCTGTCATTGAGCCCTGCGATCTCGATATCCGGCGGCAGGATCACCGCAGCGGCATACACATCGCCCGCCAGCGGCCCTCTGCCCGCTTCATCGACGCCGCAGAACACCGGAAAATGCAGCCGCACATTCGCATCAAATTCAAACAGCTCGTGACAGATCTTCAGTTCACGCGGCATCGGATCACTCCTCTCTCAGTCGCAGTCCTCCCAGTATCTCGCAGATGAAAAATCCCGTTCCCTGAGCGCCTGCCCGCCGATCGCAAAGCAGTAGGAAACGACAGAGCCCTCATCCGCACTCATCTGCATCAGATTGATGTCACTGCCTGACATATCCCGCGGATTGACCGTCCACGGAATGCCGAGCAGCCGGTCGCCGTGCGGGAGCAGGTCTTCCTCCTCGATCTCAAGGATATCGCAGATCTCGTCAGCATCGGCAAGCTGCTCCGTATCGTAATTGTCCTCGGCATAGAATGCGACCGCGCATTCCTCCTCCAGTCCGGGGATCACGCCCTCACAATAGGGCAGGCGCGGCGCCGTCCGGCGGAGCGTCTGCATATCGCCGTCCCACCAGATGACCTTTGCAATCTGCGCCCGTTTCGGATCCTGCACATCGACAACGCTGTACGGATCGGGATGCTTTGAGCCCGCAAACACATCGCAGCCGTAGTGACTGTAAAAGAAATACAGCATTCCGGTCTCCGGCAGCAGATGCTCGGTATCCGCACCGGATTCCGCCAGCTCCCGCAGATTGATCTGCGCAAGCAGCTGCATCGAGGATTCCGGCACGATCTCAACACGCCAGCGCGGATCCGCTTTCAGATAAGTCCGCGCAAAGCCGGTCATTTCCGGATACGGGATCTCCGGCGGCAGATCGGGATAACCGCCGGTCTTGCTCGCCCCGACGGGAATCTCTCCGCCGAGCGTTCCGGCATCGCCGCCGCGGTAATAACGCTTTCTGCCCTCCGCATATTTCGCGCAGAGCATCACGGCATTTCTCCATGTACGGCGGAGCTGCTCCGCAAGCTCCGGCCTGCCTGCTGCGATCAGCCTGTCAACATATTCCATATGCACACCTCCGGCCGGCGCATTCAGCGAATGCCCGTCACCGTGTCAATATCTGCATAATAGCGGCTAAAATCGGCAGGATCCGCAAAGACGGGAATCTGTCTGCCGGTCAGCAGCGGTGTCGGATCCTCCGTCACCATCCGGCTGCGGAATGTAACCGTCTGACCGTCTGCCGTTACAAATCTGAACAGTGCGCGGTACGGATTCCGGCCGTTGATTTCCACATTGTTCACCTGCTCTGCGCCGATGAAATCCGCCATGACATACTGTCCGGCGTCAATGAGCTTCCGGATGCGGAAATGCCTGACCAGTATCACCGCGAGCATGGCCGCACCGATGATAAAAAACAGCAGTCCGACCCCGCAGAAGATATAACGCAGGATTCTTGCACTTTCCGCCTGATTCGATCTCATATCCTCGGTCACGCGGCCTGCGATCAGACCGACGACCGTAAAAAGCAGTCCGAGCGGCGCAAAGAACGCGCCGATTATGCCGACTATCCCGAGCCGCAGATGATATCCGCTTTTCATTTCCCTTATCCTTTCTCCGGTTTTTCCAGTGAGATGCGGCCGAGCTTTGTGCCGCGGAATTCATCCAGCACGGTGATCGCGGCGCGCTCCGTATTCGGCACGCCGCCGGAGAGCAGCATCCCGCGGTTCTTCGCTGTCAGCTCCAGCAGCGCAAAGCCGTCGCCCTCCTGTTCCGGCGGGATCTTATACCGCTCGGCGACCGCCTGCGGATATTCGGTATGCAGGAACGCCAGCAGCCGCGCCGCAAGCGCCTCTTTATCGAGGATATCGTCGCGGATCGCGCCGGTCATCGCCAGACGCACCGCGGCCTCCTGATCGTCAAGCTTCGGCCAGAGCACGCCCGGTGTATCGAGCAGCTCCACGCCGTCCGTTGTCTTAATCCACTGCTGTGTGCGGGTGACGCCGGCTCTGTCCTCAGCCTTTGCGCGTTTTCCGCCGGCCAGCCGGTTGATGAGCGATGATTTCCCGACATTCGGGATGCCGAGGATCATCACGCGGATCGGTCTTCCCTTCATGCCCTTTGCCTCATACCGTGCGAGCTGATCGCGCAGCAGCTCCCGCAGCGCGGGTGCAAACTGCTTCACGCCCTTTCCGGCTTTGGAATCGGCGGTGATGACGGCAAAGCCCTGTTTTTTATAATAGTTTACCCACTGCTGCGTCACATCAGGATCGGCCATATCCGCTTTGTTGAGGATGATGAGCCGCGGCTTTTTGCCGGTCATGCGGTTCATCTCCGGATTGCGGCTGCTCATCGGGATGCGTGCATCCAGCAGCTCCGCCGCTGCATCCACGAGCGGCAGACTTCGCGCGATCTGCCGGCGTGTTTTCGCCATATGTCCCGGAAACCACTGAATATCCTTCATATCGTCCATATATCACGCCTGCCTTTCGCTTTGTTCATTCCGTATCCTTATTTCACCCGTCCGACCTTGCTGAAAGGCAGGATCCGGAAAACGACCTTGCCGACGATCTCCTCCTCAGAGACCAGTCCGACATCGGGATGCCGGCTGTCCTTCGAGATGCCGCGGTTGTCGCCCAGTACAAAGACATATCCATCCGGCACCGTGAACGGATACTGAAAAGACTGATAATCGCGGTGTGTCGGCCCGCTGATATAGGGCTCATCAAGCGCCTTGCCGTCCACATAGACCACGCCGGCTTTGAAGTCGATATTGACCTCCTGACCGCCCTGCGCGATCAGCCGCTTGACAATGCGCTTGTCAAGGCCGGGATTCGGCCGCAGTGTGCCGGATTCATCAAACATATAGGATGTGCCGCTGTAAATGATGAGGATATCGCCGTCATCATAGCTTTTCGTGAGCCGTGAAACGACCAGACGGTCGCCGTCCTGAAGTGTCGGCACCATGGAATCGCCGTCCACATTCGCCGTGCAGAACAGGAATGTGAAGACCAGCGTCACCATAAAGAAGGCGACAAAGACCGTTTCAACGATATCGAGAATGTCGCCGCCCAGCTCCCTGAGCGAATAGCTTTCCTTTTCAGCCTGCGGCTCGCCGTCCGGCCGGATCGTGTTCGGTTCCATTGTCAGTTCCCCCTTTGATATCAGAATAAATATGCGAAGCGATCCTTCCAGCTTTCGCAGCGCTCCGCATCGCGGCCGTAGCGCACGAACACCGTGCCGATGATCTGCTCCTGCGGCACCAGTGCAACGCCCGGATTGCGGCTGTCGGTGCTGCCGCCGCGGTTATCGCCCATGACAAAGATATAGCCCTCCGGCACGGTCATCGGATAGGTGAAGGCGCCGTCGTTGCGCACGGTCGGCTCCGCGATATAGGGCTCGTCCTGCACCTTGCCGTCAACGGTCACGGTACCGGATGCAAAATCAATGTCGATCGTCTGACCGGCGCGTGCGATCACGCGCTTGACGATCACGATATTCAGTCCCGCAGTGCGGTAGACCTGTGTCTGCGCCTCGTCACTGAAATGTCCGGCTTCGGCATCATTGACAATGACGATCTGACCGTTCTTCGGCGATCTGTCGGGCGTGAGGATCAGCAGCTGATCCTGATCGTAGAGCGTCGGCACCATCGAGGAGCCGTCCACCGTGACCGGCCGCAGCAGGAATGTGAACACCATCAGAAAGACGAAGATCGTCAGGACGGCGGTTTCGAGGATATCTGCGGCATCGCCGAGCAGAGATTTCACGCTCAGCTTCTCCTCGCTGTCAGTTTCGTTTCCGACCGGATTTTCCGGCATCGTTCATCCCTCTTTTCTGTTGCAGGCCGCCCTTGCAGCGGCCGTCCGCGTATTCAGAGATACAGATAACTGCATATAACAAAAGGGGACCCGCAAGAGTCCCCTTTCGCTCGGTTTACAATCAACGAACCAGTCCCTTGACCTTTGCCGCCTTGCCGACTCTGCCGCGCAGGTAGTAGAGCTTTGCTCTGCGCACAACGCCTCTGCGGACGATCTCGACCTTGTCAACAGCCGGGGAATGAACCGGGAAAACACGCTCGATGCCGACACCGTGTGCAACTCTGCGGACGGTGAAGGTCTCGCTGATGCCGCCGTGCTTCTTCGCGATGACAGTACCCTCAAAGACCTGGATGCGGTACTTGTCTGCGGACTCCTGAATGCGGACGTGAACCTTGACGGTATCACCAACGTTGATCTCCGGGACTTCCTTCTTCAGGCTGGAATTGCTGATCTGCTCCAATGCGTTCATTTTGGGATTCCTCCTTGATTTGTTTACGGATGTTCATGCAGCAGCGGACACGGAATTTCCCGTACCGCCGGAACCCTCCTTCAGAGCTTTCGGAGGCTGATGCAGCGGACCACCCATCTGTCAGTAATGTGGTACATATCGCAAAGCACGCAGATACGCGGTTTTGCATATGCAGAGGCATTATGACCTCGCCGGTCAGGCACCGGCGGATATTCAAATGCTGTATTATTATATCATACTTCCCCGAAAAAAGCAAGGGGTCAGCGCGATTTTTTCAGATTTTTTCCGGATACGGCAAAAACCGGAGCGCTCCCGCCGCGATTTTTGACAGCAGAAATAAAACACGGCGGCTCCGCCAATAAGAGCCGCCGCATTTTTTCAGGTTGATCGGGCTTTCAGAAGCGGCGATTATGCCTGCTCCGGCGCACCCACGGGACATGTGTCTGCACAAGCGCCGCAGTCGAGGCAGGTATCTGCGTCGATCACATACTTGCCGTCGCCCTCGGAAATCGCACCTGCCGGGCAAGCCTCTGCGCAGGCACCGCACTGGATGCAGGCGTCACTGATTGCATATGCCATAACTGTTACCTCCTGTAGATTTATAATAAATGTAGCATGAAGCTGCGGGTGCGAAACGCCCCGCATTTTTATTGTATCATATTTTCTGAAAAAATCAAGTCCTTTTTTGAAAAATTCACCGCTTTTTCATATTTTGTTTCTGATAAGTTCATTTCTGTTGAAAGTTCACAGGTTTAAGCAAACAGAACGGCAGCTCTGTGCAGTGAATGTGCGATCCGGTGACTTCCGCACAGTTTTTGTGCAGGATCGAACATCACAAGATTCTCACTTATTAAGCAAGAAAATATCAATTTGATTGTGAATCATGATGAAATAATTTTATCATTGCAAAATGCTTTACAGCATCTTGACAATATTCTGAAGATTTGCTATAATTATATAATCAGGGGCAGTACGGGGTTTTGTCCGGCAGAAACGGACAGTCTCCCGCTCCCCGCAGCGTTTCAGGATGAGATTCCGGTGCGGCCGCCGCATCGGGTGAAAGGTGGAAAGACCGTGAGAAATCAGAAAACGATCCGGCGCTTTACAGCCGCAGCGCTCTGCACCGTCATGACCGGCGCTTTCATGCTGCCGGCCGTTTGCAGTGCGGAGGAAGCGGAGGCCGGGCTGCTGATCGCGCCCGCGCCTGCCGCGGATGCAGCAGCAGAGGATGACCTCTACACCCTGCACTTTGAACGGGAGAAGAGCTACAGCGACTATTATGATGAGAATATCTCCGCGGCGCGGCCGGAGCAGGAGATCACGATCAGCGGAAAGGATACCGCAGAGCAGCTCGGCGGCGATTTTTCCGTCGGCTCGCTCGGCGAGGGCAGCGAGAAGAAGGACGATGTGCTGATCTGGAGCTCCGCCGAGGGTGAGGTCACCTATGACTTCGACGTGCCGGAGGAGGGCATCTATTCCATGCGCATTTCCTATTACGCGCTGGAATCGCCATCGAATCAGGTCGAGCTTTCGCTGGAGCTGGACGGCGATTCGCCCTTTGAATCCGCCTCGCGCATCTGTCTCAACAAGATCTTCGTCAACAAAAACGAGATCAAGACCGATTCCCGCGGCAATCAGGTGCGTCCCTCGCAGATCGAGCAGCCCGGCTGGCAGTCGAAATTCGTCTACGACGAGGACGGCCTGTTCAATGATCCGCTGATCTTCCGCCTGACCAAAGGCAAACACAAGCTGACGCTCTCCGGCATCAAGGCTTCGGTCGGCATCGAGAGCATCACCTTCTGTCAGCCGGAGGGCACTGCGAAATATCAGGCTCCCTCCGAGACCGAGCTGAAAAGCACGCCCTCCACGCTTTACCGCATCGAGGGCGAGGCGGCAAAATACAAATCCTCCTCGACGCTCTATCCGGGCTACGACAACAATTCCTATACCGTTTCCCCGTCCGATCCGGTCAAGATGGTCTATAATACGATCGGCGGCGCAAACTGGGATCAGGCCGGACAGACCGCGACATGGGAGATCCCCGCGGACGCGATCACCGGCGACGGCTGGTATAAGATCGGCATCAAGGCACGGCAGGACGTCATGCGCGGCTTCTACTCCAACCGCCGCGTGCTGGTGGACGGCAGCCTGCAAAACGATGCGTTCAGTCAGGTGAAGTTCTATTATAATACAGACTGGGATCTGACGCCGGTCAAAACATCGGACGGCGATTATGCCTATGTCTATCTCACCGCCGGCGAACCGCATACGATCACGCTGGAGGCCATGCCCGGCGAGATCGGCGAATCCATGCGCCGGCTCGAAAGCACCGTCGCCGACCTCAACACCTGCTACAAGCAGATCCTCATGATCACCGGCCCGAATCCCGACAAATACAATGACTATTATGTCGAGGAGAGCATCCCGACGATCGTCAGCGATTTCATGCGGCTCTCGCAGCAGCTCAAGGATGCGCAGGCCGGCATAGAAAATCTCTCCGGTACGCTCGGCTCCGAGGCGGCCGCGCTTCAAAGAATGTATGTCATTCTTGATAAGTGCATCGACAAGCCCAGCCGCATCCCGAATTATGTCACGCAGATCAAGGACAATATCTCAACGATCTCGACCTTCATCTGCGACTACCGCGATCAGCCGCTGGAAATTGACTATATCGAGCTGGCCTCCGCGGATCAGGAATTCTCCTCGCTGAAATCGAGCTTCTTCAAGCAGCTCGGCTTCCGCTTCAAAGCGTTCATCGGTTCCTTTACCGAGGACTACACAACGCTTTCCGACATCGACGCCTCGAAGGATGACGTCATCAATGTCTGGGTCAATCTCGGACGCGATCAGGCGCTTGTTGTCAAGGAGCTGGTCGAGAACGAATTTGCACAGCTGCATCCGGAGATCCCGGTCTCCGTCAATCTCGTTGTCGGCGGCGTTGTCGAAGCAACACTCGCCGGAAAGGGGCCGGATGTCGCGCTGTTCCTCGGCGGCGAATTCCCCGTGAACCTCGCCTGCCGCGGCCTGCTCACCGATATGAAGCAGTTCCCCGATTATCAGGAGACCGTCAAAAATCTCCAGCATGATGCAACTGTTCTCTATGAGTACAACGGCGGCGTTTACGGTATGCCGCTGACGCAGAGCTGGACGATGATGTTCTACCGCACCGATATCCTCACGGAGCTGGGCTACACAAAGCTCCCGCAGACATGGGACGATATCATTGATATGCTGCCCGGCTTACAGCGCAATCACCTCGGCGTCGGCCTGATCCTGCCGGCGACCAATGTCGCGGCGGCGACCGAAGCCGGCCACACCTTCGCCTCGCTCGTTCTGCAAAAGGGCCTGAACTATTATAATGAGGAGCAGACCAGAACGCAGTTCGATTCCGTCGAAGCGATCCAATGCTTTGAGAAATGGACGGATTTCTACCGCGATTACAAATTCTCGCAGACCTACGATGCATACAGCTATTTCCGCACCGGTCAGTATCCGATCGTCGTTGCGAATTACAGCTTCTACAATCAGCTTTCCGTTGCGGCACCGGAGATCAAGGGACTCTGGGATTTCACCGTCATGCCCGGCACTTTGCAGGAGGACGGCACAGTCAATCACGCATCCAATTCCGGCGGCTCCGGCGCGGTCATCTTCAATAAGGTGAAGAACAAGGAGGCTGCATGGGAATTCGTCAAGTGGTTCTGCTCGACCGATGTGCAGACCGGCTACGGCTCCGACCTCGAAGGTCTGCTCGGCCAGATGGGACGCTATGAAGCGGCCAATGCCGAGACGCTCCGACAGCTCAACTGGTCGAGCGCAGAGCTGAATGTGCTGCTCGCACAGTGGGAGGCGCTCGACGAGATCCCGATCCTGCCCTCCTCCTACGCCGTCACGCGAAACATCATGAACGCGTTCCGTGAAACGGTCAACTCCAATGAGAATCCGCGTGATACGCTCATGTATTACAACAGCGACATGAATGCCGAGATCCAGCGCAAGCGCGAAAACCTCGGACTGTCCTGATTCCCCGCATCCCCCGGCAAAGAGAAAAGAAGGAGGTCGTCCGTTTTGGATAAAGATCAAATCGGTGTCAGAACCAAACAGGAACAGCGGCGGCTGCTCTGGCTGCAAATCAAGCAGAACAAGGAAGCCTATCTCATGATGCTGCCCTTCATGCTCGTGTTTCTGATCTTCACTGTGATCCCTGTCATCATGTCGCTCCCGATCGGCCTGACGGATTTCGACATGGTCAAATACCCGCCGACATGGGTGGGACTGAGCAATTTCTACAACCTGTTCCTCAATGACAGCATCTTCATCAAGGCGATCCGCGTGACGCTGGTGTTCGCTGTCTTCACCGGCCCGCTGAGCTATTTCCTGAGCTTCATGCTCGCATGGCTCATCAATGAGCTGAATCAGACGCTGAAGGTCATCTTCACGCTGATCTTCTATGCGCCGTCGCTGGCCTCCGGCGTCTATGCCGTCTGGCAGCTGATCTTCTCCGGCGACAGCTACGGCATCGCCAATTCCACGCTGATGAATCTCGGCATCACGACCAACGCGATCCAGTGGCTCACGGATTCCAAGTATATCCTCACGGTCGTTATCATCGTCCAGCTCTGGGTGTCGATGGGCGCGGGCTTCCTCGCAATGCGCGCAGGCTTCCAGAATATCGACAAGTCACAGTATGAGGCCGGCGCGATCGAGGGCATCAAGAACCGCTGGCAGGAGCTGATCTACATCACGATCCCCGGCATGGGTCCCTCGCTGATGTTCGCGGCGGTCATGCAGATCGTCTCCGCATTCACGGCGGATATCGTTGCGAGAAACCTCGTCGGCTTCCCCAGCACCGATTACGCCGCACATACGATTATGACGCACGCCTTCGACTACGGCTGGGTGCGCTACGAAATGGGCTATGCCTCTGCGATCTGCATGGTGCTGTTCATCGCGATGTATTTCTGCAATAAGCTCATCAGCAAGCTGCTCGGCAAATATATGGACTGAGAAAGGAGGAGTATCATGGCAAGTGCAAAGGCTGCGGCAGGCTCTGCCGCAAAGGATCCCAGAAAGCTCAAGGCTTCCAACCGGCGTGCCGGCAGAAAGATCGGCGGCTCGATCGCGATATTCCTCTTTCTGACAATACTCGGCCTCTTTATGGTGCTTCCGATCTGGCTGATGATCGTCAACTCGATCAAGCCGGTCAACGAAATGTTCATTTTCCCGCCGAAGTGGTACACGCTGAACCCGACGCTCGACAATTTCAAGGATACCTACCGCGTGCTCGGTCAGATGTGGGTGCCCTTCTCCCGCTATGTGTTCAACTCCGTATTCGTGACCGTTGCCGTTACGCTCTTGCAGGTGGTGTTCGCTTCGATGGCGGCCTTCTGCCTCGCAAAGATCAAGTTCCCCGGCAATAAGATCATCAATGCGATCATCGTTCTGGCGCTGCTCTACAACAGCAATGTCATCTATCTGATGCAGTACATGGT
>DGSY01000143.1 GCA_002394125.1 Ruminococcus sp. UBA4350
CGAGGAATACGGCCGCTATGCAGGTGCTGTGATTCTCCTTCTGCTCAATCCCTTCTTTCTGCTGTATGACTACACACTCGACGGCCTGTGCAATCTGTACCGTCTCCGTCTGAAGCCAAGGATCACCGGCAGACGTTAGGGCGTGTTGACACTAAGCCTAACACGCATCTTTTTGGCTGATTTTGCCCCATTCGTCGTTAAAAATCCTTGCCGGGCGACAGCCCGCCTGCGGATTTTTGCCTTGAACGGAACAAAATCATCTCAAAAATCCGCATATTATTTTAGTGTCAACACGCCCTAGTTCTGCCTGCGAAAATCACTGACAATGTGATCGCCGGTGTAAATATAGCTTTCCATCGGCAGGAACCAGTAGACGTTTTCGCAGTCTGAATCAGTGATCACAATATAGTCCCCGCCAAGTTTCAGCGCATCATAGACATCCTTCGTACAGGAAACGGGCAGTCCGCCGGAGAGATTTACGACATATTCATCTTCGATCAGCCTTTTATCCATCACCCTGTAAAGGCAGACCTCCCAGTCCTTCTTATCTGCGCCGATCTCCTGCTGGATCTGCGCATCGGTGAGCTCTGACCCTCCGCTGACCGTCACATTATTTGAGCGCGGCTTTTCCTCATTCTGCGGGATCGTGAGCCTGCCGGAAAGCGCGCCCCAAAGCAGAAAGCATCCTGCCGCGACAAACGCGAATGAAAAAAGGATGCCGATAAAATTCGCAAGCGCAGTGCTTTTCGCGCCGCTGTAAAAGAATTCGTCCGGCATATCCGGATTGATGCGCAGCTCGGCATATTCCCCGACCTCCGCTGCGGGAGTACGGCGGAAAACGCTGTTGACCGCTGTATAATGCTCGCCGTCATAATCGTACTCAAAGACCTCTGCGGCTTCGACGTGCGAGCTGTTCCGCGAGCTCACGATCTTATGCACATAGCCGATGCACTGTGCCTCGACCGGCAGGCCGTAGTTTGCGCCGGAATGATAAGCGGTTCGGATCGCATATGCCGCCGCGAACAGACCGGCAACCGTAAACAGCGCGCCGCCCATGAGAATGAATGCCTTTGCCTGCCCGATCCTGCCGCTCAGCAGCACCGGAAGGATCACGCAAAGTCCCATCAGAATCAGAACAAGCCCGCTCCCGCGCACCAGAAGGCCCCGCTGTGGAGGCGCTGAAGAACGCCCTGTAACCAGTGATTTCGCGCCCAGCGCAAAAAAGATACAGCCGAATAAAGCCACCGCCGCAAGGGTATTTGCAGACAGTGCCGCGATGAATACTCCGGCCACAGCCGCGAAGATCAGCACAAGAAACAGCGCGTTTTTCCATGCCGGCTTTTTCGGATCATTTGCTTTCATCTGCCGCTGCCGTTCATAATTCGCCCGTATCATCTGACGGACTACATTTTTCTCCATCCTTTTTTCGGTGCTGAATGCCCAGCCCGCATATTCAGGATCATATCGCATTCGTATCCCTCCCCATTCAGACATCAGGGATATTATAGCATATTATCCGGAAAAGTGCAATGGATACAGAAAATAAAATCACTGTTCCGGCGGCAGTGCCGGCGACAGTGTCGCAGCCAATTCCTAAAGTTCTCCATACGCGTTTGGACGCAGAATAAGATTTCCCCAGACCGTTAAATAGGCACGATCAGTGCCGTAACAGCGACGTATCTGATACGCTCCGCGAAACGGCGCCGAAGGGAAACGGCACCGGGCACTGCCCGGCGTAACAGCGACGGAATTGATATGCTCCGCGAAACGGTGCCGTAGGGAAACGGCTGTCGGCACTGCCGACACTGCCGACTCTTGAAAAATACTGTGATCTGTGCTATAATGACAGTAATAATGTATCGCATCCCTGAAATGAGGTGTTCCCTATGAAAAAACAACTGACTGCCGCACTTGCCGCCGCGCTTCTGCTGACCGGCTGCGGCACCCCGTACAGCAATAACACGACCGACCTCGGCGCCGGAATTTCACCCGCCGCGCCGTCCGGAAATCTGACAGCCGAAACTGTCTCTGCACAGTATCAGTTCACCTGCGGCCTGCTCCAATCCGCAAACAGTGCGCATCCGGGGGAAAACCTCGGATTCGCTCCGGTTCTCAATGCGCTCGGCCTTGCGGCATACGGCGCGGGTGCTTCCGGCGATACCCGCACCGAGATCGAACAGGCTTTCGGCGGCATGAATGCAGACGATGTGTTTACCGGTCTTTGCAGCGTTGCCGGCGAAGAATCCGAGAGCATCCTGCAAACAGCGCTTTCCTTCTGGTATCGCAATGACAGCATCCAGTCTCCGAAAACCGCGTATCTGCAAAAAATTGCCGGTGCAGCGGAAATCTATTCCGCGCCGTTCAGCGATCAGACGCGCAGGGACATGAACAAATGGATCAGCGATCACACGAATGCCGAAAGCACTGATCTGATTCCGGAGCTGACCGCCGATGAATGCGCCGATCTGCTGACGGCGGCGGTCTTTGATGCGAAGTGGAAGGAAAAATATGCCGATAACGAAGTGCGCAATGCGCTGTTCTATCAGGCGGACGGTCAGCAGAAATCAACGCCGTTCATGAAAAAGGAAAAGGATCCGGCGGTCTATCTCAGCGATGAAAAAAAAGCGGTCGGATTCATGCGTTCCTACGCGGACAGCCGTATGAGCTTTGCCGCGCTGATGCCGGTTGATATGACGCCGGAGGAATACATCGCGCAGCTCACGCCGGAGGAACTTTCGCAGACGCTCCGCGGCGGCATTCAGACGGAAATGTATACCGCGATCCCGTCGTTTACCGTTGATACAGAAACCGACCTTGCGCCGATCTTCAAAAAAATGGGCATACAGAAAGCATATGACCCCGATGCTGCGGATTTCTCCGGCATCTCCGACGGAAAACTCTATCTCAGCCGCGCCTTGCAGCAGATCAGGCTCGCGGTCGGTCAGAACGGCACCAAGGCAACCTTTTCGCTGAATCTTTCCGGCGAGGAATCCAGTGCGCCGGAATATTCTGTCATGCTGAACCGGCCGTTCCTCTGGTTCATTTATGATTCCCGCAGTGAACTTCCGGTGTTTGCCGGCGTCTTGCAGACCGTTTCATAATCCGCCCGCTTGATCGAAATGAAGGAGGGAATGCGCATGAAGCTGCTGCTCATTCAGGCATGGAATGCACAGGAAGCCAGCCTGCGCAGCCGGTTTTCCAATCTGATCTCCTATTCCTCACTGACGCTCGCCGCGATCTATGCGCTGATTCCGGAGGGAATGTTCTCGTGCATTGATATCGTGGACGAATATTCGCAGACCGTTGATTACAACAAAAAGCATTACGATCTCGTCATGATCTCCTCGGATACATCGTCGATCCCGGCGGCATACCGCCACAGCCGTGCCTTCCGCAAACGCGGTTCCTATACGGTCATCGGCGGCTATCACGCGACTGCGCTTCCGGACGAAGTCATGCGGCATTGCTGCACGGTTATCGCAGGCCCCGCCGAGCGTTCGGTTCCGGCATTTCTGCGTGATTTTGCCGCGGGGCATCCGAAACGCTTCTACCGCGAGTTCAATGTGCATTCCGGGGATTTTCCGGTGCCTGCGCGGGAGCAGATCACCGGAAAGCATAAGCTGCGCATTCCCGCGGTCATCGCAAACCGCGGCTGCATCAATCACTGCAAATACTGCTCGATGCCGGTCATGTGGCACAGCGATCCGCGGCCGCTCCGCGATGTGCTTGCGGAGATCCGTGCGCTGAAAACAAAGCTGCTGATCTTCTACGATCCGAATTTCTTTGCGCACCGTGAATATGCGATCCGGCTGATGAAAGCGCTGATCCCGCTGCATCTGCGCTGGGTCGGCAATGCGACCGCCGATTTCGGCATGGACGAGGAGCTGATGACGCTTGCGCATAAGAGCGGCTGCTGCGGCGTGCTGATCGGCTTTGAATCGCAGAATCCGCAGTCGCTCAAAGGCGTTGCAAAGCGGTTCAGCGATGCCGGACGATACCGTGAGATCGTTGCAAATATCCACCGGCACGGCATGGCGGTCAACGGCTGCTTTGTCGTCGGCTTTGATACCGATACGGAAGAGCAGCTCCGTGCGCTGCCGGATTATGTCGATCATCTCGGCCTTGACCTCTGCCGCTTCGCGATCCTCACTCCCTATCCCGGCACGCAGCTCTGGAAGGATATGGAGCGCAGCGGGCGTATTGTCACAAAGGACTGGGCGCTCTACAATCAGCACCATGTTGTGTATAAACCGGCGCAGATCGCGCCCGACCGCCTGCATACGCTCTACCGCGAGATCTGGAAATCTGCGTATGGCTGGAAGCGCATCTTCCGGCGCGTTTGGCAGTCGCCGACCTGCGGCAAACTGCCGGGGCTTTTCCTGCTCGGCGCGAATATCGGCTTCCGCAATCTCGGCATCGACGGAAAGCGCAGGTGAAGCATGAAGATCGCTTTTATCCGGCTGAATATGTTCGAGCATATCAGCTCCGACGCGATGAAGCCGATCCTGTTCGGCATTATCCATTCGCTCACGCCGCCGCAGCATCAGATCACATTCTATGACGAACGCGTCAAAAAGCTTCCGGAGCGGATCGACGCGGATATCATCGCTTTTTCCGTCGAAACCTTCACCGCCAAGCGCGCCTATATCCTCGCAAAAAAATACCGGACAAAGCGGAATATCATTGTCATGGGCGGCTTTCATGCCTCTGTCATGCCGGACGAGATCCTTCACTATGCCGACAGCGTACTGATCGGCGATGCAGAGGGAACATGGGGCGCATTCCTGCGCGACTGCGAATCCGGCCGGCCGAAGCAGAAATATATATCCGATGAAACCGCGCCCTTTGCGCCGGTTCGCAGTCAGTCTGACAGCAGCATATACAGGCATCATTATTACGGTGTCGGCGTCTGTCAGATCTCACGCGGCTGCAAATTCAACTGTGATTTCTGCTCAATCAAGACGATGTATCACGGCGTCCGCCGCAAGCCGCTGAAGCAGGTCGAGCGGGAGCTCCGCGCAATGAAGGAGCGCATCATCTTTTTCGCGGATGATAATCTGTTCTATGACAAGCGCTCTGCAATGGCGCTGTTCCGGATGCTGACGCCGCTGAAAAAGCACTGGGCCTGTCAGATCAGCATGGACGCGGCGCGGGACGATGCGCTGCTTGCTGCGATGAAAAAAGCCGGCTGCTTTCTCGTGCTGATGGGCTTTGAGAGCCTGAACCGCGAGAGCCTTGCGGAGATGCACAAGGCCGCGAATGCCGCCGCCGATTACGAAGCGGTGATCCGGAATGTCTACCGGCACGGCCTGCTGATCTACGGAACATTCGTCCTCGGCTGCGACGGCGACCGGCCGGATGTCTTTCAGAGAACGCTGGATTTTGCCGTGCGCAATCATATTGCCGTCACGAATTTCAATCCACTGATCCCGATGCCCGGCACCGGCGTCTACCGTCGCATGGAGCAGGAGGGGCGGCTGCTCCGGCGGAAATGGTGGCTCTCGGACACCTATCGCTACGGCGATACCGCTTTTCTGCCGAAGCATATGACACCGGAGCAGCTCGCCGCGGGCTGTCTGCGGATCCGCACAGAATTCTATTCGCTGCCCTGCATTTTCCGGCGGCTGCGCGGCAGTCTGCGGTATATGCAGCCGATGAGCCTGCTGATCTTCCTGCTGGCGAACCTGATCTCCGGCAGAGAAATCCGGCGGAAGCAGGGACAGCTTCTGGGAGGGTATCTGCATGAAGCTGATACTGATTAAACCGAATATCGGCAGACGCGAGCACAGCCTTTATGTCGATGAGGGACGCATGGAGCCGCTGCCGCTGGGCATTCTCGCGGCGCTGACACCGCCGGATGTCGAGGTCGTGCTGTATGATGACCGCATGGAGCAGATCCCCTATGATGAACCCGCGGATCTCGTCGGGATCACCGTCGAGACCTTTACGGCGCGGCGCGCCTATGAGATCAGCGCGGAATACCGCAGGCGCGGCGTGAAGGTCGTCATGGGCGGGATGCACGCAAAGCTCATTCCGGAGGAGGTCGCGCAGCACTGCGACTGCGTGATCGTCGGGGACGCCGAGCCGGTCTGGGCGGAGATGATCGCGGATTTCCGCGCCGGTAAAATCCGCCCGCGCTATGATGCCGTGCAGCCGCTCTGTCCGCAGAAAGGCATCATCGCGAGGCGGGATATTTTCGAGGGCAAGGGCTATCTGCCGATTACGCTGCTGCAATTTTCACGCGGCTGTGCGCACAGATGCAGCTTCTGCGCATCATCGGTCTATTTCGGCGCAAAGCATTACTGCCGGCCTGTCGATGAGGTGATCCGCGAGATCCGCTCGCAGAAGCGGAAACTGCTGTTCTTCGTTGATGACAATATCGTCTGTAACCGTGCAAAGGCAAAGGAGCTGTTCCGTGCGCTGATCCCGCTGAAGATCCGCTGGGTCAGTCAGGGCAGCATGGATATGCTTCAGGATCCGGAGCTGATGGAGCTGATGGTAAAGAGCGGCTGTCTCGGACTGGTCATCGGCTTTGAGTCGATCTCGCCGGACTGCATCCGCGATATGCATAAATTTACGAATACCCGCGCATCCTCGGAGATGTATGCCGATGAGATCGCGCAGCTCCGGAAATACGGGCTGCAAACATGGGCGGCCTTTACGGTCGGACATGACGGCGATACCGTTGATTCGATCCGTGCGACCTGTGATTTTGCGATCCGCAATAAATTTACATTTGCGGCGTTCAATATCCTGATGCCCTATCCGAATACGCCGCTCTACGAAAAGCTGGAGCGCGAGGGGCGGCTGCTCTATGACGGCAAATGGTGGCTGCATGAGGATTACCGATTCAACTATTGCAGCATCGTGCCGAAGAATATGACGCCGGACGAGCTGACGGCAGTCTCCTTCGAGTGCCGTGCGCGGTTCAACAGTGTCGGCTCAATTATCAAGCGCGCACTGGAGCCGCATACGAATCTGCGGTCGCCATACAGATTCATGACCTATCTGATCTACAATCCGCTGTTCCGCAAGGAGGTCTTCAAAAAGCAGGGACTTCGCTTCGGACTGGAAAGCGGCGAAAGGAGCAAATAATGCAGGGAGCAGTCATACCGGCAGCCGCCGTCACAGAGGATGACAAGCGGGCGATGTTCGCGCTGATGTCGGAATTCTACGATAATATGGACGAGGCGGTTTTCCGGCGCGATTTTGCAGAAAAGGATCACTGTCTGATCCTGCGGGATGATGCGGGCGCGGTCGTCGGCTTCACAACGCAGAAGGTCATGGCGGTCGAGGCGGACGGCAGAACCGTTCACGGCGTTTTCTCTGGCGATACGATCATTCACCGCGACTACTGGGGACAGACCGATCTTTACCGCATCTTCGCGCAGTTCTGGTTTGAATACGCAAAGCAGTATGATGAATTCTACTGGTTCCTGATCTGCAAGGGCTATAAGACCTACTGCATCCTGCCGCTGGTCTGGGCAGAATTTTACCCGACCTTCCGCGCAGAAACGCCGCCCGAAATGCAGCGCATCATTGACGCCTACGCATCGGCGCTCTATCCGGATGAGTACAATCCCGCGACCGGCGTGATCGAATACCGGCATACAAAGGACAAGCTCAAGGCCGGTGTTGCGGAGATCGACGAACGCCGTCTGCGGAATAAGGATATCGCATATTTCTGTCAGGCGAATCCGCATCACACGGAAGGATTTGATATCGCCTGTATTGCAAAATTCGACGCATCTGCCGTAAAACCGCGCATGGCGGCAATGCTCGGCATATGATGACAGAAGCACTCAACCGGCTCTGCCGCGCAATGTACCGCAGCAGCCGGACACGGTTTCTGGCGCCGCGCAGCATCCGGCAGGTGCAGCGGTCATATCTGCATCAGCTGCTCCGGCGGAATGCGGATACGGTCTACGGCAGTGCGCATCATTTTGCAGAGATTCACTCGCTGCGCGACTTCATGTCCGCCGTGCCGCTGACGGAATACGAGGACTATGTGCCGTATATCGAACGCATCGCGGCGGGTGAACGCGGCGTGCTGACAGCAGAGCCGGTCATTCTGCTGGAGCCGACGAGCGGTTCCTCCGGCGGGCGAAAGCTGATCCCCTATACGCAAAGCCTGAAATCCGAATTTCAGCGGGGCATCCGCCCGTGGCTCTGCGATCTTTATACGCAGATGCCGGAGATCATGCGCGGCAAAAGCTATTGGTCGATCACGCCGGTGACGGCCGGAAAGCAGTTCACTGCCGGCGGCATCCCGATCGGATTTGAGGAGGATGCGGCCTATTTCGGCAGGGCGGAGCAGCATATCATGCGGCATATTTTTGCGGTGGACAGCAGCGTGAAATTTGCCGGCAGCACGGAGCAGTTCTATCATGATACGGCGGTGCAGCTGCTGCAATGCCGCTGTCTGACACTGATCTCGGTCTGGAATCCGACCTTCCTCACGCTGCTCTGCGGCTATATCCGGCAGAATGCGCGGCAGCTCGCGCAGGCGCTTCCGCAGTGCAGAGCGCAGCTTCATGCCGCTGCAGAAAACCGTTTTGACCGCGTATTCACAGGGCTCCGGCTCATCAGCAGCTGGGCGGACGGCAGTGCCGCGGATGATATTCCCGCGCTGCGAAGGCTGTTTCCGCAGATCTGCATTCAGCCGAAAGGACTGCTCTCGACCGAATGCTTTGCGTCACTGCCGCTGCTCGGCGAGGCCGGCGCAAGACTCTGTGTGGATGCGCATTTCTTTGAATTCCGCAGTCTCGCGGACGGGCGCATCTATCCCGCAGAGCGACTGCATTGCGGCGAATACGAGCTGATCGTCACAACGGGCGGCGGCTTCTATCGCTATCAGACCGGTGATATCGTTGAGGTTCTGGAGGTCTCGCCGGTGCATCCGCCGCGCATCCGGTTTCTGCGGCGCAAGGGCATCGCGGTCGATCTCTGCGGCGAAAAGCTGACCGAAGCATTTGTCCGGAGCATCTGCAAAAAGCTCGGTATTGCTGAACATTTCTGTCTGCTCGCGCCGGAGGGCAAGGGCTATACGCTTTATACCGATGCGTCGGATATCTCCGCCGAACGGCTCGATGCCGCGCTCTGTGAGGGCTATCATTACGCATATTGCCGCAGGCTCGGACAGCTTCGGCAGGCAGCCGTCATGCGCGTTTCCGGCGATCCGGCGCGGGTATATCTCGAACGCCTGACCGCGGAGGGAATGCGGCTCGGCGATATCAAGCCCGCCTATCTCAGCAGACGCTCCGGCTGGGCGGAATGGTTCCGATGATTTCAACTATACATAAAAATGCCCGCAATCGGGCAGAAAGGAATGCGCTTTGGAACAAATACGAAAAAGACGCGGACACCGTCCGCTGAAAATCGCATTGCTGGCGCCTGCGGGCGCGATGCACCGTTTCACCGGCAGCTTCGGGAAATCGCTGCACTATGCGCCCCTGACGCTGACAACACTCGCCGCGCTGGTTCCGGAGGAGCTTGATGCCGAGGTCGTGATCTATGACGAAACAGCGGGGAAGATTCCGCTCGATATCGACGCGGAGCTGATCGGCATTACCTGCATCACCGGCACCGCACCGCGCTGCTATGCCTATGCGGATTATTTCCGGAAAAAGGGGAAGACGGTCTTTCTCGGCGGCGTGCATCCGACCCTGCTCCCCGATGAGGCTGCACAGCACGCAGATGTCGTATTTACGGGATTTTCCGAGCAGACATTCCCGCAGTTTCTCCGCGATTATGTCGCCGGAAGCTATCAGAGCATCTACCGGCAGAACTGTGATTTCACAATGGATCACCGCCCGACGCCGCGCCGTGAGCTGCTCAATAAGAAGCGCTATATCACGATCAATACCGTTGAAGCGATCCGCGGCTGCTGCCACACCTGCACATTCTGTGCCTACCCCGCTGCATTCGGCAGAAAGGTCTATAAGCGGCCAGTCAAGGAAGTCGTCGCGGAGATCGAAGCGCTGCACTGCAAGCTCGTGCTGTTCCCCGATGTCAATCTCATCACCGACCGCCGCTATGCGCTGGAGCTGTTCCGTGCAATGGTTCCGCTGAAGGTCTACTGGCTGGGGCTTGTCACATCTTCTGTCGGCATCGACGATGAGCTGATCAGTGTACTGCATAAAAGCGGCTGCAAGGGACTGCTGATCGGCTTTGAGTCGATCACGCAGGAATCGCAGAAATATATCCACAAGGGCGTCAACCGCGTGGACAGCTATGTCGAGCTGATGAAGAAGCTGCATGACAACGGCATTCTCGTGCAGGGCTGCTTCGCATTCGGCGGCGACGAGGAGGACACGAGCGTCTTTGACCGCACGGTCGAAATGGTCATCAAGGCGAAGATCGACCTGCCGCGCTATTCGATCCTCACGCCGTTCCCCGGCACGAAATACTATGCGGAGCTGGAACGCGAGGGACGCATCGTCGAGCGCAACTGGGCAATGTACGATGTGCAGCACTGCGTCTACAAGCCGAAAAAAATGACGCGGCGGCAGCTCGAAGAAGGCACCGACCGCGCATGGCGCATGACCTATTCCACCGGCAATATCCTGAAACGGCTCGCGCCCTTCAATCACAGCCCGTGGCTCTCGCTGCCGGTCAATCTCGGCTACAAGGGCTATGCCGACAAATGGCATAAATTCACGCGGGCAGTCATGTGCGACAATTCCGATATTCCGGTGCTGTAAGGAGGCATCATGAAGATCACATTTATTCTGCCGGCGATCGGCAAAAAGCCCGGCAAGAAATATATCGGCACATGGAAAATGGAGCCGCTGACGATCGCCGTACTCAAGGCACTGACGCCGCCGGAGATCGAAACGGAGCTTTACGATGACCGCATTGAGCTGATCGACTACGACACGCAGACCGATCTTGTCTGCATCACGGTCGAGACCTATACCGCAAAGCGCAGCTACCGCATTGCAGAGCGGTTCCGGCAGCGCGGGATCCCGGTCGTCATGGGCGGCTATCATGTCACGCTCTGTCCGGAGGAGGCGGAGCAGTTCTGCGATGCGGTCATTGTCGCCAATGCCGAGACGGTCTGGACGCAGATGCTTTCCGATGTCAGAAACGGCTGCCTGAAAAAGCGCTATACCGGCGAGACTGCGGAATACGATGTCCGCCCCGACCGCAGCATTTTTGAGGGCAAGAATTATCTGCCGGTATCGCTGGTCGAGACCGGCCGCGGCTGCTGCCACAAATGCGATTTCTGTTCGATCGCACAGTTTTATTGCAGCCATTATCATGCGCGGGAGCATTCGCTGATCGTCGAGGATCTCGCGGCAACCAAGCATAAATACACCTTCCTCGTGGACGACAATCTCGTTGCCGACCGGAAAAATGCGCTGCGGCTCTTTGAGGAGATCACGCCGCTCGGAAAGAAATGGGCGGGACAGGGTACGCTTTCGATGGCGAAGGATGAAAAGCTGCTGAAAGCGATGCGCAAAAGCGGCTGCGAGCTGATCCTCATCGGCTTTGAAAGTCTCAACAAAGAGAATCTCAACCAGATGAACAAATCCTTCAATTATGCGCTCGGCGAACGCGATGAGCTGGTCAAGCGCATACACGATGCGGGCATCGGCATCTATGCTACATTCGTGTTCGGCTATGACAATGACGATGAGCGCACCGTTGCGGATGCGCTGGAATTTGCGAAGAAGCATAATTTTTATACGGCGGCATTCAATCACCTGCTGCCGTTCCCGAATACCGCGCTCTATCACCGGCTCCGCGCAGAAAACCGCCTGATCTACGACAAATGGTGGCTGGAGGACGGGTATCATTACGGCGAGCTGTCATTCCACCCGAAGAAGATCTCCGCCGAAAAATTAAGTCAGCTCTGCCGCGATGCGCGCAAGGAATTCTCGGCGCCCGCGACCGTTCTGCGGCGCGGCTTTGCGGCGCTCGGCCGGACAAGTCCGCTGCTCTGGGGCTTATTCTGGGGCGTGAATCTGCGGATCGGCGGCGAGGTCGATCAGAAAATGCACGTTCCGATCGGAGAAAATCTCGATGAACTTCCAAAATGACCGTTATACGCTCCGGCTCGCGCTGCCGGAGGATGATGCAGGCATCCGCGCCGTATTCGAGAGCGCGTCATTCAGCGGCGGACTCTCGATCCAGTATCTCCGCCCGTCGCCGCTCCGCTCCTTTGCGGCAGACGGTGACGATGTGAAAATGCTGGTCGTCCGCGACAATGAAACCGGCCGGATCGCAGCAGTCGGCGGCGCGGTGATCCGGCGGGAATATCTCGGCGGCAGCACAGCGCGCACGGCCTATCTCACCGGCCTCAAGGTGCATCCGGATTATCAGAAGCAGCTCTATTTTATCGCACGCGCCTATCAGTATATGGGCACGCTGCTGGAGGACTGTGCCTGTGTGTATTCGACCGTGCTGGATGACAATACCGCAGTGATAAAGATGTTCGAGAAGCATCACCGCAATATGCCGGAATACAGATATCTCGGTCATTACATGACCTATTGCTTTCACGGCGGCAGGAAATTCTTCACGCTTGACCGCGATGACCGCAACGGCTTTGATGCGCTGATGCAGACGCATTTTTCGCAGTTTGCATTAACGCCTGCGAATCCGGATTATGACGGCTTCGGCGAGAAGCATTTCTATGCGCTGCGCGAAAACGGCGTGATCCGTGCCTGCTGCTTTGCGGGCGATCAGCGCGCGCTGAAGCAGTACCGCATGACCGCATACGGCGGGATCTACAGGCTGCTCTCGCATCTGCCGACGCAATGGCTCGGCTATCCGAAGCTGCCGAAGGCAGGGAGCATCATCCCGCATCAGGTGATCTCGTATCTCTATATTGCGGACAACGATCCGGCGCTCTGCCGGAAATTTCTGCGGACCGTCGCGGCGGAATCCGGCGCGGGTGTCCTGATCTGGGGCGGATTTGAAACGCATCCGCTCTGTCCGGCAATGGATACGCTGAAAGCTGTCCGCTACGGCAGCCGACTCTATGAGGTGATCTGGTCGGGCGAGCCGCAGATCACCGGCGCGATCGGCATGGAAACCGCTTTGCTTTGAATACGCACACAATAAAAACTGCCCCGAAGCGTTTTCAGCGCGTCGGGGCAGCTTTTTCGGTAATGAAACGGATATCACCAATCCTCCTGCATTTCAGAATGCAGGAGGCGTTCCAGCCCGTCAAGCACAGACCGGATCTGCGGATCCTGTTTGATCCCCCAGTACCAGTCATCGCTTGTCAGAACGGAAATATAGTTTGTATGCGCAGGATCATAGTCGTCGCTGTTCCAGCTGTCATAGCTGCGGACATTCATCAGATGCACACACAGAAACGGTTTCTTCGACTGAAATGCGCCGTCATTTTTGTATTCTGCAAATAGCGGAAATTCCTGCAAAAACGCTTCGATCTCCGCCGTATTCCATGTCTGCCGAATGTCAGCCGTTTTGAAGTGATAATAGACATAGTCCATCCGATCGCCCCCTTTGCATCCATTATATCACGCCGCTGTCCGGTTGTCAACAAAAACGCCGCAGCGCTTCTGCCCGTAATTCAGAAGCGCTGCGGCTGAATCTGTATATTTCCCTCTCTTATCCGGCAATGCCGGTTACCGGATCAAAATTTGCTGATGAGCTTTGCAATGTATTGCAGGATGATGCCGGTATCATCGTTATCCGGTTGGCCGTTTGCATTCACATCCGCATTCAGTTTACCTGTTGTGGAGACGACGGCCTCGCCGTCCTCGGTGAGAAACCGCGAAAGCAGTACGACATCCTCAACATCCACAGCGCCGTCCTCATTGACATCGCCGAGCAGACTTGCTTTTCCCGGCTGTTCGGGCGTTTCCGGCGTCTCGCCTTCGCTGTACTCATAGACGACCTCGATTTTAGTGTACTTCACAGCAATCTCGTCCTCGATCTCGGCTTCCTGCTTCTCGGACGCAGACCACCACTGCTGGAGCTCGATCTTGCCGTCCGCGACCTGTGCGATGACATCCTCTTTTTCCTCGGTCTCCGGATCGGTCTTGGAGAGTGTGCCGTCGAATTCAACGGTTGCCGTCGCACCGCTGCCGAGCTTCATGCTGTAGCTCTTGCTCGTCCAGAACGGCGTACCGTCGGCGGTCTCCGCATTGATGCAGACTGCGCAGCCTGCGCTGCCCCACGAAGATCCCGCGCTCGAAGAAACATCGCCGGTCATGACGATCTTTTTGAGATGTGCCGGATCGGTGATCGGAACGACCACATAGCCCTTGTCGTTGACAAGACTCATCGGATCATCAAAGACCTCGGATTTCTCGGTCTTTTCCTCCTGATGTGCGCCGTCGAATGCGGCCGCATCATCGGAGACAACGATCATGGAAGCGGAATATGCCGGGAGTGTCACATCGACCTTGCCGCCGGTCACATCTGCGACCTCCAGCAGCTTGATCTCGGAGGATTCCGGCGTGATTGCATAAACGGCCGCCTTCTTGTAGGATTTCTTTGCGCCGTCCAGCGTGATGACGGTATGCTCAGCATCGGTCATATTCTTGTTTGTGACCATGACTGTCACCTTGGAAGCATCCTTGTTGACAGCGGCATATGCGCTGGACTTGGAGACATCCTCGGTCTTTGCCGGCATCAGCGTTTCACCGAATGCGCCGCCCTTGCCGTCGTAATTCGTATAGAGGTTGATGCCGGAGAGAATATAGCCGCTGCCGCCCCAGAGCGATGCGAAATACACGCCCGCATCCGCATAGCAGCCGAGCGCCTCCGCCTGCGCGATCGCGCCGGAGGGATCGTCCTCGCCGCCGAAATTGTATTCGGTGATGCCGAGCTTGGTCTCCGGATAATACTTGTCGATCGAAGCCTGAACGGTCGGCAGGATCGGCACATTGACCTGACACCACTGACCGATCCAGCTGTTCTCGACGAAGCCCTTTTCATAGAGCGTTCTGACGGACTGGAGCCGGTCCTCCGCACCCTTGCGGCTGGATTCGGAATAATAATGGATATCGAGGACATCGAGCAGCCGGACGCCGGCCTTTTCGGATGCCTTCTTCATCGAATCGAGATAGTAATCGAGATACCAGTGATAGCCGCCCTCTGCCTGAATCGTTTCCCATTCGTTGTCGTCATCGGTATCTGCGAGATGATCGTATGCGGTGTAGCCGTAGAGTGCCGGGCCGAAGATCTCAGCCTTCGGATCGAGCTTCTTGACGGCTGCCGCGATCTCAGCGGATTTGTCGCTCAGCTCCTTCATGCTGACCTTCTTCGGATGGATGCGGCTGTGCGTCCCCGACCAGAGCGCAGGCTCATTGTCAAGCGAATAGCCCTGCATACCGGTCGCGGACTGCGAATCGCCGAGCTTGCGGATGATGTAATCCACATATTCATCCATATAGACCTTGCCGTCGGTGAGATCGGGCTCCTCGGAGAATGCACTGCCCTTGACCATCTGAACTTCATTCCAGCGCGGCGACGGTGCGGTTTCCTCCTCGGTGACGGTGCCCTTTTTGTCGGCGGCAACATAGCCAGCGAGCTGCAAGGTTGTCAGCTTATAGCCGAAGCCGTATTTCTCAGCTTCCTTTGAGAGCTGCTGTACGCAGTCCGCCGGCGCATCGGATTTGGAGAGATTGTCGTCGGAGCTGTATTTCCAGTCCGAACCGGCGTTGGAAGCGTTGTTTTCCCAGTTATAGCCCGTCATGCGGTTTCCGCCCTGCCGCACAGCGTGGACGGTGACCTTTTTCAGATCGTCCTGATGGCCGTATTCGTTGATGCCGTAGATCAGCGGGCTGATCTCCTTGCCGCTGCCGGAAAGATCGACCGTGATGTTCATGTCATAGGAACCCGCAGCAGCGGCGGGCATTGCCGTAACAGCCGACGCGCTTTGCAGCAGCATCAGGGCGGTCAAAAATGCGAGCGTTTTTTTCATAAGATTACCCCTTTTTATCATAATCAGACTGCATGACCGCACGGTCTGCATCCCATGTGGAGACCTGCGGTATCCGTTTCGGATCGCCGGAGGAACGATCCTGCATTGTGCCGTAGGTGAACAGTGCGACCTCCGGATCGCTGAAGCGCAGATAGTTGCAGGCGGACTGCGCCAGCACCAGCATCATTGCGACAGCGGGATTGTGGGTGTAGCCGTAGAGGATCGCCGCATCCGCCTCGGTTCCGAAGTCACCGGACATCCGCCATACCAGACCGAAGCGGTCGAGCCGATCCATGATGCGCTGCACCTTTTCGAGCGGAATTTCTAGCCGCTCAGCGAGCTTTTCGGACATGAACAGCATATTGCGGCAGTTGCCGGCCATATACTTCACGATCCGGATTGCGTCAGTATCTGCGAGCGTCCGAAGCAGCAGTACGATCCGCTCGTCCGAACGCAGATAATCTGCGATGCCGTGCTCCGGTTTTTCGAGATACATGAAATAGCGCTGGTCACTGTTGAGCCGCGCCAGCGCGATCTCATGATCTGTATGGAGCTTTGCAAAGGTCTCATGCTCGTAGCTGCCGCGCAGTCTGCCGGTCACGCCGTCTGTAGAGGGATTGTAGGCGCATATCACGGCATATCCGAGTTTTGCGACAAACTCTGGTCTCCGCTCCGGCGGAAGGCTCTGGAGCGTCTGGCTCACAGCCTCGACCGGATCGGCCCCGCTGTCCGCGCTGCCGAGTCCGTACAGCGTGTCCAGAGAGATATTGAGCGCAGCAGCAAGCCGCGGGAGCAGCTCGGCATCCGGATAGCTGCTCCTTTCCCATTTGGAGACAGCCTGCGGCGATACATTCAACCGCTGGGCGAGCTGCTCCTGTGTCAGGCCGAGCTCTTTGCGGCGGCCGACAAGGTTGGAATGGAAATCAGTTGTATATTGCATTGCTTTCACCGAAACCGGCGGTGGAGTGCCGGGACAGAAGGGAGCGCCCCTGCAAGACCGTCCATCCGGTTTTGTCCTTCCTGATTCAGATTATATCACAGTTCGCGGTTGAGTGCAAGCGAACAGCATTTGCGTCAACTCAACCGTATGATATTATGATTCAACCTTTAGTTGAATGAATCTGACTCTATTATACCAGAATCCGCACTGAAAATCAAGCTGCAATTTCCAGAAAGGAATGATATATCTCATGCCCCTTGCTTACCGGAAGAAAAAGCGTGCTGACCGCTAAGACAGCGAAGCTTTCAAAGTTTGTTCAGCGTGTTCATGCATCAGCATCTTGCAATTTAAGGTATTTTTTGCTATAATAGAAGCGCAGTTTGCCAGCACTAACTGCAATGCGATCACTTCGACTGCGGATACAAAAGGAGATAAACCCATGTACGAATCAAAAATCAAAACCGCCCTGTGGTGGGCATATGATATTCCCGGAAATACCGGCTGGATTCTCTATTTTATAGGTTTCGGGAGATTCGCTGCGAAGGGCGGATTTGCCGCGGATTTTCCGACAGGGATTCTGCTTGCAATCCCGGCACTGCTGATGCTCATTGGCATTGCAGAGCTTGTCAGTGAACGAATCCAAAAGCTTGACAGAATACTCCCTGCGGTTCGTTTCTGGCGCGGTTTCGGCACATTGACGTTCGGCGGGTTAACGGGCGCCGTGCTGTCTGCGGTCACGTTCCGCAGCAATATCAGCACGGCAAATGGTATTATGATGCTGATCGGCGGCATATTGTGCTTTGTATTCGCAGGGCTCATCGCTGTCAGCTTCAACAAAAATCATGAAGAGGGATAAAAATGAGGACAACGATCCTCACATCCCTCGTTTTATGTGCCGTCGAATTTCTGACGATCGTCCTTGCCAGCCCGATGGCAAGGCCAAGCCTTGTTTTGCGTTTTTTGCCTGAGGATATCCGGGCGGCAGCGAAAGATCATCCGGATCCACCAAAATGGAAGCAGATGATCGCACATATCCTGCTTGGGATGTTCCTGCTTTCATTTATCGGCGGCATTCTTTTTTTGGGATTCGACGGGCTGAAGCATTCAGGAATGGCTCGGACATAGCAATTTTTCTATTACGACCTCAATTTACTGTCATGCGTTCCAGGAAGCGCAGATCCGCGCCTGTGATGCGATCACCAATGTGCTCGGGTTTGCGAAAAAGAAGCAGCAGAAGAACACAAATCAGGCAGAATAAAGGACAAATATAAGGACAAAACGGTGAGTCCGCAAAACAGGGAGTCACCGAAAAGACGAATCTGCGTATCTTTTGGCGTGCATTAAGCGGTGAGACATACGGGTTTCCCGCCTGCTGATACTGATCACGGACACAGCGGTGTGCCCGTGATTTGGCCAATATTGCTATCTGTTTTGGCATAAAAAAGCGGCTTTTTCGCGCCGCTCAAACCCAATAAAGGACAAATAAAGAACAAGAAAGCTCCTGCTAAAAATGAAAAATCTCGAAAACAACGCTTTTACGCTGTTTTCGAGATAATGAAAATGGTGGAGCATACGGGATTCGAACCCGTGACCCCCACACTGCCAGTGTGGTGCGCTCCCAGCTGCGCTAATGCCCCGTTCAGGATGATTTTGATTCATCCTATATATTATAGCACATTGCAGCAGATTTGTCAAGTCCTAAACTGAAATAATTTGAAAAAGAGAGCAGCGTGCAAATCAATCCGGCTTTCCGTCATCTGCGCTTTCAGCCGGCCTGCCCTTATACTCCATGCAGAGCATGGTCAGATCGTCAAACTGTTCGGCGTTGCTGACAAAGCTGCTGACAGCCGTGCGGACATTCCTGAGCAGCTCCTTCGGCGTGGAACGGGGCTCGCTGTTGAGCGCATCAATCAGCCGCTGCTCACCGAACATTTTCTGCTCCGGATCCTCTGCTTCCGTTACGCCGTCCGTATAGAGGAAAAGCTGATCGCCCTTTTGCAGCATGAGCTCATATTCCTTATACCGAATCCCGTCCATACCGCCGACGGCAAAGCTGTGCTTATCCTTTACCAGCACAAACTGACCGCCGTTCTGCTTGAGAATCGGATATTCATGTCCCGCATTCGCTGCGACCAGTTTTCCCGTCGAGATCTCCAGAATGCCGAGCCAGACCGTCACGAACATTTCCACCTGATTATTCGAGCAAAGCCCTTCATTCGTTTTGGAGAGGATTTCCGCGGGAGAATTTCCGAGCATTGCACAGCTTTGCAGGATCGTTTTCGAGATCATCATGAACAGCGCCGCCGGAACGCCTTTTCCGGAGACATCCGCCATGACGAGACAAAGGTGATCCTCGTCGATCAGGAAGAAATCATAGAAATCACCGCCGACCTCTCTTGCCGGATTCATTTCTGCATAAATATCGAATTCATTCCTGTTCGGGAAGGGCGGGAAGATATGCGGGAGCATTGCGAACTGGATCTCCTTTGCAAGCGAAAGCTCCGTGCTGATGCGTTCCTTTTCCGCTGTGATTTTCAGCAGATTCTGGCCGTACTCCTTGAGCCCGCGCTCCATGCCGGACATTGTCTGCACAAGCTCCTCCAGCTCATCGCCTGTATGGATATCGAGATTTGCAAAGATTTCCTGCTCAGGATCTTTGGATCTGTTCGGATCGGCAAAGCGCTCCGATGCATCCGCGATCATATTGATCGGGGTGACGAGCTTTCGCTTGATGCGGATCGCCTGCACCAGACTGATCAGAACGGTCAGCAGGAGCATTGCAAGCGAAAACATCAGCGTAAAATCTCTCATTTCGGCGCGGATATTGTCGAGCGACACATCCACCAGCACAAAGGCGCTCTTTTCGCCTGCCTCATTTGCGATCGGGATACCGACCGTGCAGAGCAGGCCGTAATTCTCCGTATTTCCGATATCATATAGTACGCTCCTGCCGTTCCAGTTCAGGAATTTGTGCAGTCCTTCCTCATTGACCGTCTCCCAGTCACCGGGCATCAGCGCAGTTTCCGAATCTCCGTCCGGATCGGCGATATAGACGATCGCCTGTGTATCTTCGTCATACATGGCGAGATACACATCGAACAGTTCATCATGTGCATCCAGGATCATGCGCAGGATCTTGACCAGTACATTATAACTGCTGCCCTCTGATCTATCGACATCCGCGAAATACTGCCGGTATTCAGCGGATCCGCACTGCTGCCGCTGTTCCTCGGAAAGGCCGCGGTAGATCTCCATGACCTGATCGGCAAGCGGGATCGGATCGGCGGCGTACCGGACGGACATAATGGTTGTCTTCGCAGTGCTGTTTGCATTGCGGATCGACTTTTTCGTCAGCGTATAGCCGTAGAAGATCAATGCGATGAGCAGCGTGACAAAGCCGAACAGAATACAGCTCTTCACGGTGGAATAGATCGTTTTCTGGGAGAGATTATGCTTTTTTTTCATGGACAGGAATCCCCTTTGTTGAAAAAGTGTCTTTACTTTTGACGGGATCGGTGATATAATAGATTCGGTATCGCTCCGGCGGCCGGAAACGGAGAGGAAGTGGAAAAAATAAACAAGCTGAATCCGAATCTCACAAAGATCACGCAGGGTGCCGTGATCGCAGCGCTTTATGCGGCGCTGACGGTGATATTTGCGCCGATCTCGTTCGGCATGATGCAGGTGCGCGTCGCAGAGGTGCTGACGGTCCTGCCGATGTTCACGCCTGCGGCGGTGCCGGGACTGTTTGTCGGATGCATCATTGCAAATCTGTTCGGGGGCGCGGCCGTACCGGATATCATATTCGGCAGCATTGCAACGCTGATCGGAGCGGCCGGAAGTCTGCTGCTGCGAAAGAACCGCTGGCTCGTTCCGCTGCCGCCGATCGCGGCAAACACAGTGATCGTGCCGTTTGTGCTGCGCTATGCATACGGTGTCAAGGGCGCATTGCCGGTACTGGCGATGTTTGTTGCAGCGGGAGAGATCATCAGCTGTTATCTTCTGGGTGAGCTCCTCATATCGGCGCTGCTGCGCATCAAGGCGGTAAAGCCCCCGCAGTGAATATATACTATTATATCATATTCAAGCGAAAAGTGCAATGGATACGAAAAAAATATATCATCCGCTTTGCTGCCTGAGTGAGCCGGTTGACCTGAAAGGCGGTGTCTGCGTGAGCAGTATCCAGGCGAAAGCGAACCTCTCCCCTTCTACGGTATCGAACTACCTCGACACCTTGCAGAGAGCCGGCCTTCTTCTCTCCGAGCGCCACGGAAAGTGGACATATTACCGCAGGAATGAGGAGACGATCAGGGCGCTTGCGGAGTTTGTGAAAGAGGAATTATAAGCGATGGAACTGGTTCAATTTGAAGATAAATACAGGCAGGCATTTATCGACTTCAACACAGACTGGATCGTGACATATTTCGGAAAGCTGGAACCGCATGATCTCGAAACATTTGATAAGATAGACGAGGAACTCCGTAACGGTGCGATGATCTTCTTTGCTGTCGAGAACGACATTCCGCTTGCCTGCTGTATGTCAATGCCAATGGAGGGCGATACCTGGGAGAACTGCAAGCTGGTTTCAAACAAGGAGCTTCCCCATAAAGGCGCAGGCAGTCTTGTGTTCAAAGCGGCTATGAAATGGGCGCAGGAACACGGTGCAAAGCGATTGTTCATAGTGAGCGAAGCATACAGAGAAAAATACGAAAACAGGCGGATACCTCATTCGTGAAGTATCCGCCTGTTCTGTTTTCATAGCCTGTTGTTTCGTCACGCAAAGAAAACCTCGCCGTCAGAGCGGTCGATCTGATAGCTTGCGATCAGACGAATTTTGCCGATCAGATGCTGATTCAGGATATCGACCTCATCTGCCGGAATCCAGAGTGCGCGGCGGTTCCGTTCATTCACGTGCTGTACCGGAAACTGCCGGATATACGCATCATCGACCAAAAACGATACAACATAAATCAGATTCTCCGCGGTCTTTGCAATGCGCATATGCCGCGCGATCTGTGTTGCACCCTCCTCAGAGAGCAGCGCTGTGAACAGCGGCTGCTCCTCCGAACGCGGCGGAAAGCCCGTAAAGCCCTTTTCTTCAACAGCGCGGTATTCTTCTGCACTGAGCGGACGGTAAAGCTCCATGATTACCTGCCTTTCTGTGTTCAGGATGCGGCCTGATCTTTCTGTTTTATCCGGCGCGCATTGATCTCGTCGTGCAGATGATACATCTTCTGCACGGAATTTTCAAGGAAATAATAGTGTGCGATATAGGGAACGAGCAGTCCGAGGATCAGAAGGAGCAGCGGCAGCAGCATCACCATTTCACCGAGCAGATAGATCCCCAGCGTAATGAAAAAGCCCAGCGCAAACAGGATCGTCACAAGGAAATGGATCAGCCTTTCATGCTGCATAAATCCGATCATCGTCAGATGTGAACGCATCAGCTCCTCATAGTCGATCTCTTTGTCAGAGCTGAGCAGCGCTTCCAGATCCCGAAGATATTCTGTCAGATACTTCCGCATTTTATCCTCCGATCACCGGCGTTCATCTTCAGCATCCAGATCAAGGAACTGTTCCAGCGACATCGTGCCGTTATTGAGTGCTTCAAAGCGGTCATTGTAATGATCGACTGTCCGCGCAGAAACGAACATCAGATATGCAAACAGCTCTTCTGTCAGGACTGTGCCGATATAGCAGCTTGTCAGGCGGAAGCGGATCTCACCGGTATACATATCCATGTCAAAGGAGCCGTCGATCAGGCCGTGATTTGCCGCTGTCACGGCAATCGCGGCGTCATTCCGCATTTCCTCACAGATCTTGAACGGCATCAGTGAGAACACCGAGCAGATCTGTTTGTCGGCGCGCAGAATGATGTGCAGTGTCATCGGCAGATCCTCTCCGGTAAAGTGAATGCGGATATGCGTGCGGCTGTCTGAACGCTCATCGACCGCATATTTCAGCTTTTTATGCTCCAGCATCGCGATCAGCACCTCTGCATTTTCCGCAGTCAGCCGGATCCGATCATTTTCTGCTCCCATTGGTAAGCCCTCCCTTGCGCCATATGTTCATAGTCATATTATACCATATTCAACACGATTTGTCAAGCCATAAGCATAACTTTACACAAATGGCAAGAAAATACGCTTGTTTTAAGCGAGATGCGTGATAGACTCAAAGCACCGCGCTCGCATGGCGCGTGACATGACATCCGATATTGACTGAAACCGGCAGGCCGGCAATATGCGTCGGTGCCTGCTCAATGTTCACAGCAAGCGCCGTCACAGTCCCGCCGAAGCCCTGCGGTCCGATGCCGAGACGGTTCACGGCTTCCAGCATTTCTGTTTCAAGCTCCGCATAAAGCGGCTTCGGATTGCGAATCGAAACATCGCGGCAAAGCGCCTTTTTCGCCAGATATGCGCACTGCTCAAAATCGCCGCCGATTCCGACGCCGATCACCATCGGCGGACATGGATTGCTTCCGGCCTTTGCGGCAGTATCCCGCACGAATCCGACGATATCCGCTTTCGATGCAGCAGGCGTAAACATTTTCAGAGCGCTCATATTTTCGCTGCCGAAGCCCTTCGGACAAACATCAATCTTTACTTTATCGCCCGGCACGATATCCAGATGCAGAACGGCCGGCGTATTGTTATTGGTATTGACGCGCTCCAGCGGATCGCTGACGACCGAGCAGCGGAGATAGCCCTCCAGATAGCCTGCCGCGACGCCCTGATTGACGGCTTCGCGCAAATCGCCGCCGGTGATATGCACATCCTGACCGATCTGCATGAAAATGACCGCCATGCCGGTATCCTGACAGAT
>DGSY01000080.1 GCA_002394125.1 Ruminococcus sp. UBA4350
GTTGGGACATCAATATTATACCATAGGATATTTGAAAATGGAAACCGTCGTTTCAAACTTTGTCAGGAATGCCAAAAACACGGCATCCGGATTGGGAATGCTAATGAAAATTGCCGTCCCGCCCGCGGCATTCTCCGGCACATGGAAATCATTGTGAAAAATAGGTGAAAAAAGATGCTTAATTTCGTAAATACTCACAAATGCATTTTTATCGCTGATATGTTATAATAGAGATATATCAATGCGGAGTCATGCCGCAAAAGAAAGGAAGTATACATCATGGGTTTTCTGAAAGAATTTAAGGAATTTGCACTCAAGGGCAATGTCATGGACATGGCAATCGGTGTGATCATCGGCGGCGCATTCCAGAACATCGTTACCTCGCTGACCGAGAACTTCATCAATCCGCTCATCGCAGTCTGTACCGGCGGTGCCGGCGAGGACGGCGTGCAGATCGGCGGCAAGTTCACGATCCGCGGCGTTGATTTCGGTTACGGCGCATTCATTTCGTCTGTCGTCAATTTCCTCATCATTGCACTGATCCTGTTCATCATGCTCAAGGCTGTCAACAAGGCTATGGAGCTCGGCAAGAAGAAGGAAGAGGAGAAGCCTGCGGAGCCTCCGAAGGAAGAAGTCCTGCTCACCGAGATCAGAGATCAGCTCGTTGCACTCAACAAGAAATAATTTTCCCGCGTATCAGAGAAGCGCTGCACGGTTTTGTGCAGCGCTTCTTTTCGTTTTCAGCAATCGAACCGCCAAACTCCGGTTTATCGACTTTTTATTTCCGGAATAATAGCAAGTGGCTCCGGCTCTGCCCGCGGATCAGTGATTCGCGATTTTGTTCGCGATGCTCATGATGAGCTTGACCGGCGCCGGAAGCAGTGCTTTCTCGGCATTTTTCAGTTCCTTCCGGATCTCAATATGCTGCGGACAGTGCCGCTCGCATTTGCCGCAGCCGATGCATTTTGTCATGTCGCTGCGATCCTTCTTGAACGATGTGACCTGAAAATATTCCCGCCGGACGGAGTTTTTCTTCTTCTCCAGAAACATTTTGTTATAGCAGCTGAATGCGGTCGGGATGTCTACGCCCTGCGGACACGGCATACAGTAGCTGCATCCGGTGCAGCCGACCTTCGCGCTTTTCCGGATCGCACTGCGTACCTCCCGGATGAGCTTTCGTTCATCCTCTGTAAAGCAGCCGGCCTCGGAGTGAATCGCCGTCCGCACATTGTCCCGCAGCATCTCCATGGAATTCATGCCGGAAAGCACGACCGTGACCTCCGGCTGATCCCAGAGCCAGCGCAGCGCCCATGCCGCCGCCGAACGCTTCTCCGGATAATCTGCGATCGCCTTTTTCGCCTGCGCCGGAAGCTGCGTCACAAGTCTGCCGCCGCGCAGCGGCTCCATGATGATGACCGGAATGCCCTTTTTCGCGGCATATTGCAGGCCGCGTCTGCCCGCCTGCGTATGCTCATCGAGATAGTTGTACTGAATCTGGCAGAAGTCCCAGTCATAGGCATCGAGCAGCTCGATAAAGGTGTCGGTATCGCCGTGGAATGAGAAGCCGATCTGCCGGATGCTGCCCTCTTTTTTCCGTGCGGCGATCCATTTCTCAATGCCGTAGCCCTTCATGCGCTCCCACGATTTGACATCGCTGAGCATATGCATCAGGTAGCAGTCGATATAATCCGTTTGCAGGCGCGAAAGCTCCTCATTGAAAAAGCGGTCGATCATCGCCGGCGATTTCACCAGATAATACGGCAGCTTTGTCGCGATCATGACCTTTTCGCGGCAGTGGTTCCGCGCAAGGATCTCGCCGAGCGCTGCTTCGCTGCCCGGATAGATATAGGCGGTATCGAAATAGTTCACGCCGTAACGGATCGCGGCGAGGATCTCGCGCTCCGCCTTCGGCAGATCAATGCGGCCGGCGTTCTTCGTAAAACGCATACATCCGTATCCCAGAACGGATACCTTTTTTCCGTTGCGTAATCTGCGGTATTGCATCGTATCGCTCCCTTTCTCTGTGCCGTGCTTCAGGCGGAATGCTTCTGCTTACAGTATACACGATTTTATAGAAATATGCAAGGGGCGTTTTTAGTTTATTTATATATTCAGGCGCAGCCGTCAGTCCGCCGGCAATTCGTTCACCAGTGTGAAATCCGAAAAATCCGTCCATTCGCCGGAGCCGGATGCGGATACCGCGAAAAGTCCCAGCATCACGCCCGTGAAATTGCCCGCTGTCTCCGTAGAGATATATTTCGATTCCAGTGCGCCGAGATCATGCCGTATGCCGGCGATTTCCGCCGCGAATTTGTAGACCAACGGTTCGCCGTCCAGATGCAGCGTGACGGATTCCGTTCCGGCCGGAACCGCCAGCACGGGCTCCTCGTGGACGATCGTGCCGAGCTGCGCCCGCCGCAGAACATTGTATTCGCCGGATGCCGTTTTCCGGATGCAGAGATCATAATGCTGTGTGCGGGTCATATATGCCGTCACGCCGGCTTCCTCTCCGGACAGGCTGACCGTCACCGAGAGCGAGAATGCGGTCTCCTTCTGCCGGATGCCGATCCATGTCGGGGAATCCGCCCCGGAGCTGAGCGGCACCGGCGTTCCCTGCAAGCTGAACCGCTCTGCGGAGAGCCGGTAATGCGCCCTGTGCGGATTTTGCAGCCATACCCATTCTCTGCCGGGGAGGGTATCTGCAAAGGTGAACCGCGTCCGCTGCGTCTGCTTTACGGTATCCGGAATGCGGCCGGTCTGCATCACAAGACGCGCCGTGCCGTTTTCGCCGGCGGTGAACCAGCCGTCCGCACCGAACTGCACCGGCACCAGACTGACCTCCCGTCCGGTCGTGTGGAACATCATCCACGGGTGGATCTGCCGGAATCCGAGATGCACCATCCACCAGTTCCCCTCCGGATCATCGACGAGATCGGCGTGGCCGCAGCCCTGCAAAAGATAGCCGCCGCAGTTGCGGTTCGTCAGCACCGGATTCCCCGCATATGCTTCAAACGGGCCGTAGGGCGATGTGCCGCGGGCATAGACGACCATGTGGCCGTATTCCGTGCCGCCCTCGGATGCCATGAGATAATAATATTTCCCGATATGATAGAGATGCGGGCTTTCGAGGAAGCGTCCGCCCGTGCCGCGCCAGATGCACCTTGTCTCCGTGAGGGGCTTTCCGGTCTCCGGCTCGATCTCGCACTGCAAAAAGCAGCTGCCCTGCGCATCGCTGCCGTTGCTCATGAAATACATTCTGCCTTCCTCGAAGAACAGCGAGGGATCAATGCCCTCCTGATGAACCCATACCGGCTCTGACCATTCGCCGTGAATATCATCCGTCCATACATAGAAATGGCCGCCGCCGGTGACATTCGTCGTGACCATATAGAATCTGCCGTCATGATGCCGGATCGTCGGGGCATAGATCCCGCCGACGGAATCGGCGCCCTTCAGCGGGAGCTGGGAATCCCGCGTCAGCACATGGCCGGTCTGCGTCCAGTTGATGAGGTCGCGGCTCTCGAAGAGCGGTACGCCGGGGAAAAACTGGAATGAGCTGCAAACCAGATAGAAAGTATTCCCGACCCGGCAGATGCTCGGATCGGGATAGAAACCGGATATTACAGGATTGCGGTATTGCATAGGATTCTCCTTTTTTGCGCGGGGAGCCCCCGCCGGCAATTTCTAAAGTTCTCCATACGCGTATGGATGCAGAATAAAATGAAAGCCAGAACATAAAATAGGCACGATCAGTGCCGTAACAGCGACAAAACTGATATGCTCTGCGAAATCACGCCGAAGGGAAACGCCAGCGCGGGCTCCGCGCCGACTAGAGGTCACGGCGGATCGCTGCGGCATCCATCGAACGCACTCGCTTCGTCAGCAGGCGCGAGAGCGGCAGATACAGCAGCCAGATCACGACCGCCGCCGCCAGCGTCCAGAGCGCCGAGGGCAGCAGATACCGCTCCCACAGCACCTCTCTGCCCGCCGTCCGGAAGATCACCGTCCGGAACAGATAGGTCAGCCCCGCCTGCGCAAAGACCGCCGCCGCCGTCAGCAGGATATAATGCAGAAATGAGCGCCGCAGAATCTCCTCAAACAGCAGGCAGACCGCGCAGCTCACAATCACCAGAAAGATCGCGTTCGCGCCGAGCGGCGTTCCGCAGGCAAGATCCATGCCGAAGCCGCCGATCACGCCCGCCGCCATGCAGAAATACATATCCTCATTCATGCTGATGCAGAGCGCCGCCGGGATCACGCACATCGGCTGCATCCCGCCGCCGAGCATCGGAAAAATACAGAGCAGCAGGATCACCAGACTGAGCGTTTTCCGGATGAAGTTCCGGCGGATCGTCCGCTGCTCTGCGCGTGTCCGGCTTTTCCGGCGCGGCTTCTGCTGCTTACTTTTCACCGAAGGTCTCACCCTTTCCCTTGAAATCCAGCAGCACATTCACGGATTTCAGACTCGAAAAATCGACCGAAGGTGCAAGCATCGCATATTTCGTCAGGCCGGAATCCTCCAGCTTTACCTCCTGCACATTGCCGATCGGCAGGCCGTAGGGAAACAGTCCGGTCGTTCCGGCTGTCATGACAAGATCGCCCTCCTTTGCGGAGCTGTTCTTGTCGAGATAGAGCATTTTTGTCTGATTGGAAACGGCATTCCGCAGATCGCCCTCGACGATGCCGCTGTCTCCGGTCTGGAGCAGCACCGCGCCGATCGAAAGCTCCGGCGAAAGCAGCGTTGTCACGGTCGCATAGCTCGGATTCAGCTCTGTGACCACGCCGATCAGACCGTCCGAGCAGATGACCGGCGCATTCAGCGTGATGCCGTCATCCTCGCCGCAGTCGATCAGGAACCCGCGTGCCGGATCGTTCGTGACCGGCATCAGCACCTTGCAGGGCTCCGAGAGAACGAAGTCCGCGTTTTTCTCCTTGATGCCGAGCTGATCGCGCAGGGCTTCCAGCTCGTCCATTGCATCGTCATAGCCGATGAGCTGCTCATTCAGCCTTGCGATCTCGCCGCGCAGCCGCGCATTTTCATCGCGGTACGCCTTGGATTCAAAATAGGTGTCGAGCTTCTCATTGACCTCGCCGGAGACCGCCGAGGAGAGCTTCCGCACCGGACTGATGATGCCGTTCAGCAGGCGCGTGAGATAATCGGTCTGCGCACCGGATTTCAGCGCATAGAGCATGATGCCGGTGAGCAGTGCCAATACGCAGAGCAGCACGCGGAAACGGGTGCTGCGGAAAAATGCATTGAGATTCATGTCTGCTCCTTTTTTTGTTCTCTTTCTTTATCAGATATCGGCTTTTTCCAGAACCATCGGATGTGACTTGCGCAGATGCGCCTTCAGTGCCTCAAAGGACTGCGCGCTGATATCATGCTCCAGCTTGCAGGCGTCCTCGGCCGCGATCTCCTCCGGCACGCCGATGTCGATGAGCCACTGCGACAGAACACGGTGCCGCTCGTAGATCCGCTCTGCGACCTCTGTGCCGCTGTCGGTCAGTGTGATATTGCCGTCCTCGGCGATGCGGATGAAGCCGCCGTCGCGCAGAATGCCCATTGCGCGGCTGACGCTCGGCTTGGAGACCTCCAGCTCATGCGCGATATCCACTGCACGGACATAGTTGCTCTCGATATGCAGCATCAGGATCGCTTCGAGATAATCCTCGCCGGATTTGTACAGCTTGGCCATTGGTAAGACTCCTTTCAGGATTTGTTCGGGATAATTTCACAGACATTTAACTGATTCGCTGAAACAGTGAACCGGATATCGAATCCGGCATAGCTGACGCCGTAGATCCGCGCCGGATCATCGGCATAGCCCGGACGCGGATCAAGCCGGAGAATTTCGTATACCGCTTCATGAATGCTTTCCGGCAGCTGTGCGAGCAGCGGCGCGGGGATCTGCACATCCAGCAGATGCTTCACGGTCTCAGCGGTATAGCCTCCGGATGCATCCGGTACGGCATCGGCCGCGGGGATATAGGGCTTGATGTCATAGATCGGGGTTCCGTCGAGCAGATCGACACCGGAGACCAGCAGTCTGACCTGCGGCGCATCCGGAAAGACCGCCTCCAGCTTCACGCAGGAGAGCCCGAGCGGATTCGGCCGGAACGGGGAGCGCGTCGCAAAGACACCGACTCTCGTATTGCCGCCGAGCCGCGGGGGACGCACCGTCGCAGACCAGCCCTTTCCGGCCGGCTTCTGTGCGGCGTGAAAGCCCCAGATCAGCCAGATGTGCGAAAAGGCGGTCAGGCCGCGCACGGCTTCGCTCCGGCTGTATTCCGGTACAAAGACGATCTCGCCCCTGACTGCGGGGGCCAGTCCGCCCTGCCGCGGCAGTCCGAATTTTTCGGTGAAGCCGGTGCGGATGTATGCGATCGGGGAGAGCAAAAGCTCAGTCGTAGATGATGTCGCTCTTGGCATAATATGCGTTGATCTTGTCGCTCGTGGACATGACGAATGTCACGATGATGCACAGCACCACTGCGATGACATAGCAGGCGACTGACATTCCGCCGCCCTCGGCATCCTTTTTCTGATGCAGCAGCAGTACAATGCCCGGCACGATCAGTATGATCGGCGTCAGGATGAACATGAACGAGGTAAAGCCCTTGAGCTTCTTCACGCGGGTCACGATCGTGATTGAGAGCAGGATCAGGAGAACGCCTGCGCCCAGATAGCATTTGTCAAAGAAATTGAATACGCCGGAAGCGTCCTCCGGATTGGAATATGCGCCGATCGAGAACATCAGTGTGCAGATGCCCGCGATCACGCCCATGACGGTCAGGATGATCGAGACCATGAAGCCGGCCTGTGCGAGATCATCCTGCTGCTGCTGCCGGAGCCTTGCCATTGCTTCGCGGTCACGCTTCTGCTGCTCAGCGGTCTTGTCGGGGACTTCCTTCAGGCTTTCGCTGGCACGCTTTGCAGCGGCTTTCTTTGCGGCCTCAAGATCCTCCTGATTGAAAACGACTCTGCGCTCAGGCTCCGGTGCGGGTTCTTCGAGCAGTGCGCTCGCATCGACCTGCGGGAGCGCTTCATGCTGCGGCTTTTTCTCCGGCTGAGAGTAGTCCTCCGGCTCGGCGAGCAATGCGGCGGCAGCGGCCTGCTGCTGTGCAGCCTGCGCAGCCATTGCAGCTTCCATTGCCTGCTGGCGCTGACGCTCGATGAATTCCGCCTTCAGCTCGGCGATCTCGTCGGGAGTGTAGGGCGGGAGACCTTTTGCGGCGCGCTGCTGCTGGAGGATCGCGACCTGCTCCTCGGTCAGCTCCTGATAGTGCATCTGCGGCTGCGCCGGACGCGGTGCTTCGGCGCTCATATCGCCGAGCAGGGCGGCAGCATCGACCTGCGGGAGCGCACCCTTTGCAGCGGACTGCTGCGGGGTATAGACCTCCTCCTCGCCGAGCAGAGCAGCGGCATCGACCTGCGGCAGATTGGCCGGCTGTGCGGGCTTCTGCTGATATTTGCGCGGGTCGTCATATGTCATATCGCCTAAAAGCTGCGATTCCAGATTCTTCGGATCATCCATATTTTTGTTCTCCTTTTTTCATGGTATCGGGGAATTCGTGAAGGCCGAATAGCCATACAGGTATATTATACCAGAAAGGACGGAAAAATGCAAGCCGTTTTTACAAAATCTTGTCGGCAGGGCCGACTGCCGTTTCCCTACGGCATGGTTTCGCGGAGCATATCAGGTTCGTCGCTGTTACGGCGCTGATCGCGCCTATTTTACGGTCTGGGGAAATCTTATTCTGCTTTTATAAGTGTTCGGAGAACTTTAGAATCCGGCTCCGGCACTGCCGGCGGAACTTGGAGAGAGGAGAGATAAGGAAGGGGAGCGCGATGGGGAACCTTAAGAGAGGGGAGAGACTAAGCCGCATCGCGGCGCTTGTCTCTTCCTTCTCTTGTGGTTCCCCCTCGCACCCTGCGGTGACAATGAGACGAAAGGAAACAATTCAGCGGCCTGAGACAAAAAAGCGCTGATTCGGAGGCCGGCACTGCCGTTCGGTAGGGGAAATGTCAAGTTTATGCAACAAAATGTCATTGACTTTCGTATGCGAATTCATTTATAATAAAAATAGAACCGCGAATGCGGATACAGAAAGGAATGGGTTATCATGAAGAAAATGCTTGCGGGAATCCTCGCCTGTCTAATGCTCGGCGCCGCCTGCCCGGTGCTGCCGATGCAGACAGAAAACTATTCAGTCACGGCCTCTGCTGCGGCAGCCATGCAGCCGAATCCGATCATCAGCCGCGGCGTTCCGGCATATTCCGGCGGCGGCAGAGCTTCCGATTCGACGGATGCCGTATACTACACCTCATGGCAGTCGTCTGCGCCCGATTATCTCGCCTATGACCTCTCCGGTGTTCCGGCATCACAGCGCAAAAAGGTGCTCGCTGTCTGGTATAACGACAGCACCTACGACAATCTCGGCGAATATGTCAGCCGTGCGGCGGAGCCGGTCGATTATGTGCTGGAGGTCAACAAGGCTGCGGGCGGCAGCTATCCGACCGACGGCTGGGAGACCGCTGTCACCGTCACAGGAAACGGTCTCAGCTCGCGGCAGCATCTGGTCGATATGGCCGGCTGTAACTGGATCCGGATGCGCGTGACAAAGGCCGACACCAGCGTCAAGCTCAATCTCGATATCCACGACGCATCGAACGGCGTATACGACAGCTGGCTCTTCCTCGGTGATTCGATCACTGCGGGCGGCATGGTCATCAGCTGGGGCACCAGCTTTGCGACAAATATTCATTCAATGGATGAACGCTATCAGCCCGCTGCACAGAACGGCGGCATCGGCGGCATCACCAGCGCTCACGGCAAGGCATCCATCGACAGCTGGCTGAAGGACAGTCCCGTGCGGTTCGTCAGTATTGCCTACGGCACGAATGACTGCTGGGGCAATCCGAACAATGCCGATACCTATTATGCGAATACGAAATACATGATCGACGCGGTGCTGAAGCTCGGCAAGATTCCTGTCCTGCCGACGATCCCCGGCTCGACAAACAGCTCGGTCGCACCGAATGTGCCGATCTATAACAAGAAGATTCAGCAGCTTTACAGCGAATACGGCGACAAGATCGTCAAGGGGCCGGACTTTGAGAAATTCTTCACGGAGCATCCGGATTATCTCAGCTCCGACGGCGTGCATCCGAGCGGCGACGGCTATGAGCAGATGCGGAAATTCTGGGCGGAGACCATGTTCGATACCGTCTATCAGAATGCATCCCTGCCGGAGAGTGCGCTCGGCGGCGATCTGGACGGCGACGGCAGCGTCAGCCGGGCGGATATCGTTCTGCTGCAAAAGCATCTGCTGACGGAATCGCCTCTCGGCAAGGAGCAGGCGGAGGCCGCCGATCTCAATGCGGACGGCAAGGTCACCTCTGCGGATCTGACGCTCCTGAAGCGGCAGGTCTCCGGCGGCAGCGCGGAACCGGATGTGCCGGATACGCCTTTGGCCGATGCGTCGGTCTATGAAGCGGAGAATGCAAAGCTCGGCGGCGCGAATGCCGTCAAGGCGGATGCGGATGCCTCCGGCGGCAAGGCAGTCGGCAATTTCGCGGACGATACCGATACGGTCACATTTTCCGTTGAGGTGCCGTCTGACGGGATCTATAAGCTGACGCTGACCGCAAAGGGCATCGGCGGCAAAAAGACGAACAATGTTTCCGTGGACGGACAGTCCGTCGGCACCTTTGACAGCGCAAGCGAAGGCTTTACGGATGCAGCGCTCAAGGGCGTCATGATGAAAGCGGGAAAGCATGAGATCACGGTCTCGAAATCATGGGGGTGGATCTTGCTGGATCAGATCAGGGTAGAGCCGGATGCAGGCATCTCAAACGATGTATACAAGGTTTCGGATCAGCTCATCAATCCGAATGCGGATGCGAATGCGAAAAAGCTGTTCTCCTATCTCTGCGGGAGCTACGGCAAATACACTTTGGCCGGACAGGTCTGCGATTACGGCATGGAAGGCAATGAATTCAAGTCGATCTATCAGGTCACCGGAAAATATCCCGCGATCTGCGGCCTTGACTTCATGGACTATGCACCGGCGCGTACTGCCCGCGGTGCAAAGGGCTTCTCGGTCGATACGGCAAAGAAATTCCACGAGCAGGGCGGCATCGTGACCTTCTGCTGGCACTGGAACTGCCCCGATAAATATCTCAAGGACGGCACGGACAGCAGCGGCAATCCGCGCTGGTGGCAGGGCTTCTCCACCTCAAACACCGACTTCGACATTGCCGCTGTGATGAACGGCAAAGATCCCGAGGGCAAGGCGCTCATCGACGCCGATATTGCCGCAATCGCAAAGCTCATCAATCAGATGGGCGCTGCGGGCATCCCGATCCTCTGGCGTCCGCTGCATGAGGCAAGCGGCGGCTGGTT